>NZ_JARAYJ010000007.1:0-369204 GCF_033794345.1 Streptomyces niveiscabiei
GCCGGTCACACCCAACCGCCGGGCGCCCCCCCGGCGCCCGGCCCTGTTTTCACCCCGGGCGCCGCCGCCCCCCCCGGGGGCCCCGCCCCTCACCCGCCCCCCACCTCCGCCGCCCCCTCACCCACGCCCCCCTCCACCAACCCCGCCGCCTCCCGCGCGCACCCCCAAGCCACCGTCACTCCCGCACCCCCGTGCCCATAGTGATGCACGACAACCCGCCCGTCGCCCAGCACCCCCCGCTCCAACCGCACCACCCCCCGCGCGGGCCGCAGCCCCACCCGATGCCCCAGCACCCGCGCCCCCGCGATCTCCGGCCGGAGCCGCGCGCAGCGCTGGACGATCGCCTCCGCCACGGCGGGATCGGGTACGAGGGACCAGGCGCCCTCCTCGGCCGTGCCGCCCAGCAGCAGTCGCCCGGGCTGGGGGAAGAAGTACGTCAGGGAACCGTCCGCGCCGTCGGACACGGTCCAGTGGTCGATGCCGGGGTTCTCGACGACCACCAACTGCCCACGAACCGGGTGCACTTCGGGATCGTCGGCCAACTCCCGCGCCCCGAGCCCGGCACAGTTGACGACCACGGGCACGTCGGCGTCGGCGAGGCCGGTCACGGTACGCACCTCGACCCGGCCACCGGCGTCCGCCAACCGCCCCCGCAGCCACGGCAGATACCCGGCCATGTCGACCAGCGGCAACCGGGCCCACAACCCGGACCCCGCCGCGTACTCACCCGGCGTGCAGGCCCGCAACCCCAACGCCGCCCCTTCCAGCCACGCCACCTCGTCGAGGGACGTCCCGCCGAGCACCCCTTCCGCCATCCGCACCCCGGCCCCACCCCGCCGCGCCAGCTCCCGGTACACGTCGAGCGACTCCAACGCCCAGGCGCGCGCGGCCGGCCGGGGTTCGATGTGGTACGGCCACCACAGCCCACCGGCGACGGCCGAGGTCGTCGCCTCACCCACCTCGCGGGCCCACACCCGCACCCGCCACCCCCGCTCGGCCAGCACCACTCCGGTCGTCAGCCCGACGACCCCGGCCCCGATGATCACGACGTCACGATTCATGCCCCGAACCTCCCCGGAGGGACCGGCCCTCAAGCCGTACGGCACCACCACGGCCGGACGCCCGAGCCGCCACCTTGAGGAACCCTCCTGAGCCGGAGCCGCCCTGAGAGGCCCCACCCTCGCGGAACCCGCCCCCGGCACCACCCCCACCCCTTGCCCTTGGCCCCGCCCCCTCGAAACCCAGAAGCCCGCACCCCCCGACCCCCGCTAGGATCTACTCTCTGTGACCGCCACCCTCGTCGCCAAGAACCTCGCCGCCGGCCACGGCGACCGCTCCCTCTTCTCCGGACTCGACCTCGTCGTGGCCCCCGGGGACGTGATCGGCCTGGTCGGGGCCAACGGCGCGGGCAAGTCCACGCTGCTGAGACTGCTCGCGGGCCTGCTCACCCCGGAGGAGGGCGACCTCAAGCTCTCCCCGCCGACCGCGACCGTAGGCCACCTCCCGCAGGAACCCGAACGCCGCCCCGGCGAGACGATCCGCGAGTTCCTGGCCCGCAGGACCGGCGTCGCCGAGGCACAGCGCCTGATGGACGAGTCCGCGCAGGGCCTCGCCGACGGAGTCCCCGGCGCGGACGACGCCTACTCCGTGCACCTGGAGCGCTGGCTCGACCTCGGCGGCGCCGACCTGGACGAACGCGCGGAGGAAACCGCCGCGTCCCTGGGTCTCGCCGTCGGCCTGGACCAGCCGATGACGTCCCTGTCCGGCGGCCAGGCGGCCCGCGCGGGCCTCGCCTCGCTGCTCCTCTCCCGCTACGACGTCTTCCTCCTCGACGAGCCCACCAACGACCTCGACCTCGACGGCCTCGAACGCCTGGAACGGTTCGTGAAGGGCCTGCGCGCCGGCACGGTCGTCGTCAGCCACGACCGCGAGTTCCTCACCCGCACGGTCACCAAGGTCCTCGAACTCGACCTGGCGCAAGGCCGGATCAACCTCTACGGCGGCGGCTACGAGGCGTACCTCGAAGAACGCGCCACCGCCCGCCGCCACGCCCGCGACGACTACGAGGAGTACGCCGACAAACGCGCCGCCCTCCAGGACCGCGCCCAGATGCAGCGCTCCTGGATGGACAAGGGCGTCAAGAACGCGCGGCGCAAGGCGAACAACGACAACGACAAGATCGGCCGCAAGTTCCGCAGCGAGGCCAGCGAGAAGCAGGCGGCGAAGGCACGTCAGACCCAGCGCATGATCGAACGCCTCGACGTCGTCGAGGAACCCCGCAAGGAGTGGGAACTGCGGATGGAGATCGCCTCCGCACCCCGCTCGGGCGCGGTCGTCGCGTCTCTGCGCGATGCGAAGGTCCGCCTCGGCGACTTCGAGTTCGGCCCGGTGACGCTCCAGATCGACTGGGCGGACCGCGTAGCCGTGACCGGCGCGAACGGCGCAGGAAAATCAACCCTGCTCGCAGCACTCCTCGGCCGCCTCCCCCTCGACTCCGGTACGGCGACGCTGGGTTCGGGCGTCCTGGTGGGCGAGGTCGACCAGGCCCGCAAACTGTTCTACGGCCCGGAGTCCCTGCTGGACGCGTTCTGCGCGGCGGTCCCCGACACGGAACCGGCGGAAGTCCGCACGCTCCTGGCGAAGTTCGGCCTCAAGGCGGACCACGTCCTGCGCCCGGCGGCGACCTTGTCCCCGGGCGAGAGGACAAGGTCGGGCCTGGCACTGCTCCAGGGCAAGGGCGTCAACCTCCTGGTCCTGGACGAGCCGACGAACCACCTGGACCTACCGGCGATCGAGCAACTGGAATCGGCGCTGGAGGCGTACGAGGGAACGCTGCTCCTGGTGACGCACGACCGCAGAATGCTGGACGCGGTACAGGTGACGCGCCGCCTGGAGGTCAGCGCAGGCAGAGTGACGGAACGTTAGGCGCGCTTTCCCCTCTTGGGGTCCACCAACCCGGCCTTCCGCAAGGCGTCCGCCATCGCACTGTTGGAGGGCGCCGGAGCCTGCCGCTGACCGCCACGCCCTTGCTGACGCTGCTGAGGCTGACGCCGAGGCCCGGCCCCCGCCGCCGGCTTCGCCGCCTCGTCCTCCAGCCGCAAAGTCAACGAAATCCTCTTCCGAGGAATATCCACGTCAAGCACCTTCACCTTGACGATGTCCCCCGGCTTCACCACTTCCCGAGGATCCTTGACGAAATTCCGCGACATCGCGGAAACGTGCACGAGCCCGTCCTGATGCACACCGACATCGACGAACGCCCCGAACGCGGCGACATTCGTGACAACCCCTTCCAGCACCATCCCGGAGGACAGGTCGGCAATCTTCTCGACGCCCTCCTTGAATGTCGCCGTCTTGAAGGCGGGCCGAGGATCGCGACCGGGCTTCTCCAACTCCTTGAGAATGTCGGAAACGGTGGGGAGCCCGAACGTCTCGTCGACGAAGTCGGAAGCCCGGAGGGACCGCAGAGTGGCCGTATCGCCGATGAGAGACGCGACCTCCTGCCCGGACGACTTCACCATCCGCCGCACGACGGGATAAGCCTCGGGGTGAACGCTGGACGCGTCCAGCGGATCGACCCCGCCCCGGATCCGCAGGAATCCGGCACACTGCTCGTACGCCTTGGGCCCGAGCCGGGCGACCTTCTTCAGCTCGGTACGCGACCGGAACGGCCCGTTGGCGTCACGGTGGGCGACGATGTTCTCGGCGAGCGTGGAGGTCACCCCGGACACGCGGGCCAGCAGCGGCGCGGACGCCGTGTTGACGTCGACCCCGACGCCGTTCACGCAGTCCTCGACGACCGCGTCGAGGGACCGGGACAGCTTCACCTCGGAGAGGTCGTGCTGGTACTGCCCGACCCCGATGGACTTGGGGTCGATCTTCACGAGCTCGGCGAGGGGGTCCTGGAGCCGCCGCGCGATGGAGACGGCGCCGCGCAGCGACACGTCCATGTCGGGCAGCTCCTGCGAGGCGAACGCGGACGCCGAGTACACGGAGGCACCGGCCTCGGAGACCATGACCTTCGTCAGCTTCAACTCGGGATGCTTGGTGATGAGTTCACCGGCGAGCTTGTCGGTCTCGCGGGACGCGGTCCCGTTGCCGATGGCGATCAGCTCGACCGCGTGCTCCTTCGCGAGGCGCGCGAGCTTGGCGATGGCCTCGTCCCACCTGTTCGCCGGGACGTGCGGATAGATGACGTCGGTGGCGACGACCTTGCCGGTCGCGTCGACGACGGCGACCTTCACGCCCGTACGGAAACCGGGGTCGAGGCCGAGCGTCGCGCGCGTGCCCGCGGGGGCGGCGAGCAGGAGGTCGCGGAGGTTGGCGGCGAACACGTCGACCGCCTCGTCCTCGGCGGCCGTCCGCAGGCGCAGGCGGATGTCGATGCCGAGGTGGACGAGGATGCGGGTGCGCCAGGCCCAGCGCACCGTGTCGAGGAGCCACTTGTCGGCGGGCCGGCCGCGGTCGGCGATCCCGAACCGCGAGGCGATGATCGGCTCATAGGACGAAACCGAAGCGGAACCCGCACCCGAACCCGCACCCGACGCGTCCGCCGAAGGCTCCTCCGGCTCCAGCACCAGATCGAGGACCTCCTCCTTCTCACCCCGCAGCATCGCCAGGATCCGGTGCGAGGGCAGCGCCGTGAACGGCTCCGCGAAGTCGAAGTAGTCGGCGAACTTCGCGCCCGCCTCCTCCTTGCCGTCCCGCACCTTCGCGGCCAGCCGCCCGCGCGTCCACATCCGCTCCCGGACCTCGCCGATCAGGTCGGCGTCCTCCGAGAACCGCTCGGTGAGGATCGCGCGCGCCCCGTCCAGCGCGGCCTGCGGATCGGCGACGCCCTTCCCGGCGTCCACGAAGGCAGCGGCGGCGGCCAGCGGGTCGACCGACGGGTCCCCGAGCAGCCCCTCGGCGAGCGGTTCGAGACCGGCCTCGCGCGCGATCTGGGCCTTCGTCCGCCGCTTCGGCTTGAACGGCAGGTAGATGTCCTCCAGCCGCGCCTTCGTCTCGGCACCCCGGATGCGCGCCGCCAACTCGTCGGTGAGCTTGCCCTGTTCGCGGACCGACTCCAGGACGGCCGTACGCCGCTCCTCCAGCTCGCGCAGGTAGCGCAGGCGCTCTTCGAGCGTGCGCAGCTGCGCGTCGTCGAGCATCTCCGTCGCTTCCTTGCGGTAGCGGGCGATGAACGGCACCGTGGAGCCGCCGTCGAGCAGTTCCACGGCTGCCCTGACCTGCCGCTCCCGTACGCCGAGCTCCTCGGCGATCCTGCCTTCGATGGACCCTGCTTCGGTCACGACCCGTACCGCCTTCTCCAACGTCAGCTTGCGCCGCAATTGTGGCAGGTGCCACTGACAGCGGGTGACCTGGTGCGCGAACTCGTCCCGGACGATGCCCCGGACGACCATGGCTGAAAAGGTGGGAAGCGCGTCATTGCCGCCGTCCGGACACCCGCGAAGAATCGGCCGCATGGAAGAGCGCACCGTCCTCGTCGTCCTCTTCGACGGCGTCCAGAGCCTCGACGTGAGCGGCCCGGCGGAGGTCTTCGCGGGCACGCACGTGTTCGCCCCCGGCAGCTACCGGATCGTCACGGCGTCCCTGGACGGCGGGCCCGTACGGACCACCAGCGGCCTCACCCTCGTCCCGGACGCGGCCCTGTCCGGCGTACCCGTCCCCGACACCCTGCTGGTGCCCGGCGGCCCCGGGACGCGGGGTGAGGCGCCCGAACTCGTCGCCTGGCTGCGGGACAACGGCTCGCGCGCGCGGCGCCTGGTGTCGGTGTGCACCGGCGCGATCCGGCTCGCGCAGGCGGGGTTCCTCGACGGGCGGCGGGCGACGACGCACTGGGCGTACTGCGCGAAACTCGCCGAGGACCACCCGGAGGTCGACGTCGACCCCGAGCCCATCTACGTCCGGGACGGCGCCGTCTCCACCTCGGCGGGCGTGACCGCGGGCATCGACCTCGCGCTCGCCCTCGTCGAGGAGGACCTCGGCCGCGACATCGCCCTCTCGGTGGCCCGCAACCTCGTCGTCTTCCTGCGCCGCCCGGGCAACCAGGCCCAGTTCAGCGCCCAGCTGACCGCCCAGATGGCCCGGCGTGAACCCCTCAGGGAGGTCCAGCGCTGGATCTCCGAGCACCCGGCGGCCGACCTGGACGTCGATTCGCTGGCCGCTCGCGCGGCTCTGTCTCCCCGCCACTTCGCGAGAGCCTTCCGCGCCGAGACCGGCACCACCCCGGGCCGCTACGTGGACCGGGTCCGCCTCGAACACGCCCGCCGCCTCCTGGAGGACACCACGGCCGGCATCGAACAGATCTCCCGCACGAGCGGCTACGGCACCCCCGAAGCCATGCGCCGTGCCTTCGTCAAAGCCCTCGGCACACCCCCGGCGGAATACCGCCGCCGCTTCCGCCCGAGCACGACGTGACCCCCCGGCCGTCACCCGAACCACCCGCCACCGACCGGAAGGCCCCACCCATGCAGATCGCCATCCTCCTGTTCGACGGTTTCACCGCCCTCGACGCCGTAGGCCCCTACGAACCCCTGGAGGGCGTCCCCGACGTCGAGATCGTCTTCGTCGCCGAGCAGGCCGGCCCCGTCCGCTCGCACAGCGGACACCTCGCCCTCACCGCCGACCGCACGCTCGACGAGGTCACCCGGCCCGACGTCGTCGTGGTTCCCGGAGGCCCCGGACAGACCCGGCAGATGGACAACGAACGCATCCTGGACTGGCTGCGCGAAGTCGACGAGACCAGCACGTGGACGACGTCCGTGTGCACCGGCTCGCTGCTCCTGGGCGCCGCCGGCCTGCTCGAAGGCCGCCGCGCGACCTGCCACTGGCTGGGCCTCGACACCCTGCGCACCTACGGCGCCGAACCCACCGGCGAGCGGGTCGTGTTCGACGGCAAGTACGTCACCGCCGCGGGCGTCTCCTCCGGCATCGACATGGGGCTCGCGCTGCTCGGCCGGATCGCCGGTGACACGCGCGCGCAGACGGTCCAGCTCGTCATCGAGTACGACCCGCAGCCGCCCTACGACGCCGGCTCGCCGCAGAAGGCTCCCGCCGAGATCGTCGAGTCCCTGCGCGAGAGCAGCCGTTTCGTCCTCAGCGGGACCAGCTGAACCTCGGCGCCCTGCGCTCCAGGAACGCGGCGACACCCTCGGCGGTGTCGCCGCTGCCGCGTTCCACGCCGGCCCAGTACGCGTCCCGGTCCGTGCGCCCGTCCGCGAACTCCTTCGCCGCGGCCTGCGTCAGCCGCGAGCGGGAGACCAGGACCCGCGTGAACTCCTCGACCCGCTCGCCGAGCCCGCCCGAAGGCAGCACCTCGTCGACGAACCCCGTGCGCAGCGCGCGCTCCGTACCGATCAACTCGCCGGAGAACAGCAGCCACTTCGCGGTCGCCGGCCCCACCAGGGACACCAGCCTGCGCGTGCTGGACGCCGGGTAGACCAGCCCGAGCTTCGCGGGCGTCACCCCGAACAGCGCCCCCTCCTCCGCGAACCGCAGATCGCAGGCCCCCGCCAACTGCGCCCCGCCGCCCACACAGTGCCCGCGTACGGCGGCCAGGGTGGGCCGGGGGAACGCGGCCAGCGCCTCCTCCGCGAGGACCGCCAGCTCCCGCGCCTCGGCGGCCGAACCACGCAGGCTGGAGATGTCGGCGCCCGCGCAGAACGTGCCGCCCTCCCCGGTGAGCACGAGCGCGCCCACGCGCGGGTCGTCCGCGAGGGACGCGAGGAGCGGCGGCAGGGCCCGCCACATGTCCGGGGTCATGGCGTTGCGCCGCGCTGGGTGGCCGATGACGACGGTGGCGACCGAATCGGCCACCCGGTGGGACAGTCGGGGCTCCATGTCAGGGGATGCTAACCGCCGCCCGGAGGGACGTTTCGGGTAACCGCCTGATCAACGAAACGGTCGTATCCGTAAACCGTCACCCCTAGGGACCTGCGATTCGATCAATATCGATCTATTTACGGCCAGTCAATAGGAGTGGACGTCGCCGTTGCCAACACTCGTCGTGTGGCGACAACGGAGTACAGCGGCATCGAGGACAGAGGCGGCGACCGGACGATGGACGATCACGGGCGCGGGCCCGACCCACGCCCCGAGGGCGGCGACAGCACGACCACGGCGGCGCCGGAGCCGCTGCCGTACGAGGGGGTCTGGCGGTTCACCGCGCCGGCCGTGGACGCCTCCGTACCGCAGGCGCGGCGCGCGGTACGGGATCTGCTGCACCGGCAGGGTGTGCCGGTCGCGGACGAGGTCGTCGACGCGCTCCTGCTGATCGTGTCGGAGCTGGTGACCAACGCCGTCAAGCACGCGGCGCTGCTGTCGCCGACGCTCGCGCTGGAGGTCGCGGTCGGCGCGGAGTGGGTGCGGGTGTCCGTCGAGGACAACCACCCCTACCGCCCGACCGCCATGGAGAACCCTCACAGCGAGACCGGCGGCCGGGGGCTGCTGCTGGTGCGGGAGTTCACCCGGGAGGCGGGCGGCGTGTGCGACGTGGAACACACGACGACGGGCGGCAAGGTCATCTGGGCGGCACTTCCGCTGAAACCTTTGCGCACGGGCTGACCAGGGATTTCGGGGCGCGGCCAACCGCTTCCGCCGACCCACGCGCCCCAACCACCCGGCCCCCGCCCCACCCCGCCACCGACCCGCGCCCCGCAGACTTGCCCAGCCGCCGAGCCCGCCGCCCTGCCCGGCCCGCCAAGACCGGCCGCCGAGCCCCGCCGTTTCGCCCGGCCCGCCGCGCCCCGCAGCCTTGCCCGGCCCGCCTCAACCAGCCGCCGGGCCCCGCTTCGTCCGGTCGGCCTTGCCCCGCCGCCGCGTCCGCCGCCTCGGCCAGCCGGCGTCCCGTCGCCGCTACCAGCCCGCCCCGTCCCCCGTCAGCTCGCGGATCGCCGGGCGGGCGGCGTCCAGGACGGTCATGAACCAGGCGGAGAACGGGTCCTTCGCGTGCCGCTCGGCGAGTTCCGCGGCCGTCACGAAGGCCGTGTCGCCGACCTCTTCCGGTTCCGGCCGCACCGGCGACTGCACGAGACCGACGAAGAGGTGGTTGAACTCCTGCTCCACCAGGCCCGATTCGGGGTCGGGGTGGTTGTAGCGGACGGTCCCCGCCTCGGCCATCAGCGACGGGGAGACCCCCAGCTCCTCGTGCGTCCGCCGGGCCGCCGCCGCGAAGGGGGCCTCGCCGGGGTACGGGTGCCCGCAGCAGGTGTTCGACCACACGCCGGGGGAGTGGTACTTGCCGAGCGCCCGCTGCTGGAGCAGGAGACGGCCCTGTTCGTCGAAGAGGAACACCGAGAACGCGCGGTGGAGCTGCCCCGGCGGCTGGTGCGCGGTCAGCTTCTCGGCCGTGCCGATCGTGACGCCGTTCTCGTCGACCAGTTCCAGCAGGATCGGGTCCGCGGTGCCGTTCGGTGAACTGTGCGTCGTGGTGGCAGGTGTGATCGGCATACCCATCCTTAGCATCGGTCCTCGCGCCCCCCAGTCTGCCGTACACGTCCGGCTCTCCCGGCGCGAAGCGGTGCCGGGAACGGGGCCCGAGGGGTGATCTTGCCCGCCCCGGCAGCCCCGGAACCGTCCCCGGCGGGGAGCGGACCGACAACCAACCCGGACGAGTGGCACGTCGCAAACACGGCCGACGATCCGATGATCCGACCGCCCCCGCCTCAGTGGCAGAGCCGCGCCTCGTGTTCCGCGTGCCCGCTCGGCTCCAGCTGGAACGTGCAGTGCTCGACGTCGAAGTGGTGCCCCAGGCAGCCCTGGAGGTCGTGCAGCAGCTTCTCGTGGCCGATCGCGTCGAGGGCGTCGGAGCGGACGACGATGTGCGCGGAGAGCACCGGCAGCCCCGAGGTGATCGTCCAGGCGTGCAGGTCGTGGACGTCCTCGACGCCGTCCAGGGCGAGGATGTGGTCGCGCACCTCGGTCATGTCGACGTCCTTCGGCGCGGACTCCAGCAGCACGTCCAGCGTCTCGCGCAGCAGCTTGACCGTCCGCGGGACGATCATCAGGCCGATCACCAGCGAGGCGACCGGGTCGGCGGCCTGCCAGCCCGTCGTCAGGATCACCGCGGCCGAGATCAGCACCGCGACCGAGCCGAGCGCGTCGGCGGCGACCTCCAGGAACGCGCCGCGCACGTTCAGGCTCTCCTTCTGGCCGCGCATCAGGAGCGTGAGCGAGATCATGTTCGCGACCAGGCCGATCGCGCCGAACACGACCATGAGGCCGCCCTCGGTCGGCGCCGGGGTGAAGAACCGCTGCACCGCCTCGTACAGCACGAACCCGCCGACGCCGAGCAGCAGCAGGCAGTTCGCGAGCGCCGCGAGGATCTCCGCGCGGGCGAGCCCGAACGTCCGGTGCGAACTCGCCGGCCGCCCCGCGAAGCGGATCGCGAGCAGCGCCATCCCGAGCCCCACGGCGTCGGTCGCCATATGGGCCGCGTCCGCGACCAGCGCGAGCGAGTCCGCGACGACCCCGCCGACGATCTCCACCACCATCACGCCGAGCGTGATCCCGAGCGCGATCCGCAGCCGCCCCTTGTACGCGGCGGCGGCCGTCCCGGTCGGCGGCGCATGGCTGTGACCGTGCCCGTGATCGTGTCCAGCCCCCATGAAGAATGCCCTCCCAGCGGTAGCCCGAGCCCACAGTGAACTACGGGTGGGGGGTATCCGGCAACGCGGCATTGAACACCGTTGTCATGTGCTCTGACCTGCGCAAATGAACCGCAGGTCAGAGCCGGGACGAGGGTTTCACGGGCCCGTGGGCACAGGGGCCCGTGACGAGGGGGTCACGGGTCGTCACCGCCCTGTCGGCGCGGTTTGGCCGGAACCCCCTTGATCACCGATGATGATCTCGCCCGAGCCCGGTGTGTGCGGTCTTGAGCACGGTTGAACGGGCAGTGAACGTGAGCCTTCGGGTATCCGATAGCCTCTGCCGTCATATCGCCCGCCCGGAGTCGGGGGCCGGGCGCGGAACATTCGTCGTACGTGGCCGGGGCGCGCCGGCTCTCAGGGAGTGAGTTCGGTTGTCGACCGCCATCCTCACCGGCACTCCGGTCCCCGGATCGTCGATCGAGGCGGACTTGAGGTCCCTGGGGTTCGAGGTCAGGGCCGCGCGGGGCGCCGCCGAGGCGGAACGCGCGATCGCCGAGGCGCAGTGCGGGGAGCGCGTCGCGCTGGTGGACGCCCGGTTCGTGGGGCACGTGCACGCGCTGAGGCTGGCGCTGACCGACCCCCGGTTCCCCCTGTCCGCCGTACCCGGCGCCGTCGCCGCCCGCCCCGACGGCCGTACCGCCCTGGGGCGGGCGCTCGCGCGGGAGACCTCGGCGGGCGGCCGTACGGCGATAGCCGTCGGCAGCGTCGCCGACCGTGTCGTGGAGGCCCTGGACGCCGAGGGCGCCACCGTGCACCGCCCCGCGCTGGGCAGCCTCGTGGCCGCCGTCCCGCAGGACCCGCGGGCCCTGGAGGAGGCGCGGCAGGCCGTCGCCGCCGTCGACGACGAGGCCGTACGCCTCAAGTCCTCCGTGAAGTCCGGCGACGGCTTCTTCACGACCTTCTTCATCAGCCCCTACTCCCGCCACCTCGCCCGCTGGTGCGCGCGTCGGGGCCTGACCCCGAACCAGGTCACCACCGCCTCCCTGCTGACGGCCCTGATCGCGGCGGGCTGCGCGGCGACCGGCACGCGCGGGGGGTTCGTCGCTGCGGGCGTCCTGCTGATCGTGTCGTTCGTCCTGGACTGCACGGACGGCCAGCTGGCCCGCTACGCCCTCAAGTACTCGACGCTGGGCGCCTGGCTGGACGCGACCTTCGACCGGGCCAAGGAGTACGTCTACTACGCCGGCCTCGCCCTCGGAGCGGCGCGCGGCGGCGACGACGTATGGCACCTCGCGCTGGCCGCGATGGTCCTCCAGAGCGTCCGGCACATGGTCGACTTCGCGTACCACGAGGCCGAGGACGACGTCTCCCCGCCCGCGACAGGACCCGTCAAGAAGGTCGGCCTGTCGGTGTGGGTACGCCGGATGATCATCCTGCCGATCGGCGAGCGGTGGGCGATGATCGCGGTCCTGACGGCCGTCGCCACGCCCCGGATCACCTTCTACGCCCTGCTGATCGGCTGCGCCTTCGCCGCCGCGTACACGACGGCCGGCCGCGTCGCCCGCTCGATCCGCCGCCGCACCCCGAACACGGACCGCTCCGCGCGGGCGCTGGCCGACATGGCGGACAACGGCGCGCTCGTCGCGGCCCTGCACCCCCTCAGCCGCCGCATCGGCGTACGCGACCGCGGCACGATCTCCCGCGTCGGCACGGTCGTCGGCGTCACGACACCCCTGCTGCTCGCCGCCGCCCTCACCGGACACGGCAGCCGCTGGCCCCTGATCCTCGCCGCGCTCTACGTCCTTGGCTCCGCGACCGCCACCGCCCTGCCCCTCAAGGGCAGCCTGGACTGGCTGATCGTCCCCCTCTTCCGCACCGCCGAATACACCACCGTCCTGCTGCTCGCGGTCCACGCCGACGTGAACGGAGCGCTTCCGGCGGCTTTCGGGCTGGTGGGCGCCGTCGCCTACCATCACTACGACACGGTGTACCGCATCCGCGGTGGCGCCGGAGCGCCGCCGGCCTGGCTGGTGCGCGCCATCGGGGGGCAGGAAGGACGGACGCTGCTCGTCTGCGTCCTCGCCGCCCTGCTCGACGGGAAGCCGTTCACGCTCGCGCTCACGGCGCTCGCCGTGGCCGTCGCCCTGCTGGGGCTCGTCGAGAGCATCCGCTTCTGGGTCGCCGCACACAAGGCCGGCGCCCCTGCCGTACACGACGAAGGAGAACCCGCATGATCGGCCTCGTGCTGGCGGCCGGCGCCGGCCGGAGACTGCGCCCCTACACCGACACCCTGCCCAAGGCGCTGGTGCCGGTGGACGGCGAGACGACCGTCCTCGACCTGACCCTCGGCAACTTCGCCGAGATCGGCCTCACCGAGGTCGCGATCATCGTCGGGTACCGCAAGGAGGCCGTGTACGAGCGCCAGGCGGCCCTGGAGGCCAAGTACGGCCTGAAGCTCACCCTCATCGACAACGACAAGGCCGAGGAGTGGAACAACGCCTACTCCCTGTGGTGCGGCCGTGACGCCCTGCGCGACGGCGTGATCCTCGCCAACGGCGACACCGTCCACCCCGTGTCGGTCGAGCGGACGCTGCTCGCCGCCCGCGGCGACGGCAAGCGGATCATCCTCGCGCTGGACACCGTCAAGTCCCTGGCGGACGAGGAGATGAAGGTCGTCGCCGACCCCGAGAAGGGCGTCAGCAAGATCACCAAGCTGATGGACCCGGCCGAGGCGACCGGCGAGTACATCGGCGTCACCCTCATCGAGGGCGAGGCGACCGACGCGCTGGCCGACGCGCTCAAGACCGTCTGGGAGACCGACCCCCAGCAGTTCTACGAGCACGGCTACCAGGAGCTGGTCAACCGCGGCTTCCAGATCGACGTGGCGCCCATCGGTGACGTCAAGTGGGTCGAGATCGACAACCACGACGACCTGGCCAAGGGGCGGGAGATCGCATGCCAGTACTGACCCGGCTGATCCCGTCGCCGGTCGTCGTGGACATCCGCGCGGGTGCCCTCGACGACCTCGCCGGGGTCCTCGCCGACGAGCGCATCTCGCACTCGGGGAAGCTGGCGGTCGCCGTCAGCCCGGGTTCGGGCGCGCGCCTGAGGGAGCGGCTCCAGCCGAGCCTGCCGGGCGCGAGCTGGTACGAGGTCGGGGGCGGCACCCTCGACGACGCGATCAGCCTCGCCGGTGCCATAAAGGCCGGCCACTACGACGCGGTCGTCGGCCTCGGCGGCGGGAAGATCATCGACTGCGCGAAGTTCGCCGCCGCCCGGGTCGGGCTGCCGCTGGTCGCGGTCGCCACCAACCTGGCGCACGACGGCCTGTGTTCGCCGGTCGCGACCCTCGACAACGACGCGGGGCGCGGCTCGTACGGCGTGCCGAACCCGATCGCGGTCGTCATCGACCTCGAACTCGTCCGTGAGGCGCCCGTGCGCTTCGTGCGGTCCGGGATCGGGGACGCGATCTCCAACATCTCGGCCGTCGCGGACTGGGAGCTGTCGAACCGGGTCAACGGCGAGAAGATCGACGGCCTCGCCGCCGCCATGGCCCGTCAGGCGGGCGAGGCGGTGCTGCGCCACCCCGGTGGCGTCGGCGACGACGGGTTCCTCCAGGTCCTCGCCGAGGCGCTGGTGCTCACCGGGATCGCGATGTCCGTCTCCGGCGACTCGCGGCCCTCCTCCGGCGCCTGCCACGAGATCAACCACGCCTTCGACCTGCTGTTCCCCAAGCGTGCCGCGGCGCACGGCGAGCAGTGCGGCCTCGGTGCCGCGTTCGCCATGTACCTGCGGGGCGCGCACGAGGAGTCCGCGTACATGGCGGAGGTCCTGCGCCGCCACGGCCTGCCGGTGCTGCCGGAGGAGATCGGCTTCAGCGTGGACGAGTTCGTCCGGGCCGTCGAGTTCGCCCCGCAGACCCGCCCCGGCCGCTACACGATCCTCGAACACCTCGACCTCACGACCGACCAGATCAAGGACGTCTACGCCGACTATGTCAAGGCCATCGGTAGCTGAACTCCGGCCGGTAGTCCACCCCGCCGGGGTCAAGGACCGCCGCAGCGGCGAGCACTGGATGGGCCGCCTCTACATGCGCGAGGTGTCCCTCAGGGTCGACCGCTACCTGGTCAACACCCGCGTCACGCCGAACCAGTTGACGTACCTGATGACGGTGTGCGGCGTCCTGGCCGCACCCGCCCTCCTGGTGCCCGGCATCTGGGGTGCGGTTCTCGGCGTCGTCGCGGTGCAGCTGTACCTCCTGCTGGACTGCGTGGACGGCGAGATCGCGCGCTGGCGCAAGCAGTACTCGCTGGCCGGCGTGTACCTGGACCGCGTCGGCGCCTACCTGACCGACGCGGCCGTCCTCGTCGGCCTCGGCCTGCGCGCCGCCGACGTGTTCGGCACCGGCCGCATCGACTGGCTGTGGGCGTTCCTCGGGACGCTCGCCGCGCTCGGCGCGATCCTGATCAAGGCCGAGACGGACCTGGTCGGCGTGGCCCGGCACCAGAACGGGATGGCGCCGGTCAAGGAGTCGGCGTCCGAGCCGCGCTCCTCCGGGATGGCGCTGGCCCGCAAGGCCGCCGCCGCGCTCAAGTTCCACCGGCTGATCCTCGGCATCGAGGCGTCCTTGCTGATCCTGGTCCTCGCGGTCGCCGACCACTACCACGGCGACCTGTTCTGGACCCGCCTCGGCACCGCCGTCCTCGCCGGGATCGCGCTCCTCCAGACGCTCCTGCACCTGGTGTCGGTGCTGGTCTCCAGCAGGCTGAAGTGACCACCGCCGAGGCCGGCACGAAGGTCGGCGCCGTCGTCATCACGATGGGCAACCGCCCCGAGGAACTGCGGGCGCTGCTCGACTCGGTCGCCAAGCAGGACGGCGACCCGGTCGAGGTGGTCGTGGTCGGCAACGGCTCGCCCGTCCCCGACGTGCCCGAGGGCGTGCGCACGGTCGAGCTGCCGGAGAACCTCGGCATCCCGGGCGGGCGCAACGTCGGCATCGAGGCGTTCGGGCCGAGCGGGCGGGACGTCGACATACTGCTGTTCCTCGACGACGACGGCCTGCTGCCGGAGCACGACACCGCCGAGCTGTGCCGCAGGGCGTTCGCCGAGGACGCGCGGCTCGGGATCGTCAGCTTCCGCATCGCCGACCCCGAGACGGGGGTGACGCAGCGCCGGCACGTGCCGAGGCTGCGCGCCTCCGACCCGATGCGCTCCTCACGGGTCACGACGTTCCTCGGCGGCGCCAACGCGGTGCGCACCCAGGTGTTCGCGGAGGTCGGCGGGTTGCCCGACGCGTTCTTCTACGCCCACGAGGAGACCGACCTCGCGTGGCGGGCGCTGGACGCGGGGTGGGGGATCGACTACCGGTCCGACATGGTGCTGTTCCACCCGACGACGGCGCCCTCGCGGCACGCGGTCTACCACCGCATGGTGGCCCGCAACCGCGTGTGGCTGGCCCGCCGCAACCTGCCCGCCGTCCTCGTCCCGGTCTACCTCGGGGTGTGGCTGGCGCTGACCCTGCTCCGCCGGCCCTCCCTGTCCGCGCTGAAGGCGTGGTTCGGCGGTTTCCGGGAAGGCTGGACCACCGACTGCGGCCCACGCCGGCCGATGCGGTGGCGTACGGTGTGGCGGCTGACCCGGCTGGGCCGTCCGCCGATCATCTGAAAAGCTCGTCCCCCAGGCCCGGTCGGGGCGGGACTCCGGCGACAGGGCCTACCAGGTCACCCCCGGCCGCGAGACGGCCCCCGCCTCGTGCCAGGCCCGCCCAGGCCCGCGCATCCCGAGACGAAAGTTTCCGCTTGTGAGTGAGAGAACCCATGAAGGCGGCGTCATGACGAGTGAGCCCCCGTCACCGGACGACGGGCTCACGCCCGAGCAGCTCGCCGCGAAGTACGGGCTGGCCGTCAGCGGGGCCCGCCCGTCCCTGCGCGCGTACGTCCGCCAGCTGTGGGGCCGGCGCCACTTCATCCTGGCCTTCTCCTCGGCCAAGCTGGCCGCCCAGTACAGCCAGGCCAAGCTGGGCCAGCTCTGGCAGGTGGCGACGCCCCTGCTGAACGCGGTCGTGTACTTCCTGATCTTCGGGCTGATCCTGAACGCCGGGAAGGGCATGCCGAAGGACGTCTACATCCCGTTCCTCGTCACGGGTATCTTCGTCTTCACCTTCACGCAGAGCTCGGTCATGTCGGGCGTGCGGGCGATCTCCGGCAACCTCGGCCTGGTGCGCGCGCTGCACTTCCCGCGCGCCTCCCTGCCGATCTCCTTCGCGCTCCAGCAGCTCCAGCAGCTGCTGTGGTCGATGCTGGTGCTGTTCCTGGTCGTGATGGCGTTCGGCAGCTACCCCGACCTGTCCTGGGCGCTGATCGTGCCGGTGCTGGCGCTCCAGTTCCTCTTCAACACCGGCCTCGCCCTGATCTTCGCCCGCGCCGGCGCCAAGACCCCCGACCTCGCGCAGCTCATGCCGTTCGTGCTGCGCACGTGGATGTACGCGTCCGGTGTCATGTTCTCCATCCCGGTCTACCTCGCCGAGCGTCCCGGCTGGGTCTCCACCGTGCTCCAGTGGAACCCGACGGCCGTCTACATGGACCTGATGCGTTTCGCCCTGATCGAGGACTACGGCTCGGCCAACCTGCCCGACCACGTCTGGATGGTCGCGGGCGGCTGGGCCGTCCTGTTCGCCGTCGGCGGCTTCGTGTACTTCTGGCAGGCGGAGGAGAGGTACGGCCGTGGCTGAGCAGAACCCCAGGGTGCCCACCGTCATCGCGCAGGACGTGCACATCGTGTACCGCGTCAACGGCGCCAAGGGCGGCAAGGGCAGCGCGACCGCCGCCCTCAGCCGGATCGTCAAGCGCCGCAAGGGCGGCGAGGAGCGCGGCGTGCGCAAGGTCCACGCCGTACGGGGGGTGTCGTTCACCGCGTACCGGGGCGAGGCGATCGGGCTGATCGGCACCAACGGCTCGGGCAAGTCGACGCTGCTGCGGGCGATCGCCGGGCTGCTGCCGCCGGAGAGCGGCAAGGTGTACACCGACGGGCAGCCCTCGCTGCTCGGCGTCAACGCGGCCCTGATGAACGACCTCACCGGGGAGCGCAACGTCGTCCTCGGCGGGCTCGCCATGGGCATGTCCCGGGAGCAGGTCAAGGAGCGCTACCAGGAGATCGTCGACTTCTCGGGCATCAACGAGAAGGGCGACTTCATCTCGCTGCCGATGCGCACCTACTCCTCCGGGATGGCGGCGCGGCTGCGCTTCTCCATCGCCGCCGCCAAGGACCACGACGTCCTGATGATCGACGAGGCCCTCGCGACCGGCGACCGCAAGTTCCAGGTCCGCTCCGAGGAACGCATCCGGGAGCTGCGCAAGCAGGCGGGCACGGTGTTCCTCGTCAGCCACAGCAACAAGTCGATCCGCGACACCTGCGACCGGGTCCTGTGGCTGGAGCGCGGCGAGCTGCGCATGGACGGTCCGACGGACGCGGTGATCAAGGAGTACGAGAAGTTCACGGGCAAATAGCCCGCAGGACACCGGGGCCCCGCCGGAACCTTCCGGCGGGGCCCCGCGTCTGCAAAAGAAATGTCAACTCGGCGGGGCCGTAGGAATCTTGACGGCAATCGGTGTGTTGTTGTGATCTGCGGGAGACCCCGACGAACCGCCATTCGCTGTACAACGTAAGCTGTAGCGGTCTCGAATCGCGGCAAGTGGGGCGATAACGTGCGCGGACGACTTCAGTGGGTACACCGCCGCGCGGGGGTCCGGGCGGCGTGTCCGAAATAGTGCGTATTGGGTCGGCAGTGTAGAACGGGAGATGTGACGGCAATGGCTACGGATACTCCCAGGACCGACCGTGGCACCCTCGACAAGGCCGCCGACGAGAACTTCCCCGTCGCCCCCTTCTTCCTCCCCCGCGCCTGGCGCGACGACCTCATGGCGATCTACGGCTTCGCGCGCCTCGTCGACGACATCGGCGACGGCGACCTCGCCCCCGGCGGCGCCGACGCCCGCCACCTCGGCGTCCCCGCCTCCGCAGCCGACGACCGCCTGACGATGCTCGACGCCTTCGAGGCCGACCTGCGCCGCGTCTTCGACGGCACCCCCTCGCACCCCCTCCTGCTGAACCTCCAGCCCACGGTCCGCCGCCGCGACCTGATCCCCGAGCCCTTCCTCGGCCTGATCGCCGCCAACCGCCAGGACCAGCTGGTCAGCCGCTACGCGACGTACGACGACCTCCTCGCCTACTGCGAGCTGTCCGCCAACCCGGTGGGCCGCCTGGTCCTCGCCGTCACCGGCACCGCGACCCCCGAGCGGATCCGCCGCTCCGACGCGGTCTGCACGGCTCTCCAGATCGTCGAACACCTCCAGGACGTGGCCGAGGACCTCGGCCGCGACCGCATCTACCTGCCCGCCGAGGACATGGACCGCTTCCGTGTCACCGAGGCCGACCTCAAGGCGGCGCACGCCGGCGCGTCCCTGCGCGCACTGGTCGCGTTCGAGGCGGAACGCGCCTGTCAACTCCTGAATGAAGGCGCCCCCCTTGTGGGTAGCGTCACCGGCAGACTCAGACTGCTGCTCGCGGGGTTCGTGGCGGGGGGACGGGCGGCGGTCCACGCGATCTCCGCCGCACGGTACGACGTACTTCCCGGCCCGCCGAGGCCCGGCAAGCTCAGGCTGCTGCGCGAGGTGGGCGTGACCCTGCGAGGAGAGGGGTGATCCGGTTCGTGGAACCGTCACCGAACGTGTCCGCGCCGGTACTCGCCGCCTACAGCTACTGCGAGGCCGTCACCGGCACACAGGCCCGCAACTTCGCTTACGGCATCCGGCTGCTGCCCACATCCAAGAGACGCGCGATGTCCGCGCTGTACGCGTTCTCCCGGCGCGTCGACGACATCGGCGACGGCGACCTGAAACCCGAGGTGAAACGCACCCGCCTCGACGAGACCCGCGCCCTGCTCGCCCGCGTACGCGAGGGCGACGTCGCCGAGGACGACACCGACCCCGTCGCGGTCGCCCTCACCCACGCCTCCCGCGTCTACCCGATCCCGCTCGGCGGGCTCGACGAGCTGATCGACGGCGTCGAGATGGACCTGCGCGGCGAGACCTACGAGACCTGGGACGACCTCAAGACGTACTGCAAGTGCGTCGCCGGAGCCATCGGACGGCTCTCCATCGGCGTCTTCGGCACCCGCCCCGGCGCGCGCGGCGTCGAGCGGGCCCCCGAGTACGCCGACACCCTCGGCCTCGCCCTCCAGCTCACCAACATCCTGCGCGACGTCCGCGAGGACGCCGAGGGCGGCCGTACCTACCTGCCCGCCGACGACCTCGCCAAGTTCGGCTGCGCGGCCGGCTTCGCCTCCCCCGTGCCCCCACCGGGCTCCGACTTCGCGGGCCTCGTCCACTTCGAGGTACGGCGCGCCCGCGCGCTGTTCGCCGAGGGCTACCGCCTGCTGCCGATGCTGGACCGGCGCAGCGGCGCCTGCGTGGCCGCGATGGCCGGGATCTACCGGCGCCTGCTCGACCGCATCGAACGCGACCCCGAGGCCGTCCTGCGCGGCCGGGTCTCGCTGCCCGGCCGGGAGAAGGCGTACGTCGCCGCGCGCGGCCTGTCCGGACTCGACGCCCGCACCGTCTCCCGCCAGACCGTCAGGAGGTCCTCTTGACGGACTCTTGGGCCCCGCTTGTCACCCCCGTCTCCCAGGCAACCCTCCGCGTCCGCCCGGCGTCACAGACGGCATGGGAGGGCGCACGATGACCGACGAGAACACCGGCCGCTCCGCCGTCGTCGTCGGCGGCGGCCTCGCCGGGGTCACCGCGGCGCTCGGCCTCGCGGACGCGGGCGTGCGGGTCACCCTCCTCGAAGGCAGGCCACGCCTCGGCGGGCTCGCGTTCTCCTTCCGGCGCGGCGAGTTGAGCGTCGACAACGGCCAGCACGTCTACCTGCGCTGCTGCACGGCCTACCGCTGGTTCCTGGAGCGCATCGGCGGCGCCTCACTCGCCCCGCTCCAGCCCCGGCTCGACGTACCGGTCGTCGACGTCGCCAGACCCGAGGGACGGCGCCTGGGCAGGCTCAGGCGTGACGCCCTGCCGGTGCCGCTGCATCTCGGGCGCAGCCTCGCCACGTACCCGCATCTCTCGCTCGCCGAGCGCGCCAAGGTGGGCCGCGCCGCGCTCGCGCTGAAGGGGCTTGACCTCGCCGACCCGGCGCTGGACGAGCAGGACTTCGGCGGCTGGCTGGCCGCGCACGGCCAGTCCGCGCGGACCGTCGAGGCCCTGTGGGACCTGGTCGGGGTCGCCACCCTCAACGCGGTCGCGTCGGACGCCTCGCTGGGGCTCGCCGCGATGGTGTTCAAGACCGGTCTGCTGTCCGACCCGGGCGCCGCCGACATCGGCTGGGCCCATGTCCCGCTGGGCGAACTGCACGACCGGCTGGCCCGCAAGGCGCTCGACTCCGCGGGCGTGAACATCGAGGTCCGAACACGCGTCACCTCCATCTCCCGGCAGGACAACGGCCGGTGGACCGTCGAAGTTCCCGGCCGCGCCCTCGAAACGGACGCGGTCGTTCTCGCCGTACCCCAGCGCGAGGCGTACGACCTCCTGCCGGCCGGCGCGCTCGACGCGCCCGAGCGGCTCCTGGAGATCGGCACCGCGCCCATCCTGAACGTGCACGTGATCTACGACCGGCCGGTCATGAACGTGCCCTTCCTCGCCGCCCTCGGCACCCCCGTGCAGTGGGTCTTCGACCGCACCCACGCCTCCGGGCTCACCGGCGGCCAGTACCTGGCGCTGTCCCAGTCGGCCGCCCAGGACGAGATCGACGCGCCCGTGGCGACCCTGCGCGAGCGCTACCTCCCCGAGCTGGAGAAGCTGCTGCCGAGGGCGCGCGGCGCCGCCGTACGCGACTTCTTCGTCACCCGTGAGAAGACCGCGACCTTCGCCCCCGCCCCCGGCGTCGGACGGCTGCGTCCCGGCGCCCGCACGAAAGCACCCGGCCTCTACCTGGCCGGCGCGTGGACCGCCACCGGGTGGCCCGCGACCATGGAGAGCGCGGTCCGCAGCGGTACGAACGCGGTCGACGCCGCGCTCGGCGCGCTCGGCCGCCCACGACCCTCCCGGCTCTTCGCATCAGAGGAGGCCGCCTGATGCTCCACCAGCACAGCACGGCAGGTTCCCGCACCTCCGGTACCGCGGCCCCCGATCACGCCGCGCACGCCGCGCACACCGCGACAAGAGGAGAAACTGTGCCCACTGTGCCCCCGGCCTCGCCGGCCGCCGCTCGAAGGACCGCGGTGGACGTGGCCGCGCTCCTGGAGCGCGGACGCACCCTGGCCACCCCGGTGCTGCGGGCCGCCGCGAGCCGGCTCGCACCCCCCATGGACACGGTCGCGGCCTACCACTTCGGCTGGATCGACGCCCTGGGCAACCCCACCGAGGGCGACGGCGGCAAGGCCGTACGCCCCGCGCTCGCCGTGCTGTCCGCTGAGGTCACCGGCGCCGACCCGGCCGTCGGCGTACCCGGCGCGGTCGCCGTCGAGCTGGTGCACAACTTCTCGCTCCTGCACGACGACCTGATGGACGGCGACGAGCAGCGCCGCCACCGCGACACCGTCTGGAAGGTGCACGGCCCCGCCCAGGCGATCCTCGTCGGCGACGCCCTGTTCGCGCTCGCCTACGAGGTCCTCCTGGAGTCCGGCACCGCGGGAGCCGGCCGCGCCGCACGCCGGCTCACCGCCGCGACCCGCGCCCTCATCGACGGGCAGGCCCAGGACATCTCCTACGAGCACCGCGACCGCGTCAGCGTCGAGGAGTGCCTGGAGATGGAGGGCAACAAGACCGGCGCCCTCCTCGCCTGCGCCTCCTCCGTCGGGGCCGTCCTCGGCGGGGCGGGCGAGAAGGACGCCGACACCCTGGAGAAGTACGGCTACCACCTGGGCCTCGCCTTCCAGGCCGTCGACGACCTCCTCGGCATCTGGGGCGACCCGGACGCGACCGGCAAGCAGACCTGGTCCGACCTGCGCCAGCGCAAGAAGTCCCTGCCCGTCGTCGCCGCGCTCGCGGCCGGCGGCAGCGCCTCGGAGCGGCTCGGCGACCTGCTCGCCGCCGACGCGAAGAGCACCGACTTCGCGAACTTCTCCGAGGAGGAGTTCGCGGCCCGCGCCGCCCTCATCGAGGAGGCGGGCGGCCGGGAGTGGACGGCCGCGGAAGCGCGCCGCCAGCACACCATCGCCATCGAAGCCCTCGGCGACGTGGACATGCCCGAGCAGGTACGGGAGAAGTTCACGGCGCTCGCCGACTTCGTCGTCGTACGAAAGAGATGATCACTATCGGTCGAATAGCCCTCGCGTAGTCGCCGGCCGGTGCCGCGAGGAGAACGCGAGCACCGGCCGACGGCGGACCCACAGCAGCACGACTTCGCACGACTGCACTGATAGGGGAAGCCATGACAGCGACGACCGACGGAAGCACCGGGGCCCTGCCGCCCCGCGCTGCCGCGGCCAGCGACACCGACATCACGATCCCCGTGGCGGCCGGGGTACAAGAAGCCGCCGAGCGCGCGATGCGCCGCGCCACCGAGCACCTGCTCGCCCACCAGGACGCGCAGGGCTGGTGGAAGGGCGACCTGGAGACCAACGTCACCATGGACGCCGAGGACCTGCTCCTGCGGCAGTTCCTCGGCATCCGCGACGAGGAGACCACGCGGGCGTCCGCCCTCTTCGTCCGCGGCGAGCAGCGCGAGGACGGCACCTGGGCCACCTTCTACGGCGGCCCCCCCGACCTCTCCGCCACGATCGAGGCGTACGTCGCCCTCCGGCTCGCCGGGGACGACCCCGAGGCCCCGCACATGGCGAAGGCGTCCGCCTGGATCCGCGACCGGGGCGGCATCGCCTCCGCCCGCGTCTTCACCCGGATCTGGCTCGCCCTGTTCGGCTGGTGGAAGTGGGAGGACCTGCCCGAACTCCCGCCGGAACTCATCTACTTCCCGCGCTGGTTCCCCCTGTCGATCTACAACTTCGGCTGCTGGGCCCGGCAGACCATCGTCCCGCTGACCGTGGTCTCAGCGAAGCGCCCGGTGCGCCCGGCGCCCTTCCCGCTGGACGAGCTGCACACCGACCCCGCGCTGCCCAACCCGCCCAAACCCCTTGCCCCGCTGGCGAGCTGGGACGGGCTCTTCCAGCGGCTCGACAAGGTCGTGCGCGGCTACCGGCCGTTCGCGGTGCGCAGGCTCAGGCGGTCCGCGCTGAACTCCGCCGCCCGCTGGATCGTCGAGCGGCAGGAGAACGACGGCTGCTGGGGAGGCATCCAGCCGCCCGCCGTGTACTCCGTCATCGCCCTGTACCTGCTCGGCTACGACCTCGAACACCCCGTCATGCGCGCCGGGCTGGAGTCGCTCGACCGGTACGCCGTGTGGCGCGAGGACGGCGCCCGGATGATCGAGGCGTGCCAGTCGCCGGTGTGGGACACCTGCCTGGCCACCATCGCCCTCGCGGACGCCGGAGTGCCCGCCGATCACCCGCAGTTGGTGAAGGCCGCCGACTGGATGCTCGGCGAGCAGATCGTGCGGCCCGGCGACTGGTCCGTATCGCGGCCCCAACTGCCGCCGGGCGGCTGGGCGTTCGAGTTCCACAACGACAACTACCCCGACATCGACGACACCGCCGAGGTCGTCCTCGCGCTGCGCCGGGTGCGCCACCACGACCCGGAGCGGGTGGAGAAGGCGATCGCGCGCGGGGTGCGGTGGAACCTCGGGATGCAGTCCCGGGGCGGCGGCTGGGGCGCCTTCGACGTCGACAACACCAGCCCCTTCCCCAACCGGCTGCCGTTCTGCGACTTCGGCGAGGTCATCGACCCGCCGTCCGCCGACGTCACCGCGCACGTCGTCGAGATGCTCGCGGTCGAGGGCCTCTCCCACGACCCGCGCACCCGGCGCGGCATCGCCTGGCTGCTCGCCGAACAGGAGCCGGACGGCTCGTGGTTCGGGCGCTGGGGCGTCAACTACGTGTACGGCACCGGGTCGGTGGTCCCCGCGCTCGTCGCCGCCGGACTGCCCGCCCAGCACCCCGCGATCCGGCGCGCGGTGACCTGGCTGGAGCACGTCCAGAACGAGGACGGCGGCTGGGGCGAGGACCTGCGCTCCTACCAGGAGTCCACGAAGTGGGCGGGCAGCGGCGCGTCCACGGCGTCCCAGACCGGCTGGGCCCTGATGGCGCTCCTCGCGGCGGGCGAGCGCGACTCCCGCGCCGTCGAGCGGGGCATCGCCTGGCTCGCGCGGACCCAGCGGGAGGACGGCTCCTGGGACGAGCCGTACTTCACCGGCACGGGGTTCCCGTGGGACTTCTCGATCAACTACCACCTGTACCGGCAGGTGTTCCCGCTGACCGCGCTCGGGCGGTACGTCAACGGGGAGCCGGTGTTCGCACGGACGCCGGATGCGGTGACGGGGGCGGTGGGGAAGGGGGCCGGCTCAGGCGGCCGGCCTGCCGGGGTCGCCGGGGCCGGTGTGCTGTCGGGCGGGGCGGCCGACGCGGAGGCGGGCGGCGGGGCGCGCTCCTCCGGCAGCGCCTCCGCGCGGACCGCCGCCTCCGGTGCCGGTGGCCGGGGTTCGCGTGTAGCCGCCGCCGGCGGTACAGCCCCCGCGGCAGGTTCGGCCCCCGCAGCGCCCGCCGCCGGTTCCCCCGAAGCCAAGGCCAGTTGATGGGCACCCCCGTCGGGCCGGCCCCGCTGCTGGTCGCCTGTGCGCTGGGCATCGAGCATGTCGCCCTGCGCCTGGGGGACCGCGGCGGGGCCGCCGGGCCCGTGACCGTGCTGCGCACCGGGATGGGGCCCAGGGCGGCCGAGCGGTCGGTCGGGCGGGTGCTCGGAGATCCGCTGCTCGACGGGGCCGCCGTGCTCGCCACCGGGTTCTGCGCGGGCCTCGCTCCCGGGATGCACCCCGGTGACCTGGTGGTCGCCGAGGAGACCCGGGATCCGCGCGGGAGCGTCCCGTGCTGGGACACCGAACTGCTGGTCAAGGAACTCGCCCGCACCCTGCCGGGGCGCACCGTCCACACGGGCCCCCTCGTGGGGTCCGACCACGTCGTCCGGGGCCCGGAGCGTTCCGCGCTCAGGGCCACCGGCGCGATCGCCGTGGACATGGAGTCCGCCGCGACGCTCCTGAGCGCCGTGCGCGCGGGCACGCGCCCCGTTGCGGCCGTCCGGGTGGTCGTGGACGCTCCG
Source organism: Streptomyces niveiscabiei (assembly GCF_033794345.1). Lineage (NCBI taxonomy): Bacteria > Bacillati > Actinomycetota > Actinomycetes > Kitasatosporales > Streptomycetaceae > Streptomyces > Streptomyces niveiscabiei. The sequence continues at coordinate 25,787 of NZ_JARAYJ010000007.1, forward strand.
GAACATGAACTCGTCCGGATCGGCACGCTGCGCGGTGGAATATCGGCTTTCCGCGTCCTTCGTTCCGTCCTGCCTTCTTTCTTCGAATGGCACCGTAATGTGCTGCTCCCCCGGAGGTGAGCCAGATGGCCATGCCGCTGCGTCAGTCCATCAAAGTCGCCACATACCTGGCCGAACAGAAGCTCCGTAAGCGGGACAAGTTCCCGCTGATCGTGGAGCTGGAACCCCTGTTCGCCTGCAATCTGAAGTGCGAGGGCTGCGGAAAGATCCAGCACCCGGCCGGTGTCCTCAAGCAGCGCATGCCCGTCGCGCAGGCCGTCGGCGCGGTCCTGGAGTCGGGTGCGCCGATGGTGTCCATCGCGGGCGGCGAGCCCCTGATGCACCCTCAGATCGACGAGATCGTGCGCCAGTTGGTGGCCCGGAAGAAGTACGTCTTCCTCTGCACCAACGCCCTGCTGCTGCGCAAGAAGATCGACAAGTTCACGCCGTCGCCGTACTTCGCGTTCACCGTGCACATCGACGGCCTGCGCGAGCGGCACGACGAGTCGGTGGCGAAGGAGGGCGTGTTCGACGAGGCCGTGGAGGCGATCAAGGAGGCCAAGCGGCGCGGCTTCCGCGTCACCACCAACTCGACGTTCTTCAACACCGACACCCCGCAGACCATCATCGAGGTCCTCAACTACCTCAACGACGACCTCAAGGTCGACGAGATGATGATCTCCCCGGCCTACGCCTACGAGAAGGCGCCCGACCAGGACCACTTCCTCGGCGTCGAGCAGACCCACGAACTGTTCCGCAAGGCGTTCTCCGGCGGCAGCCGGCGCCGCTGGCGGCTCAACCACTCCCCGCTCTTCCTGGACTTCCTGGAGGGCAAGGTCGACTTCCCCTGCACGGCGTGGGCGATCCCCAACTACTCCCTGTTCGGCTGGCAGCGCCCCTGCTACCTGATGGCCGACGGCTACGTCCCGACGTACCGCGAACTCATCGAGAAGACCGACTGGGACAAGTACGGCCGCGGCAAGGACCCCCGCTGCGACAACTGCATGGCCCACTGCGGCTACGAACCGACCGCCGTCCTCGCCACCATGGGCTCGCTGAAGGAGTCGCTGCGGGCCATGCGCGAGACCGTCGCCGGGAACCGCGAGTGACCTCCGTCCCGCTGGGCGTCCCCGAGGTACCGGCCCGCCCGATCGCCGCGCGACGCGTCTCGCGGCGGATCGACGTCGGGCCGGTACCGGTCGGGGGCGGGGCCCCTGTGTCGGTGCAGTCGATGACGACGACGCGTACGTCGGACATCGGCGCGACGCTCCAGCAGATCGCCGAACTCACCGCGTCCGGCTGCCAGATCGTCCGCGTCGCGTGTCCCACGCAGGACGACGCGGACGCGCTCGCCACCATCGCGCGCAAGTCGCAGATCCCGGTGATCGCGGACATCCACTTCCAGCCGAAGTACGTGTTCGCCGCGATCGAGGCGGGCTGCGCGGCCGTCCGCGTCAACCCCGGCAACATCAAGCAGTTCGACGACAAGGTCCGCGAGATCGCGCGGGCCGCCCGTGATCACGGGACGCCGGTCCGGATCGGGGTCAACGCCGGGTCCCTGGACCGGAGGCTGCTCCAGAAGCACGGGAAGGCGACGCCGGAGGCGCTCGTCGAGTCGGCGCTGTGGGAGGCGTCGCTGTTCGAGGAGCACGGCTTCCGGGACCTCAAGATCTCCGTCAAGCACAACGACCCCGTCGTGATGGTCGAGGCGTACCGGCAACTGGCCGCGCAGTGCGACTATCCCCTGCATCTGGGGGTCACCGAGGCGGGGCCCGCGTTCCAGGGGACCGTCAAGTCGGCCGTCGCGTTCGGCGCGTTGCTCTCCCAGGGCATCGGTGACACCATCCGGGTCTCGCTGTCCGCGCCGCCCGCCGAGGAGGTCAAGGTCGGCATCCAGATCCTTCAGGCGCTGAACCTGCGGCAGCGGCGGCTGGAGATCGTGTCCTGCCCGTCCTGCGGGCGCGCCCAGGTCGACGTGTACCGGCTCGCCGACGAGGTCATGGCCGGTCTCGACGGCATGGAGGTGCCGCTCAGGGTCGCCGTCATGGGGTGCGTGGTCAACGGACCCGGCGAGGCGCGCGAGGCCGACCTCGGGGTCGCCTCCGGCAACGGCAAGGGGCAGATCTTCGTGAAGGGCGAGGTCGTCAGGACCGTCCCCGAGTCGAAGATCGTCGAGACCCTGATCGAGGAGGCGATGAAGATCGCCGCACAGCTGGAGAAGGACGGCGTCGAAGCAGGGGAGCCCGCCGTCACCGTGAGTTGAACCACCGCACAGAAGGGGGACCGAGCGTGACCATTCTGGAGAGTGTCCGACAACCGCGCGACCTGAAAGCGCTGACCGAGCCTCAACTGCGGCTGCTGGCCGAGGAGATCAGGGAGTTCCTGGTCCACGCGGTGGCCAGGACCGGCGGCCACCTCGGCCCCAACCTGGGGGTGGTCGAGCTGACGATCGCCCTGCACCGGGTCTTCGCCTCGCCCGTCGACCGCATCCTGTGGGACACCGGCCACCAGGCGTACGTCCACAAGCTTCTGACGGGCCGTCAGGACTTCTCGAAGCTGCGCGGCAAGGGCGGCCTGTCCGGCTACCCCTCCCGCGAGGAGTCCGAGCACGACGTCATCGAGAACAGCCACGCCTCCACCGCCCTCGGCTGGGCCGACGGCCTCGCCAAGGCGCGGGACGTGCAGGGCGAGAAGGGCCACGTCGTCGCCGTCATCGGGGACGGCGCGCTGACCGGCGGCATGGCCTGGGAGGCGCTCAACAACATCGCCGCCGCCAAGAACCGGCCCCTGATCATCGTCGTCAACGACAACGAACGCTCCTACGCGCCCACCATCGGCGGCCTCGCCAACCACCTCGCGACCCTGCGCACCACCGACTCCTACGAGCGCGTCCTCGCCTGGGGCAAGGACGTCCTCCAGCGCACGCCCGTCGTCGGACGGACCGTGTACGAGGCGCTGCACGGAGCGAAGAAGGGCTTCAAGGACGCGTTCGCGCCGCAGGGGCTCTTCGAGGACCTCGGCCTGAAATACGTCGGCCCCATCGACGGGCACGACATCAAGGCCGTCGAGTCAGCGCTGCGCCGCGCGAAACGCTTCCACGGTCCCGTCCTGGTCCACTGCCTCACCGAGAAGGGGCGCGGGTACGAGCCCGCCCTCGCGCACGAGGAGGACCACTTCCACACCGTCGGCGTCATGGACCCGGAGACCTGCGAGCCCCTCGCGCCCTCGGGCGGGCCTTCCTGGACGTCGGTGTTCGGGGAGGAGATGGTCAGGATCGGGGAGGAGCGGGACGACGTCGTGGCGATCACGGCGGCCATGCTGCACCCCGTGGGGCTCGCCGGGTTCGCGGAGCGGTTCCCCGACCGGGTGTGGGACGTGGGGATCGCCGAGCAGCACGCCGCCGTCAGCGCGGCGGGGCTCGCCACCGGGGGACTGCACCCCGTCGTCGCCGTGTACGCGACCTTCCTCAACCGGGCCTTCGACCAGCTCCTCATGGACGTCGCCCTGCACCGCTGCGGGGTGACGTTCGTCCTCGACCGGGCCGGGGTGACCGGGGTCGACGGGGCGTCCCACAACGGGATGTGGGACATGTCGATCCTCCAGGTGGTGCCGGGGCTCAGGATCGCCGCGCCGCGGGACGCCGATCAACTCCGGGTGCAGCTGCGGGAGTCGGTGGCCGTCGACGACGCGCCCACGCTGATCCGGTTCCCCAAGGAGTCGGTGGGGCCCTCGGTTCCGGCGCTCGAACGGGTCGGGGACATGGACGTGTTGCGGGCAGGGACGGACGTACTCCTCGTCGCCGTCGGGGTGATGGCGCCGGTGTGCCTCCAGGCCGCCGAACTGCTGGCCGCGCGGGGGGTCGAGTGCACGGTCGTCGACCCCCGGTGGGTCAAGCCGGTCGACCCCGAGCTGCCGGGGCTCGCCGCGCGGCACCGGCTCGTCGCCGTGGTGGAGGACAACTCGCGGTCGGGCGGGGTGGGTTCGGCGGTCGCGCTGGCGCTGGGGGACGCCGAAGTGGACGTGCCCGTGCGGCGGTTCGGGATTCCGGAGCAGTTCCTCGCGCACGCGAAGCGGGGGGAGGTGCTGGCGGACATCGGGCTGACGCCGGTGGAGATCGCGGGGCGGATCGGGGCGAGCCTCGCGGTGCGGGAGGCCGAGGACGTCGTGGAGCGGGCGGACCTCGCCGGGAGGGGCGACGCGGTCAACGGTGCCGACGGGCAGCCCGGCGGCGCAGTCAAGGAGAAGGAATGAGCACGGAGTTCGACCTCGGCGCCCTGCTCGCCGCGCGCGGCGAGGAGCGCTACGAGCTGCACGGCAAGTACCTCAACCCCCAACTGCCGCGCATGCTGCACACCATCGGCTTCGACAAGGTCTACGACCGTGCCGAGGGCGCCCACTTCTGGGACGCCGACGGCAACGACCACCTGGACATGCTCGCCGGGTTCGGCGTCATGGCCCTCGGCCGCCACCACCCCGTCGTCCGCAAGGCCCTGCACGACGTCCTCGACCTCGGCCTCGCCGACCTCACGCGCTTCGACTGCCAGCCCCTGCCCGGACTGCTCGCGCAGCGGCTCCTCGCGCACAGCCCGCACCTGGACCGCGTGTTCTTCGGCAACAGCGGCACCGAGGCGGTCGAGACGGCGCTGAAGTTCGCGCGGTACGCGACCGGGAAGCCGCGCGTCCTGTACTGCGAGCACGCCTTCCACGGCCTCACCACCGGCGCCCTCTCGGTCAACGGCGAGGACGGCTTCCGCGACGGGTTCGCGCCGCTGCTGCCCGACACGGCCGTACCCCTCGGCGATCTCGACGCGCTGGCACGGGAGTTGCGGAAGGGCGACGTCGCCGCGCTGATCGTCGAGCCGATCCAGGGCAAGGGCGTGCACGAGGCGCCGCCCGGGTATCTGCGGGGCGCGCAGGAGCTGCTGCGCCGGCACAAGGCGCTGCTGATCGTCGACGAGGTGCAGACCGGGCTCGGGCGGACCGGGGACTTCTACGCCTACCAGCACGAGGACGGGGTCGAGCCGGACCTCGTCTGCGTCGCCAAGGCGCTGTCCGGCGGGTACGTGCCCGTGGGGGCGACGCTCGGGAAGGACTGGATCTTCAAGAAGGTCTACTCGTCGATGGACCGCGTCCTCGTGCACTCCGCGAGCTTCGGGTCCAACGCGCAGGCCATGGCCGTCGGGCTCGCCGTCCTCACCGTGATGGAGAACGAGCAGACCGTCGCCCACGTCCGGCGGGTCGGGGAACTGCTCAAGTCGCGGCTCACGGCGCTGGTCGGGAAGTACGAGCTGCTCGCCGACGTGCGCGGGCGCGGGCTGATGATCGGCATCGAGTTCGGGAAGCCGTCCTCGCTGAAGCTGCGCAGCCGCTGGGCGATGCTCCAGGCCGCCCGCAAGGGGCTGTTCGCGCAGATGGTCGTCGTCCCGCTGCTCCAGCGCCACCGCATCCTCACGCAGGTGTCCGGGGACCATCTGGAGGTCATCAAGCTGATCCCGCCGCTCGTCGTCGACGAAGCGGACGTCGAGCGGTTCGTGGACGCGTTCACCGAGGTGATGGACGACGCGCACAGCGGGGGCGGGCTGATGTGGGACTTCGGGAAGACGCTGATCAAGCAGGCCGTGGCGAACCGCTAGCGGGCTTTTTTGTCTGTGGGGCAAGAAATTTGCCCCACAGGCAAGCTCGCGGCTGAATGGAGGCATGAGCACTCCGGACGCCGAGCCGACCACGGCCCTCCCGGCGATGGCCCCGCACCTGCGGGCCCTGCGCCGCCGAGCCTCCCTCACGCTGGAGGCCGCCGCGCGGTCCGCCGGACTGTCGCCCGCCTACCTCTCCCGGCTGGAGACCGGCCAGCGCCAGCCCTCGCTGCCGATGCTGCTCGCCCTCGCCCGGGTCTACGGTACGACGGTCTCCGAACTCCTCGGCGAGACGTCCGCAGCGCGGGACGCGGTCGTGCGCGCCGGGGCCATGGAGCCCACCGAGGCGGGCGGCTGGACGTACGTCCAGGCCGGGGCCGCCGGGCGCGGGATGCAGGCCCTGCGGGTGCGGGTGCCGCACGGCGCGCAGGGCGACATCGTGCGCGTGCACCCCGGCGAGGAGTGGCTGTACGTCCTCACGGGGCGCCTGCGCCTGGCCCTCGGCGACTCCACGCACCTCCTCGGCCCCGGGGACAGCGCGCACTTCGACTCGCTGACCCCGCACCGCATCGCCGCGCGCGACGCGTCCGGCGTCGACCTCCTCTTCGTCCACACCCTGTTGCAGAGCCCCACGGCCACGCTGTGCCTGGGGACCGACCCCGGAGGCATGCCATGAGCGACAACCGTGAGGAAGGCTTCCCGCGCGCGCTGTGGATCAGGCTGCTGATCTACGTCGTCGGCGGCCACGTCCTGGCGCTGTTCATCTGGTTCCTGTTCGAGGCGGGCTCACGGCAGTAGGCGGGGCCGGGGGGTTACTCCAGGAAGCGGTCCTTCAGGCGCGCCCGCAGCTCCGGCGTGACCCCGAGGCCCTGCTCCAGATACGCGTCCACCGACCCCCAGTGCTCGTCGATCGTGTCGAAGGCCGCCTGGAGGTACTCGATACGGGCCTCGAACAGGGGGCTGAGGAGTTCGGTGATCTCGGGGTCGCGCGCGGGGGGCGTGGAGCCGTCCGTCCGGCGCAGCCGGTAGCGGCGGTGGGTCGCGTTGGACTCCAGGTAGTCCGCGACGATCGCCTCGCGCTCGACGCCCAGCGCGAGGAGCGTCACCGCGATGGACAGGCCCGCGCGGTCCTTGCCGGCGGCGCAGTGCATCAGCGCGGGCGTGCTGTCGTCGGCGAGGGCGGCCAGCACCTGGGTGTGCTCGGGCGTGCGCCCCTTGATGATCGTCCGGTACGAGGTGATCATCCGCCCCGCGGCCCTGCCCCCGCCGAGGAGCTCGCGCAGCTGCTCGATCCGCCCGTCGCGGACCATCGCCCAGAACTCCGCGCCGTCCGCCGGGTCCGACAGCGGGAGGTTCACGTTCCGCGTGCCCGGCAGCTCGACGTCCGGGCCCTCCAGCTTCTGGTCCGCCGCGTTGCGGAAGTCGAAGATCGTGTGCAGCCCCAGGGAGGCCAGGAACGCGGCGTCCTCCTCGGTCGCGTGCGCCAGATGGCCGCTGCGGAACAGCACGCCCCGGCGCACCCGGCGCCCGTCGGTCGTCGGCAGGCCTCCGACGTCACGGAAGTTGCGCACGCCTGCCAGCTCGGGTTCGGTCGAGGGGATCTGCTGCGTCACGGGGTCTCCCTCCCAGTGGGTCCCGGCCCGGCGCGGCTCAGGAGAATGGCCGGTGGGACACGCTGTCGACCATACGACACGGGGAAGACACCCCAGGAGTTTTCCACAGGCGTTGCAGGGGGCCCCGGGAACCCCCGATGATGTTGCCGTCTGGTCGTACGTGTTCGTATGTGTTTTAACTGATTTTCGATCGTGTGAGGGTCTGATGCTGGAAACCGCTGAGAACGGGCGTACATGGCTCCTGTCGGGCCCCACGAGCAGTTACGCCCTGCACCTCACCGAACGCGGCGAGCTGCTGCACCTCCACTGGGGACCGGCGATCACCCTCGCCGACGCCGAGGCGCTGGCGGCCGTCCCCCTGTCGCACGGCTCGTCCTTCGAGTCCGCGCTGGACGGCCGCGAGGAGTACCCCGTCGAGGGCGGCCCCCGCTTCACCCGCCCCGCGCTCTCCGTGCGCACGCCCGCGCGCCGGGGCACCGAGTGGACCTTCGACGCGTACGAGGTGTACGGGGCGGATGACTCCGAACTCCGGCTCGCGTTCCGCGACGGCGGACTGACCGTCGCGCTGCACTACCGGATGCGCGGGGACGTCGTCGAGCGCTGGGCCGTCCTCGGCAACGACGGCGACGAACCCCTGGAGCTGCTGCGCGCCGACTCCGCGACCTGGACCCTCCCGCACCGCGAGGGCTGGCGCCTCTCCCAGCTCCACGGCCGCTGGGCCGCCGAGTCCCGTCTCGCGCGGACGCGGCTCACCTACGGCGAGAAGATCATCGGCAGCCGCCGCGGCCACACCGGCCACCCGCACCTGCCCTGGGTCGCCCTCGACACCGACGCCACCGAGGAGTCCGGCGAGGTCTTCACCACCGCCCTCGGCTGGTCCGGCTCCTGGCGGATCGCCGTCGCGCAGCTCCCCGACGCGCGCGTACAGATCACCGGCGGCGCCGGGCACGACGACTCCGGCCTGCTCCTCCTCGCCGACGGCGACTCCTTCACGACGCCCGTCTTCGCGGCCCTGTGGTCCGACGGAGGCTTCGGCGGCGCCAGCCGCGCCTGGCACGCCTACCAGCGCGAGCACGTGATCCCGGACGCGGACCAGGACCGCCCGGTGCTGTTCAACTCCTGGGAGGCGACCACCTTCGACATCTCCGAGGAGCAGCAGCTCGTCCTCGCGCGCAAGGCCGCCGACATCGGGGTCGAGCTGTTCGTCGTCGACGACGGCTGGTTCGGCAAGCGCGTCAGCGACCGCGCGGGCCTCGGCGACTGGACGCCCAACCCCGACCGCTTCCCCCAGGGACTCAAGCCGCTCGCCGACCAGGTGCACGGCCTCGGGATGCAGTTCGGCATCTGGGTCGAGCCCGAGATGGTCAACCCGGACAGCGACCTCTACCGCGCGCACCCCGACTGGGTGCAGTTCCAGGAGGGCCGCACGCGCACGGAGTCCCGCAACCAGCTGATGCTCAACCTCGCGCGCGAGGACGTCCAGGAGTACCTCTGGGAGCAGCTCGACACCCTGCTGTCCAGCGCCCCCATCGACTACGTGAAGTGGGACTTCAACCGCTGCTTCACCGACGCCGGCTGGCCCGGCGACCCCTACCCGCAGCGCCTGTGGGTCGACCACGTGCGCGCGCTGTACCGGCTCCTGGACCGGCTGCGCGCGGCCCACCCCGGCGTCGCCTTCGAGTCCTGCTCGGGCGGCGGCGGCCGGATCGACCTCGGCATCCTCAGCCGCACCGACCAGGTGTGGACCTCCGACAACACCGACCCGCTGGACCGGCTCGCCATCCAGCACGGCTTCAGCCAGATCCACCCCGCGCGCGTGATGGCCGCCTGGGTCACCGACAGCCCCAACACCCAGCTCAACAACCGGGTCAGCTCGCTGAGGTTCCGGTTCGTCAGCTCCTTCGCCGGGGTGCTCGGCGTCGGCGGGGACCTCTCGGAGTGGACCGACGCGGAACTCGCCGAGGCGCGCGAGTGGGTGGAGCTCTACAAGAAGATCCGGCCCGTCGTCCAGCAGGGCGACCTGTACCGGCTGCGCGCCCCCGAGGGCGGTCTCAGCGCCGTGCAGTACGTGCGCGGGGACGACACCGTCGTCCTGGCCTGGCTCCAGGCCCAGCACTACGGGGAGAGCGCACCGGCGGTGCGGCTGCGCGGACTTGACGCGACGGCGTCGTACGAATGCCTCGAAACCGGTGAGATCCACCGGGGTGCGGTCCTGGTGCACCACGGGCTGCGGACCGGGCTGAGCGGTGACCTCGACGCGGCGGTATTCCGGCTGCGCCGTATCTGAGGTTTCTGTCCGAATTGGGAAATCTGTGAATCGGTCGCGTGAGCAGGGTCATATTCCTGGCCCTGCGGCACGCGTCATGTGCACGTAATAGGCCGGGTTTTCAAGGGGATTCAGGGGTTCGGCCGGGTTTTCACGCGGTGTGCGGGGACGGTCGAAACGCGCCGTGAATCGACAGGAAAAAGATTCATATACAACTTCTGCTTGTCCCCGTGCGTCCGCGTCGCCTACGTTCATCACCAATCCGGGCGGACGCCGAATCCTGCCGCAGTCCGGAGCCGAACACACCCACCAGCGAAACGGCAGGAGCGGGGGACCCACAGGCAGTTCCGCCTGGTCCGGTCTTCCGGAGCAGGCTTGGGGTAAAGCCGTGCCTCGGCACGGCCGGACATCTCCTGTCCGCACCCGACAGCTCACCTCGCAGGCGCAGGAGAGGAATTCCATGCCCGCCAGGGGTAAGCACCGCCGCCCGAAGCCGCCTCGTTTCTCCCGGTCGCTCGCCGCGGCCGGAACGGGTGGCGCGGCGCTCGCACTTCCGCTCATCGGGGCCACCGGGGCACACGCCGAGACCGCGTCCTCGGTGTCCTCGGTGGGTACCTCCACCGCCACGGCGCCGGTCTCGGGGACGACCGTCCAGGCCGTGCCGGTCGCGCGCACCGCCTCGGCCACGACATCGGCCACCACCCGCAAGACGACCACCTACACCGTCCGCTCCGGCGACTACCTCTCGAAGATCGCCGAGGAGCAGAACGTCACCGGCGGCTGGCAGCGGATCTACGAGGACAACCGGGACGCCGTCGGCTCCGACCCCTCGCTGATCCACCCCGGCCTGCGCCTCTCGCTCGGCGCGAAGGCGGCGCGGGCGGAGAGCCGGGCGAACACGGACACGCAGTCCTCGCAGCGGTCGTCGCGGAAGTCCCAGAGCTCCTCGGGCTCTTCGGACTCCGCAAGCTCGTCGTCCTCGTCATCTTCGTCGAAGAAGTCCTCCGGCTCGTCCTCCTCGAAGGCCACCACCGAGAGCGCCTCGTCCTCCTCCGGCTTCACCCTCCCCGTCCGGGGCGCGGTCGTCGGCACGGGCTACCGGGTCTCCGGCAGCATGTGGTCCAGCGGCTACCACACGGGCGTCGACTTCGTCGTCCCGAGCGGTACGACCCTGCGGGCCGTCGGCGCCGGCACGGTCGTCTCGGCGGGCTGGGGCGGGGCGTACGGCAACCAGGTCGTCATCAAGCTCGCGGACGGCTACTACGCGCAGTACGCGCACCTCTCGGCGCTGGCCGTCTCGGTCGGCCAGCGCGTCAGCGCGGGGCAGGTGATCGGCTACTCCGGCTCCACGGGCAACGTGACCGGGCCGCACCTGCACTTCGAGATACGGACCACGGCCGACTACGGCTCGGACGTCGACCCGCTCGCGTACCTGCGCTCGCACGGGGTCTCCGTCTGATCTTGCGCGATCATGATCGTTCTGTTGCGGTCATGTGACATACGTCGACAGCCGGGAAAGCGCGGGGACACAGTGATCTCCATCCCCTGAAAGCGCTTTCCCGGAGGTCCCGTGTCCGGCGTCAACCGACGTACCGTCATCAAGAGCGCCGCCGTCGCGGCAGCCGCCACCTCGTTCGCCTGGTCCCTGTCCCGCCCGGCGGCAGCCGCCACCGGCACGGACGCCGCCACCGAGCTGCACTGGCTGGAGGGCACCCCCGACGCCCACGCCGGCACCACCTGGGGCGTCCCCTGGGCGCGCGGAACGCACAGACCCGGACAGCCCCTGAGGCTGACGACCGCGGACGGCACCGACGTCCCTGTCCAGTCCTGGCCCACCGCCTACTGGCCCGACGGCTCGGTCAAGTGGACGGCCCACGCGATCGCCCCCGACGCCCCCCGAGCCGACCGCTACCTCCTCGACGCGGGCACCCCGGCCGCACCGGAACACCGGGTGACGGTCCGGCGCGCGAAGGGCGGCGTCGAGGTCTCGACCGGCGTCCTGACGGCCCGCTTCGCGCAGAAGGGCGCCGACACCGTCGTCCGGAGCCTGCTGCGCGGCGGCGTCGAGGTCGCGCGGGACGGGCGGCTGGTCGCGCTGCGGCAGGGGAGTGTGCGGGACGGGGCCGGTGTGGAGGCGTTCGCCGGGCGGGTGGAGAAGGTGGAGGTCGAGCAGGACGGGCCGGTGCGGGCCGTCGTCCGGGTCGAGGGGCGGCACCGGCACGGCGGGCGCGGCTGGCTGCCGTTCGTGCTGCGGTTCGCGTTCTCGGCGGGCGCCGAGTCGCTGCGGCTCGTGCACACCTTCGTCTGGGACGGCGACCAGGAACCCGGCCGCGACCAGGGCGACTTCCTGCGCGGGCTCGGCGTGCGCTTCACGGTCCCGCTGCGCGACCGCGCGTACGACCGGCACATCCGCTTCGCCGACTCCGGCGGCGGCCTCTTCACCGAGGCCGTCCAGGGCGTCACCGGCCTGCGCCGCGACCCCGGGGCAGCCGTACGGGCCGCGCAGATCGCCGGGGAGAGGCTCCCCGACCTCGCGACCTGGGACCCGCGCGTCTCCGGCCGCCTCGCCTACATCCCCCGGTGGGGCGACTACACGCTCTCCCAACTCACCGCCGACGGCTACCAGATCCGCAAGCGCACCAAGTCCGGCCACGGCTGGATCCCGGCCGCAGCAGGTCAACGGGCCGGTGGCTTCGGGTACATCGGCGGCGCGAGCGGCGGACTCGCCTTCGGCGTACGGGACTTCTGGCAGCGCCACCCCACCCAGCTCGACGTACGCGGCGCCGCTTCGAGCGCCGCCGAGGTCACCCTCTGGCTCTACTCCCCGGAAGCCCAGCCGCTCGATCTGCGCTTCTACCACGACGGGTTGGGCCAGAACACCTACGACGAGCAGTCGGACGGCGGCCTGGAGATCACCTACGAGGACTACGAACCGGGCTTCGGCACCCCGTACGGCATCGCGCGGACCAGTGAACTCACCTTCTGGGCCGTGGAGAAGACACCGGACGCCACTCGACTCGCCGCCTTCGCCCAGGCCGTCGCGACCCCGCCCCAGCTCGCCGCCACCCCTCAACGCCTGCACGCCGCCGGGGTGTTCGGCGACTGGGCGCCCGTCGATCGGTCGACCAAGGCCCGTACGGTCATCGAGGACCACCTCGACGACCTGTTCGCCTACTACCGCGACCAGCGCGAGGAGCGCCGCTGGTACGGGTTCCTCGACTACGGCGACGTCCAGCACACCTACGACACCGACCGGCACGTCTGGCGCTACGACGTCGGCGGATTCGCCTGGGACAACTCGGAGTTGGGCACCGACCTCTGGCTCTGGTACCACTTCCTGCGCACCGGCTCCGCCGAGGTGTTCCGGTTCGCGGAGGCCATGACGCGGCACACCGGCGAGGTCGACGTCTACCACCTCGGCGCGTGGGCGGGGCTCGGCACCCGGCACGGCGTCCAGCACTACGCGGACAGCGCCAAGCAGGTGCGGATCTCGACGGCCGCCAACCGGCGCTTCTTCTACTACCTCACCGGCGACGAGCGCACCGGCGACCTGCTGCGCGAACTCGCGGACGTGGAGCTGACGTTCCTCGCCGTGGACCCGCAGCGCAAGGTCCGCGCCGACGGCTACACCCCCGGCGACCGGCACGCCCTCTCGGTCGGCTTCGGCACCGACTGGGGCGGCATCTCGGCGGCCTGGCTCACCGAGTGGGAGCGGCGCGGACCGCGCGCGGAACAGGCCCGCACGAAACTGGTCAACTCCCTGCGGACGATAGCCGCCCAGCCCAACGGCTTCTTCACCGGCGCCGGTCTGCTCGACGCCGACACCGGCCGGTTCGCGCTCACGACGAGCACGGCGGTGAACGTCTCGCACCTCAGCGCCGTGTTCGGGCTCGTGGAGACCAACAGCGAGATCGTCGCCCTCCTCGGCGACCAGGAACCGGAGTTCCGCACGGCGTGGCTGAACTACGCCCGCCACTACAACGGGACCGACGCGCAGAAGCGTCAACTCACCGGCTCCACCTGGAAGTCGGCCCTCCCCGCAGCCCACTCCCGCATCACCGCGTACGCCGCCCGCCACCAGGGCGACCCCGCGCTCGCGAGCCGCGCGTGGAAGGAGTTCTTCACCGGCGCCGACACCTACTTCCCGTCGAACGACTGGCGCCGCGTCACCGTCCCCACGCCCCAAGTCCTGCGCACCACCCGGGAGATCCCCTGGGTCTCCACCAACTCCTCGGCGCAGTGGGCGCTCGCGGCGATCCAGAACCTGGCCCTGATCGGAGATGAGATCCCCTCGTGAAACGCCTCCTGACACCGGCGCTCGGCCTCGCCTTCCTCGTCCCGCAGCCCGCCCACGCGGCGGGCCAGGACACCGTCCGCCCCGACGACCGCCGCCTCGCCTACGAGGGCCACTGGAGCCGCGGCCCCGAGGCCGCCGTCACCGTCAACTCCGGTTCCCGGCTGCGTTTCTCGTTCACCGGGAACACCGTCCACGCCCTCTTCGACGTCACCTCGGTCACGGTTCCCGCGCAGGTGTACGTCTCCGTCGACGGCGGCCCCAGGCAGCGGTACGCCGTCGACCGCGCCGACATCGAGATCACCGCGAAGGGGCGCGGACCGCACACCGCCGTCCTGTCCGTGAAGGACGTGTTCTCGCGGGTGAACCGCTGGGTGCCGCCGCTTCAGACGGGGGTGACGCTCACCGGGCTCAAGGGGCGGATCGTTCCGCAAAAGCCGGTGCACAAGCGGCAGTTCGCGTTCTACGGCGACTCCATCACGCAGGGCGTCAACGCCCTGTGCGGCGACAACAGCACCTCCGACTGCGCCGACGGCACCGCCGCCTACCCGACGCTCGTCGCCGACGCGCTGCACGCCTCGCTGACCCAGGTCGGGTTCGGGCGCCAGGGCGTGCTCCTCACCGGGAACGGGGGAGTGCCGGACGCGAGGGCCGCGTACGGGTGGAACTACGCGGGCTCACCGGCGAGTTCGGACCGGAAGGCCGACGTGATCGTCGTCAATCAGGGGTCGAACGACGCGGCGTACGGGGCCGAGGAGTTCACGGCCGCCTACCGCGCGTACCTCGCCCGGCTGCGCCAAGCCGCCCCGCACGCACGGATCCTGGCGCTGCGGCCCCTCAACGGGACGCACGCGGCGGACGTTTCGGCGGCCGTCGCCCAACTCGGAGACCCGCGCACCGAGTTCGTGGACACCACCGGCTGGATCTCCACGGAGGATCTGAACGACGCGGTCCACCCGAACGTCCGGGGCCACCGTAAGGTGGCGGACCGGTTGATCACCTTGCTGACCGAAGGAGCGCACCGACATGACGACCACGCGTAGAGCGTTCGGCGCCCTCGCGGCGGGAGCCGCCCTCGCCGCCGTCGCCCCCGCGACGCGGGCCGCCGCCGCACCCCGCCGACGGCTTCTCGCCCGCGACGACTTCTGCCACGGGCTAGGGAAGTGGGCCGTGGAACTGGAGAAGGGCGGCACGGTCACCGCCTCGCGGGGCGTGCTTGAGGTCGACGTGCCCGCCGGGGCGACCGTCTGGTTCCGGCAGCCCCTTCAGGGGCCGTACGTCATCGAGTACACGGCGACCCCCGTCTCGGCCGGTGGCGTCAACGACCGGGTCTCCGACCTCAACAACTTCTGGAACGCCGTCGACGTGCGCTCGCCGGACGACCTCTTCGCGACCGCTCGCGGGGGCGCGCTCGCGGAGTACGACTACCTGAAGACCTACTACTCCGGGTACGGCGCGAACTACAACACGACGACCCGGCTGCGGCGGTACGTCGGGGAGGCGGGGGTGCGCCCGCTGATCTACGACTACACCGAGCCGCTGCTCGTCGCGAACGAGCCGAACCGGGTGCGGATCGTCTCCGACGGGTCCACGGTCCAGTGGTGGGACAACGGGCGGCTCGTCTTCGACTACACCGACCCCGAGCCGTACACGGGCGGGCATTTCGCCTTCCGGACCACCTGGAGCCATTTCCGGATCGAGAGGTTCCGGGTGTGGGGCGTATTCCCGGATTGAGTAACTCTTTAGAAGTGGCTTATCTCACCACCCGTCAACCCTTTATTACGGTCGCGTAGGTCACATTCGAAGGTGAATCATGGGCTGCTGTGGCAGACGATTCGAAGAGTGACAGCAAGACAGTGATGATCGGGTCGTACGTGGCGGTGGGGGACAGCTTCACCGAAGGCGTCGGCGACCCCGGCCCCGACGGGGCGTTCGTCGGCTGGGCCGACCGGTTCGCGGTACTCCTCGCGGACCGGCGGGCCGAGGGCGACTTCGCGTACGCGAACCTCGCGGTGCGCGGGAAGCTGCTCGACCAGGTCGTCGCCGACCAGCTTCCCCAGGCCGTCGCGATGGCCCCCGACCTCGTGTCCCTGTGCGCGGGCGGCAACGACATCCTGCGGCCCGGCACCGACCCCGACGAGGTCGCCGAACGGTTCGAGCTCGCCGTCGCGCAGCTCGCGTCCGTGGCCGGGACGGTCATGGTGACGACCGGGTTCGACACCCGGCAGATGCCGGTCCTCAAGCACCTGCGCGGGAAGATCGCGACGTACAACGGACACGTCCGCGCCATCGCCGACCGGTACGGCTGCCCCGTCCTCGACCTGTGGTCCCTGCGCTCCATCCAGGACCGGCGGGCCTGGGACGACGACCGGCTCCACCTGTCCCCCGAGGGGCACACACGCGTCGCGCTCCGGGCGGGGCAGGCACTGGGCCTCGACATCCCGGCGGACCCCGAGCAACCGTGGCCCGCGCTTCCGCCGCGCGGCACGCTGGACGTCCGGCGCGACGACGTGCACTGGGCGCGCGAGTACCTCGTGCCGTGGATCGGGCGCCGGCTGCGCGGCGAGTCCTCCGGGGACCATGTGACGGCGAAGGGCACGTTGTCGCCGGACGACATCAAGATGCGGATCTCGGCGGTGGCCTGAGGCGCGGTGTCGTGTGCTTGTCACGAGGGCTCGGCCAGTGAGGTGATCGTACGGGAGTGGTGCGGGCGGGGGTCCCGGCGCGGGTGCTGGGATGGCCGGACGCCGGTTCCGGGGGGTTCCCCGGCGGCGGACCGACGTCCCCGACCGTGTGAAGGACCCGCCCGCATGCCCCGTTCCCGTACGTCCCGTGTCACCGCCGCGCTCGCCGTGACCCTCCTCTCGCTGGGCCTGTCCGCGCCCGGTGCCGCCGCGCTGGACGGGGGGCACGCGTCCGCGCCCGTCGCCGAGCGGGCCGCGCCCGCGCCGACCACGGTCACCGTGACCGGGGACGGCAGCGCGAGCGCCGACCCCGATCTCGCGGTGCTGGGCGTCGGCGTCGAGGCGACCGCCAAGACCGCGAAGGCGGCGATGGCCGCGCAGAACAAGGCGGCCGACGCGCTGCTGAAGGCGGTGCGGGGGCAGGGGGTGGCCGACAAGGACATCCACACCGACGGCATCTCCCTCAGCCCCGTCTACGACTACACGGACGGCACCTCCGTGCTCACCGGGTACCGGGCCGCCCAGTCCTTCACGGTCAAGGTCCGCGCCATCAACCGCACGGGCGCCGTCCTCCAGGCCGTCACCGACGCCACCGGCGACGCGGGCCGCGTCAACTCCGTCGTCTTCGACCTGGCGAACCGCGAACCCCTCCAACGCGCCGCCCGCAAGGCCGCGTTCACGGACGCCCGCGCCAAGGCCGAGCAGTACGCCGCGCTGAGCGGTCGCCGACTCGGCCGCCTGGTCACCTTGAGCGAGGGCAGCACGGGCTACGCCACCCCGGCCCCGCCGATGGCCGCGGACATGCCCGCCGGCGGCCTCGGGGCGGTGCCGCTCGCGCCGGGCGAGATCAAGGCGACGTCTTCGGTGACGGTGGTGTACGAGCTGGACTGAGCGCAGCCGCGCGTACAGGCACACGCAGGCCGTCCGGGCTGGGGCTCGGGCGGCCTGCGGTGTTTCGGGGGCAGGGGTTCCGGGGCCGGCGTGGGGCGGGGTACGCAGGGCCCGAGTCGCGTTGCCCCCGGCGTCGCGGAATCAAGCAGGCCGCCGCGGTGTTCTCGCGGAGGGTCCGGCGGTGCCGGGGACGCGGCCGGGCCGGAGCGGGTCGGCGGAGGGTCCCCGGGGCCGGGCCGGTTGTCAGAGGGGCCGACCATAATGGGACGCCTCAGCAGAACCATCTGGAGGTACCGTGGCCGGTTCCCGTTCCCTCAGCTCCGGGCTCCGTGCGCTGACGCCCGAGGCGTTCGGCGTGGACCCGAGCGGTGAGCGTATGGCGCGGATCCGCAGATCGCCGCATTTCAAGGACGGGGTCTTCGTCAACCCCGGGGGCCCTTCGGCCCCGCGGGACTCCGGTACGGCCGTGGACTTCGTGAAGGGCCTCTTCGACAAGGACACCCGCCCCCACCGCGCCCCCACCGGCACCATCCCCGTGCACGCCACGACCCTCGCCGACCTCGCCAGGCCCCCGGCGACGGGCCTGCGCGTGACCTGGATGGGCCACTCCAGCGTGCTCGCGGAGATCGACGGCCACCGCGTGCTGTTCGACCCGGTCTGGGGCGAGCGCTGCTCCCCCGTACCCTTCGCGGGCCCCAAGCGCCTCCACCCCGTACCGCTCCCGCTCGCCGCCCTCGGCCCGGTCGACGTCGTGGTCATCTCGCACGACCACTACGACCACCTCGACCTGCCCACGATCAAGGCGCTGGCCGGTACGGACACCCTCTTCGCGGTCCCCCTCGGCGTCGGCGCGCACCTGGAGCACTGGGGCGTCCCGGCGGACCGCCTGCGCGAGCTGGACTGGCACGAGGAGGCGAAGGTCGGCGGCCTCACCCTGACCGCGACCCCGGCCCGCCACTTCTGCGGGCGCGGCCTGCGCAACACGCAGCACACGCTGTGGGCGTCCTGGTCGGTCGCCGGGTCCGAGCACCGGATCTACCACAGCGGCGACACCGGCTACTTCGAGGGCTTCCGGGACATCGGCGCCGCGCACGGCCCGTTCGACATCACGATGATCCAGATCGGCGCGTACTCGCCGCTGTGGCCGGACATCCACATGACGCCCGAGGAGGGCATGCGCGCCCACCTCGACCTCCAGGGCGGCGCCCCGTCCGGCGTGATGATGCCGATCCACTGGGGCACGTTCAACCTCGCGCAGCACCCGTGGGCGGAGCCGGGGGAGTGGACGCTGGCGGCGGGCGAGGCCGTCGGCCAGGCCGTCGCCGTACCGATCCCCGGCCAGCCCTTCGAACCCGGTGGCGAGCTGCCGGTGCGGGCCTGGTGGCGGAGCGTCTCGGCGCCGCTTCAGAAGGAGTGGCCGGTGCCGAGCGTGTCGCGGGACGACCTGGGGCTCGTCGGCGAGGGCTGAGACCGGCCGGCCGTACGCCGGGGCGGGGTTCCTTTCGGGCCCGCCCCGGCTTTTTGTTGGCCAAAGCGAACACGTTGAGTGACCGGCGCCCGGGAGGGGGTTCCGGCTTCCGTGTGGGACCGTTCGAGACCGCCTCTGATCAGTTCTTTTCCCTATGTGATACCCGCCTGTGACGGGTTATCGGGCAGACGTGCGAGCGCTCATACCAGAGCGGGACGATTGCCGCAGGAGTTCGCCAACTGCCCGCCCTGCATGCCTCGTTGGCAACTACTGTGAGTCGCCGCACAGCCAGGGACCCGACGGATCAGGACGAGGACACGGATGTCGCACCTCCGCGCACCCGCCGCACGCGCAGACCGCCGTGAGGGCGGACGGCACGGACGACCGGTCGCCCGCACGGCCGAGACCCACATACGGCCGCACCTCCTGCGGCTCGCGGTACTGCCGCCGACCGCCGTCGCGCTCGGCGCGTGCGCGGTCGTGCTGTTCACCGTGCGCGCCACCGGCGTCCGCCTCGGACCCACCCTGTGGGCCGTCCTCGCGGGCGCGGTCGTCGTCACCGGAGCGGGCATCGGGGTCGCCGCCGTCGCCGCGGGGCGCACCGCGCGGTCCGTGACCGACCGGCTCGACGCGCTGCGCCGGTCCGCCGCGCGCGGCGAGGCCGATCTGCGGGCGCTGGTCGAGGCGTTACGGCGCGGGGAGGCGCCGCCCCAGCGCCGTACGCGGGGGCTGCCGCCCGGGGACGCCGACGAGTTCGAGCTGCTCGCGGCGGATCTCGCCCGTGCGCACGACGGGGCCGTGGCGGCCGTCGTCCAGGCGACGCAGCTGTCCAGCCGGACCGGGAGCGAGCAGAAACTGGAGGTGTTCCTCAATCTCGCGCGGCGCCTCCAGTCCCTCGTGCACCGGGAGATCCTGCTCCTCGACGAGCTGGAGAACGAGATCGAGGACCCCGACCTGCTGAAGGGGCTCTTCCACGTCGACCACCTCGCCACCCGGGTGCGGCGGCACGCGGAGAACCTCGCGGTGCTGGGGGGCGCGGTGTCGCGCCGCCAGTGGAGCCATCCCGTGTCGATGACCGAGGTGCTGCGGTCCGCGATCGCCGAGGTGGAGCAGTACTCCCGCGTGAAGCTGGTCCCCCCGGTCGACGGCGACCTCCGCGGGCACGCCGTCGCCGACGTCATCCACCTCCTCGCCGAGCTCGTCGAGAACGCCACGGTCTTCTCCGCCCCGCACACCCAGGTCCTCCTGCGCGCCAACCTCGTCACCTCCGGCCTCGCGGTCGAGGTCGAGGACCGGGGGCTGGGCATGCCGCCGGAGGAACAGGCCCGTATGAACGCGCTGCTGGCCGACCCCGACCAGGTCAACGTCGGCCGCCTCCTCGCCGACGGCCGGATCGGCCTGTTCGTCGTCTCCCAGCTCGCCCGCCGCCACGGCATCCGGGTGCGCCTCCAGAACAACATCTACGGCGGGGTCCAGGCGATCCTGGTCGTGCCTCAGGCCCTCCTGGGAGACGCCGGGCGGGTACCTGCCGCCACGACGACGGCGGGGCCCCGGCCGACCGCCGGCACCGCCGTACCGGGCGCCGCGTCACCTGCCACACCGGCCACCACCACGCCGGGCCCCCGCCACGCGAGCCCCCGGACTGCACCCAGCACCAACGGCACACAACCGCCCGCCGGAGCACACCGGGTCAACGGCACACGTGCCGGGGGGCACAGCGCGGACGCCTCACCCCAGGGGACCGGCACACGGCCGACGGGGGCGGGTTCCGGGGGCGGGCATGGCGGGGGGACGCGTCGGGGGGGCGGCGCGGGGTCGGGTGGGGTTGGTGCCGGTGCCGGTGCCGGTGCCGGTGCCGGGTACGGCGTCGGTGGCCAGGCCACGGGGGGTGTGCCTCGGGGCGGTGCCGTGCGGGCTGGTGGGGGCGGCGCCGAGGGGTACGGCGTTGGTGGGGGCGGTGCCGAAGGCGGGTACGGAGCCGCCGGGTCGGCCACCGGGGGCGTGCCTCGCGTCGATGCCGCGCGGGCGGGTGGTTCCGGTGTCGAAGGCGGGTACGGTCCCGGCGGCCCGGCCGCTGGTGGTGCGGCTCCTGTCGGTGGGCCGCGGGCGGGTGGTTCCGGTGCTGAGGGGGCGCAGAGTTTCGGCGGGACGTCTTTCGGCGGCCGGACCAGCGGTGGCACGCGTCGCTTCGACGGGGTGGCTTCGGGGGGTTCCGGTGGTGGCGGCGCGGCCATGGGGGGTGCCGCTGCCGGGAGTGCTGGTGGGCACGTGGGCGGTTCGGGTGGCGGGGTCTCCGACGGCGCCGGCCCCGGGGGCGTACACCGTCTCGACGGGAGCCCTCCCGGCGGCGTCGGAACCGGCCGTACGGCGGGTCCAGGGCACGCGCCCCGAGCGGACGGTTCGCCCGCCGGTCCCGGTCCCGCCTTCAACGGCACGCCCCCCGGCCCCGCCGCTCCCGACGGCACGCACCCCACCGCCCCGGCCCCCGGCAACGGCGTACGCCCCGCCCCCCTCCCGATGCGCGACACCCGGGAGACGCGGCCCAACCCCGCCGAGGCTCGGCCCGGGATCAGGGTCGAGGACCGGGCCGCTGTCGAGGAGGTGCAGGGGGAGGTGCCCGTGCCCAGGGTGGGGGCGGTGCGGGGGACGATGGGGAAGCCCCGGCTGCCCCGGCGCCGGGCGCAGGAGCATCTGGCTCCGCAGTTGCGCGGGGGCCCCGTGCCGAGGCCCGAGAGCGAGGAACCCGGGGGACACGATCCAGGACTGATGGCGGCGTTCCAGCGGGGGATGGGCCTCGCGGAGGCCCAACTCGGCATGGAGACGGACCAGTCGGACCAGGCCCCGACCCCGGACACCCCTCCGACCTCGCTCACCCACCACCCCGACGGCACCACCCCCGCCGGATGAACGACCGCTGCCGCCCCCTCCGAGACCTCCGCCCCCTCCGACAGAAACCCCTTCTCGCGATGACCCCGTTACCGAGCCCCGCCACTCCGTCACCCCCGTCGCCGTCCCCCTCACCGACCCCCGCCCCCCGACCCGTGTGCACGGCCCCCACCCCCAAGCCCCTCTCCCTCCCCCCGACCCCCACCCACCGCGGACCCCCGAGCCACCCCGCGCCCCCACCCCACACCTCCGCAACCCCCCTCAAGGAGTCGATCCACCATGGCGAGCGACGCGCCGGCCACCGGGCACGTATCCGATCTCGACTGGCTGATGAGCGGCCTCGTGCAGCGTGTGCCTCACACGACGAGCGCGGTACTGCTGTCCTGCGACGGGCTCGTGAAGTCTGTGCACGGCCTGGACCACGACAGCGCGGACCATATGGCGGCGCTGGCGTCGGGCCTGTATTCGCTGGGCCGCAGCGCGGGCGTGCGGTTCGCGGACGGCGGGGACGTCCGGCAGGTGGTGGTGGAGCTGGACTCCGCGCTGCTGTTCGTGACGACGGCCGGATCGGGGACGTGTCTCGCCGTGATGGCGGGCCGCGAGGCCGACGCCGCGGTGCTCGGGTACGAGATGGCGATGCTCGTCAAGAGCGTGCGGCCGTACCTCGTGACCGCCCCCCGCCAGCACCCGGCCGAACCCCCGGCGATGAGGTCGTGAACGTGATGGCGGCCGACGGGCCGTGGCTCGACGACGCGGCCGGCCGCCTGGTGCGCCCCTTCACCGTGAGCAACGGCCGCACCAGGCCCACCGTCGCCCTGGACCTGATGTCGCAGGTGCGGGCCACCGGGACGAGCCCCCTCGGCTACCTGGGCCCGGAGCACGCGCAGGCGCTCGACCTGTGCCGCGCCCCGGTCCCGGTGGCCGAGGTGGCCGCCCATCTGAAACTCCCGGCGGCGGTCACCAAAGTGCTGCTGTCGGACCTGGTGGACTGCGGGGCTCTGACCACGAAACCCCCGGAGTTCCACCACAACCCCACCGACCGGGCCCTACTGGAGGCGGTGCTCGATGGACTACGACGACAGCTGTGAGTACGACGCGTACGGCTCCCACGATGATCAGACCCCGTTCCCGACCGCGCTGAAGGTGCTGGTCGCGGGCGGGTTCGGGGTCGGCAAGACCACCTTCGTCGGCGCGGTCAGCGAGATCGCGCCGCTGTGCACGGAGGAACTGCTCACGACCGTCAGCGCCGGCACCGACAGCCTCGACGGCGTCGAGAACAAGGTCGAGACGACCGTCGCCATGGACTTCGGCCGCATCAGCCTGGACCCGGAGCACGTCCTGTACCTGTTCGGGACGCCGGGCCAGCAGCGGTTCTGGTTCATGTGGGACGAGTTGTGCGAAGGGGCGCTCGGCGCGGTGATCCTCGCGGACACGCGCCGCCTCCAGGACTGCTTCGCGGCCGTCGACTTCTTCGAGGAGCGCGGCCTCGGATTCATCGTCGCCGTCAACGAGTTCGACGGCGGCCACCGCTATCACCCGGAGGAGGTCCGGGCCGCTCTGGACCTGAACCCGGCGATCCCGGTGGTCCGCTGCGACGCGCGGATCTCCGCGTCCGGCGTCCAGACCCTGCTGACCCTCGTCAAGCACCTGATCGCCCACACGCCCGCCGAGAACGCCCGTGCATGACCCCCAACTCGCGGAGAGGAGCCCTGAGATGAGCTACGGACCGCCGCGGCCGGTGGGGCGGCTGCTGGTCACGCCGGAGGACCGGGAGGCCCCCGCACGGGCCCGGAGGCTGAGCCGACTCGGCCTCGGGGAGCGCGCGGAGCCCATGCTGGACCGCCTCGCGCAGCGCCTCGCGGACCTCACCCGCGCCCCGTACGCGATGGTCAACTTCGTGGGCGAGGAACGCCAGTTCTTCGCCGGCCTGTACGTCGCGCCGGGCGCCCGCGGGGAGTTGGGGCGCGAGCTGCCCCGCGACCACGGCTACTGCCCCCATGTCGTCGTCAGGCGCCGCGCGCTGGCGCTCGGCGACGTCACCGACTACCCGCGCTTCGCCGGCAACCCGATCGTGGACGAGTACGGCATCCGGTCGTACCTCGGCGCCCCCCTGACCGACAGCACCGGCATGGTCCTCGGCACGGTCTGTGTCGCCGACCTCGCCCCAAGGGCTTGGGGGACCACGGGACTTGAGACGGTCAAGGCGACCGCCGCCGAACTCGTCGTCCTGCTGGAGGAGAGGGCGTGAAGCGGAGCTGCGGCGCCGCTTAAGAAAAGCTCGATGGACCGGGGCGGCACGGGTACGGCAGATTCGTCGTCGTATCCATCCCCCTCCCCGGACCCGGGTCACCTCGTCGTGCCCGCGAGCCGGTCGACTCACCTCAGGAGCCGTTGCGTTGAAGGCGCTGGTCAAGGAGAAGGCGGAGCCGGGACTGCGGCTGCGGGACGTCCCGGAGCCGGCGGTCGGCGCCGGGGACGTACTGATCAAGGTGCAGCGCACCGGGATCTGCGGCACCGACCTGCACATCAGGGCCTGGGACGGCTGGGCGCGGCAGACGATCCGCACGCCGCTGGTCGTGGGGCACGAGTTCGTCGGCGAGGTCGTCGAGCTGGGCGCGGGCGTCACGGACGTCGCGATCGGCGACCGGGTCAGCGGCGAGGGCCACCTGGTGTGCGGGAAGTGCCGCAACTGCCTCGCCGGGAGGCGGCACTTGTGCCGGGCGACCGTCGGGCTGGGGGTCGGCCGGGACGGCGCGTTCGCGGAGTACGTCGCGCTGCCCGCGTCCAACGTGTGGGTGCACCGCGTCCCCGTGGACCTCGATGTCGCCGCGATCTTCGACCCGTTCGGCAACGCCGTGCACACCGCCCTGTCGTTCCCGCTCGTCGGCGAGGACGTCATCGTCACCGGCGCCGGCCCGATCGGCCTGATGGCGGCGGCCGTCGCCCGGCACGCCGGGGCGCGCAACGTCGTCGTCACCGACGTCAGCGAGGAGCGCCTCGACCTCGCGCGGAAGGTCGGCGTGAGTCTCGCACTGAACGTGTCGGACCGTCAGATCGTCGACGGTCAGCGGGAGTTGGGGCTGCGCGAGGGCTTCGACGTCGGCCTGGAGATGTCCGGGCGCCCCGAGGCGCTGCGCGACATGATCGCCAACATGACGCACGGCGGCCGGATCGCCATGCTGGGCCTGCCGACCGAGGAGTTCCCCGTCGACTGGGCCCGGATCGTCACCTCGATGATCACCCTCAAGGGCATCTACGGCCGCGAGATGTTCGAGACCTGGTACGCGATGTCCGTCCTCCTGGAGGGCGGCCTCGACCTCGCCCCCGTCATCACCGGCCGCTACGGCTACCGCGACCACGAGGCCGCCTTCGCCGACGCCGCGAGCGGCAGGGGCGGCAAAGTCATCCTCGACTGGACGAGCTGAAGGAACCCCATGTTCGACTCCGTACGCGACGACCTGCGCGCCACCCTCGAAGAGATCCGCGCCGCCGGGCTCCACAAGCCCGAACGCGTCATCGACACCCCGCAGTCCGCGACCGTCAACGTCAGCTCCGGCGGCCGGCCCGGCGAGGTCCTCAACTTCTGCGCCAACAACTACCTCGGCCTCGCCGACCACCCCGACGTGATCGACGCCGCGCACCGCGCCCTCGACCGCTGGGGCTACGGCATGGCCTCCGTCCGCTTCATCTGCGGCACGCAGGAGGTCCACAAGGAGCTGGAGGCCCGGCTCTCCCGGTTCCTCGGCCAGGAGGACACGATCCTCTACTCCTCCTGCTTCGACGCGAACGGCGGCGTCTTCGAGACGCTCCTCTCCGAGGAGGACGCGGTCATCTCCGACGCCCTCAACCACGCCTCGATCATCGACGGCATCCGCCTCTCCAAGGCCCGCCGCCTGCGCTACGCCAACCGCGACCTCGCCGACCTGGAACGCCAGCTGAAGGAGGCGGCCACCGCCCGCCGCCGCCTGATCGTCACCGACGGCGTCTTCTCGATGGACGGGTACGTCGCACCGCTGCGCGAGATCTGCGACCTCGCCGACCGGTACGACGCGATGGTCATGGTCGACGACTCCCACGCCGTCGGCTTCACCGGCCCCGGCGGACGCGGCACCCCCGAACTGCACGGCGTCATGGACCGGGTCGACATCATCACCGGCACCCTCGGCAAGGCCCTCGGCGGCGCCTCCGGCGGGTACGTCGCCGCGCGCGCCGAGATCGTCGCCCTGCTGCGCCAGCGGTCGCGTCCCTACCTCTTCTCCAACACCCTCGCACCGGTCATCGCCGCCGCTTCGCTGACCGTCCTCGAGCTCCTGGAGTCCGCCGGTGACCTGCGGGAACGGCTCGCCGAGAACACGGCGCTGTTCCGGCGGCGGATGACCGAGGAAGGGTTCGACATCCTGCCCGGCGACCATCCCATCGCGCCGGTCATGATCGGGGACGCGGCGAAGGCGGGGCGGCTCGCGGAACTGCTCCTGGAGCGGGGCGTGTACGTGATCGGGTTCTCGTACCCGGTCGTTCCGCAGGGGCAGGCGCGGATCCGGGTCCAGCTGTCGGCGGCACACTCGCTGGAGGACGTGAACCGGGCGGTGGACGCGTTCGTGTCGGCGCGCGAGGAACTGGACGCGGGAGGAACCGGCGAGCGAGGAACTGACGCACGAGGAACTGGCGCGCGAGGAGCCGGCGTGTGACGAGCTGGCGTGTGAGGAGCGATTAGGTCAGTTTTGGGCACCTTGCGATAATCGGACCCATGATCGAAGCCCGGCGGCTCCACATCCTCCGCGCGGTGGCCGACCACCGTACGGTCACCGCGGCTGCCGCCGCGCTCTACCTCACCCCCTCCGCCGTCTCCCAGCAGCTCGCCGCCCTGGAACAGGAGACCGGCCACCGCCTCGTCGAACGCGGCGCCAAGGGCGTACGGCTCACCCCGGCCGGCGAGATCCTGCTCGGCCACACCAACGCCGTGCTCGCCCAACTGGAGCGCGCCGAAGCCGAGTTGGCGGCGTACAGCAACGGCGAGGCGGGCACGGTCACCGTCGCCGCGTTCGCGACCGGCATCGCGCTGGTCGTCGCGCCCGCGATGACCCGGCTCGCCCGGACCGCCCCCGGCATCCGGCTGCGCGTCCAGGACGCGGAGGGCGACGCGAGCCTGCCGATGGTCCTCGACCGGCAGGTGGACGTCGCCGTGGCCGTCGAGTACCGGGGCGCTCCCGCCGCCGACGACCCCCGCCTCACCCACGTACCCCTCTACGCGGAGCCCTTCGACGCGGTCCTCCCCGCGCACCACCGCCTCGCGGACACGCCCGAGGTGCCGCTCGCGGAGCTGGCCAAGGACACCTGGGTCGGCCCCTACCCCGGCAACCCCTGCCACGACGTCACCGTCCTGGCCTGCGAGAACGCCGGGTTCCAGCCGCGTATGGAGCACGCCTCGGACGACTTCCGCGCGGTCGTCGCCCTGGTCGCCGTCGGTGCGGGAGTCGCCCTCGTACCCCGCTCCGCCCTCCTCGGAACCGACCTCGCGGGAGTCCGCGTCCGCCCCGTGGACGGCGTCGCCCCGACCCGGCGGGTCTTCGCGGCGATAAGGCGCGGCGCGGAGACCCATCCACTGATCCGGCCCGTCCTGGAGGCACTGGCCGAGGTGAGCCATCCGTGACGCGGGTGACTGTCAGTGGTGGCCGGTACGGTGCGGAGCATGCCGGACGCCGAAGATGTACGCCGAATCGCCCTGTCGCTGCCCGACACCACGGAGAAGGTCGCCTGGTCCATGCCGACCTTTCGGGTCGCCGGGAAGATGTTCGCCACGCTCCCCGAGGACGAGACGTCCATCGCGGTGCGCTGCCCCAAGGAGGAGCGCGACGAACTCGTTCTCGCCGAGCCCGGGAAGTTCTGGATCGCCGATCATGAGGCCCAGTTCGCGTGGGTGCGGGCCCGGCTC
This sequence comes from Streptomyces niveiscabiei, assembly GCF_033794345.1. Taxonomy (NCBI): domain Bacteria; kingdom Bacillati; phylum Actinomycetota; class Actinomycetes; order Kitasatosporales; family Streptomycetaceae; genus Streptomyces; species Streptomyces niveiscabiei. The sequence continues at coordinate 53,493 of NZ_JARAYJ010000007.1, forward strand.
GCGGCGGTGGAGGACGAGGAGGAGCTGAGGGCGATCCTCGCGGACTCGTGGAGACAGGCCGCGCCGACGCGGTTGCTGGAGGCGTATCCGGGGCTGGGGGTGGCCGGGGTGTAGGTCAGGCGGTCGCCGTCCCGCGTTCCCCCAGGAAGCCGCCGATCCGCTTCCGCAGGGACTCCGCGTCCAGTCCGTGAGCCGCCGTGTGCTCCTCGACCGTGCCGTACCTGCGCAGTTCACGGCGGCCGACCCCCAGGCCGAGGACCCGGTGCGGGCGGTCGGCCAGCGCGTCGTTCGCGGCGGGCGTCGAGGTCCCCGCGAGGTACGGCTCGACCAGGACGACGTCCGTGCCCGCCGCGTCGGTCGCCCGGCGCAGGGCCGCCGCGTCGAAGGGGCGGACCGTCGTGCCGTACAGGACCGTCACGTCCAGGTCCTCCGTCGCCGCGAGCACCGCGTCCAGCGTCGGCCCGACGGCGAGGACCACGCCGCGCCGGCCCTCCCGTACGGTCAGGAAGCCGTGTCCGTCGACCGGCCGGGCCTCGTCGTTGGACAGCTCCGACAGGCGGACGTACACCTTGTCGTCCCCGGCGGCCACCGCGTGCCGCAGCAGCGTCTCCGCCTCGTCGGGGTGGCCGGGGACGTGGACGGTCCAGCCGTCCAGCGTGTCCAGCAGGGCGACGTCGCCGGGCGACATGTGCGTGAAACCGCCCGCGGGCCAGTCGTACGACGCCGCCGCGCTGACCAGCACCGCGCCCACGTCCTGGTGCCCCAGGTCCAGCTTGACCTGCTCGAAGGGGCGCTCCACGAGGAAGCTGGCGAAGGTGTGCATGACCGGCCGCATACCGGTGAGCGCCAGGCCGGCGCCCGCGCCGATCAGCAGCTGTTCCCTGATGCCGACGTCGATGACGCGCTCGGGGTGGCGGCGGCTCGCCTCGGCGAAACTGTCGGAGCCGATGACGGCGAGGACGACGGCCAGGCGGGCGTCTTCGTCGAGGAGGCGGGTGAGGGTGGGGGCGAGGCGGTCGCGCATGGTGTCCATGGGGGCTCCTTCGGAGTGCGGGTGCTGCTGTCTTCTTGCGGGGCTTCAGCCCCGTCGGACCTGGGCCGGGTTCTTCGGCTCCACCTGGGCGATCACCGCGTGCGGTCGCCCGGCGTGCGGTGCCGTGAACGCCTCGTACAGAGCCGTGTGGTCGCGCCCGTCGACCGTGGCCGTCGACCACCCCGCCGCCTCGAACCGCGCGGCGATCCCGCCGGGCCGGGCGTGGCCGGCGGAGGCGTTGTCGATGACGACCGCGTGCAGGCGGTCGAGGCCGGTCGGGCCGGCGTACGCGATGGCCTCGTGGTTGCTGCCCTCGTCGAGTTCGGCGTCGCCGATCAGGACCCAGACGGCGGGGCCGGGCCGGTGCTGGGCGCGCAGGCCCAGGGCCGTACCGACGGCCAGCGGCAGACCGTGGCCGAGCGAGCCGCTGCCGATCTCCGCGCCGGGGACGAGGACGCGGTCGGGGTGGTGGCCGAGGGGCGAGTCGTACGACCCGAAGCCGTCCAGCCACTCCACCGGCAGGAACCCCTTCGCGGCGAGGACCGCGTAGTACGCCATCGGCCCGTGCCCCTTGGACAGCAGGAACCGGTCCCGCTCCGGATCCTCGGCCCGCTCGGGCGTCACCTTCAGCACCCGGTCGTACAGCACCCACAGCACGTCCAGCGTCGACGTCGCCGCTGGTCCGTGCTTCTCCGCGCCGGTCATCCGCTCCATGAGCCCGGCCAGTTCGTCGTACCCGTACGTGCGACGCGTTCCCTCTGTGATCGTCATGCCACCGATCGTGCAACCTCAACCAAAGTTGAGGTCAACTCAGCCCCGCCGCGAAAAGCGATGCGCGACCAGCGATCCGAGTGCGGTATATTTTCCCTGCGCGTTCAACCAGGGGAAACCCCAGGTCAAACGGGCAACGGGACGTGGCGCAGCTTGGTAGCGCACTTGACTGGGGGTCAAGGGGTCGCAGGTTCAAATCCTGTCGTCCCGACTGTGGAAGTCGGAGAACAGAGGCCGTGTCGGAGAGATCTGACACGGCCTTCGACGTGTGTGCGGGAAGGGCGGTGGGAGATCACCCCTTCCGGGCCACGGCTCCCAGCTGGGGTACGACCGCGGGCTCCTCGCCCGGCTCCGGGTGCCAGCGGGAGCAGGAGACGAGGCCGGGCTCCAGGAGGGTGAGGCTGTCGAAGTACCGGGCGACCTCCTCGCTGCCGCGGGCGGTGACCGGGGGTTTCGCGTTGGCGTTCCAGAAGTCCATGGCCTGGAGCTGGAGGTCGCCGCCGAGGCCGGGGTCCGTGGTGGGGTGGGTCAGGACGAGGAAGCTGCCGGGGGGCAGCGCTTCCACGAGCCGGGCCGCGATAGCTCGCGCCTCGCCGTCGTCGAGGACGAAGTTGAGGATGCCGAGCAGCATCAGGGCGGTGGGCTCGGTGAAGTCGAGGGTGTCTCCGGCGATGCGCAGGATGGCGTCCGGGTCGTGCACATCGGCGTCGATGTAGTCGGTGGCACCCTCCGGGGCGCTGGTCAGCAGGGTGCGGGCGTGCGCGAGCACGATGGGGTCGTTGTCGACGTACACGATCCGTGACGCGGGCGCGATCCGCTGGGCGATCTCGTGGGTGTTCTCCAGCGCCGGCAGGCCGGTGCCGATGTCCAGGAACTGGCGGATGCCGTGCTCCCGCGCCAGTCGGCGCACGGCGCGGCCGAGGAACTCCCGGTCGGCGCGCGCGATGTCGCGGATGACGGGGATCATGCCGGCGACGTGCTCGCCCACCTGCCGGTCGACCTCGTAGTTGTCCTTGCCGCCCTGCCAGTAGTTCCACACGCGAGCGTTGTGTGCCGTGCGGGTGTCGACTCGCTGAGCCGCTGTGTCGGCGCTCTGCTTCTCGCTCACGTCTTCCTCTCCTCACGCGCCCAAGGGCCGCCCGGAAGCGGGCACTTGGGGCGCGGTCGCGCTCCGGGACGTCGGTGGGCGTCATTCTGCCGTACACCACCGCCGAAAAACGCTTGGACGCCGCCCCCGCCCGCGCGGGAGACTTCCCGTTCCTCCTCCGATTTGTCCCGCTTACGCGCGCCGTTTTTCGCGTGCCCGGGACCTGAGCGACACAGGGACGGGATGGATACGGCTGAATCACGCAAGGGCGCGGTGCTGCTCGCCCTTCGGTACTACGGACGGGAGTTGGGACGGCTGAAATGGCTGGCGCTGCCGGCGTTGCTGCTGCCCGCGCTGGGGAACGCGGGCATCAACTACGTGGCGCCGCTGGTGGTGGCGAAACTGGTGGGGCGGATCGCGGACGACGGGGAAGTGGTCGTCTCGACCGCGCTGCCGTACGTCGTCGGGTTCGCGCTCGTGATGCTGACGGCCGAGGCGCTGTGGCGGGTCGGCATCCACTGTCTGAACCGGGTCGACGCGCTCGGCGTCGAGAACCTGTACGTCGTCGGCATGGACGAACTCTTCGCGAAGGACGCCGCGTTCTTCCACGACAACTTCGCGGGGTCCCTGACCAAACGGGTGCTGAGCTTCGCCGGGCGGTTCGAGGAGTTCGCGGACACACTGGCGTTCCAGGTCGCGGGGAGCCTGCTGCCGCTGGCGTTCGGGTCGGTGGTGCTGTGGAGCTACGAACCCTGGCTCGTCGTCTGCCTGTTGACGATGATCGCGGTGACGGCCGTAGGGGTGACGCCGCTGATCCGGCGCCGGCAGCGGCTCGTCGCCCAGCGTGAGGAGGCCATCGCCCGGGTGTCCGGGCACGTCGCCGACAGCCTCACGAACATGGACACCGTGCGCGCCTTCGCCGCCGAGGAGCGCGAGGCCGCCGAACACCGGGTGCGGGTCGCGGAGTCGAAGCGGCTGATGCTGAGGTCGTGGGACTACGGGAACCTGCGCATCGACACGTTCGTCGCGCCGATGTCCGTCCTCACCAACGCGCTGGGGCTGTTGCTCGCGGTCACGCTGGCCGGGGGCGGGCACAGTGTGGAGGGCGTCATCGTGGCGTTCACGTACTTCATGAACGCCACGCGCATCATGTTCGAGTTCAACCAGATCTACCGGCGCATGGAGAGCTCCATGACCGAGGCGGCGCAGTTCACCGAGCTGTTGCTCACCTCGCCGACCGTCGTCGACTCTCCCACACCGGAAGCGCTGGCGCCGCGTTCCGCCGACGTCCGCTTCGAGCAGGTCACCTTCGCGCACGGCGGGGGCGACCCCCTCTTCGAGAAGCTCGACCTGGACGTGCCGAGCGGTACGAAGATCGGGCTGGTCGGCAGGTCCGGCGGCGGCAAGACGACGCTCACCCGGCTGCTGCTGCGGATGACCGACATCGACGGCGGGCGCATCCTCGTCGGCGGCCAGGACATCAGCCGGCTGCGCCAGGCCGACCTGCGCAGCCTCATCGCGTACGTCCCGCAGGAACCCGCCATGTTCCACCGCAGCCTGCGCGACAACATCGCCTTCGCCCGGCCCGACGCCACCGAAGCGGACATCCGGCGCGCCGCCGAGGCCGCCCACGTCACGGAGTTCGCCGACGCGCTCCCCGAGGGCTTCGACACGATGGTCGGCGAACGGGGCGTCAAGCTCTCCGGCGGCCAGCGCCAGCGCGTCGCCCTCGCCCGGGCGATCCTGCGCGACGCGCCGATCCTGCTGCTCGACGAGGCGACGAGCGCCCTGGACTCCGAGAGCGAGCTCCTGGTGCAGGACGCGCTGTGGCGGTTGATGGAGGGCCGTACGACGCTGGTCGTCGCCCACCGGCTCAGCACCGTCGCCGGGATGGACCGGCTCGTCGTCCTCGACCGGGGGCGGATCATCGAGCAGGGGAGCCATGGGGAACTGCTGGCGGCGGAGGGGGCGTACGCGAAGCTGTGGCAGCACCAGTCGGGCGGGTTCCTCGACGATACGCAGGAGCCGACGGGGGTGAGGACGTGAGGTGAGGGGAACGGGGGGCGGTACGGCCGTGGGGACGCCGGGTGGACCTGCCGGTACGGCGCTGCCGCTGCCGGCGGTCTCGGCGGACGCCCGTGCCCGGCAGCCGGCTGCGGACACCCTGTGGGTTCTCCGGCACCGGCCCCGCTGCCAGGTTGAGGCGCCCTGAATCCCGGCGAGCACACCAAGCGCCGTCCGCCGCCCAGGGCCGGGCCGCAGGCCGCCGACGGCGTCGTACAGGACACGTTCCTGCGCGCGCTGACCTCGCTGCACCGCTTCGAGAGCCGGTCCTCGGTGAGGTCGTGGCTGCCGGCTATCGCCCGGCACGCGGTTGCCGACAGCCGCCGGCGCCGCGCCGCCGAGGCCCCGCCCCGCGAGACGGCCGAGGCGGGCGGGGGGTTCGAGGAGGGCGTCGCGCTCGCGGAACTCCTGGGGCTGCTCCCGGCGGAGCGGCGCGAGGCGTTCGTCCTGACGCGGCTCGGGGGCTGGTCGTACGAGGAGGTCGCGGCGCGGGCGGAGGTTGCGGTGGGGACGGTCCGGTCGAGGGTGTCGCGGGCGCGGATGACGTCGCTGGAGCAGGGGGTAGGGGGATGACGGGACGCCTGCGCGAAGGCGCCCCCGCCCGGCGAGAAGCGACCGTGTCCAGCGCGGGGCGATTGCGGAGCCCGATGCGCCCGGCGGCGACGCGACCACCCGACCCGGCCCGCACCGCCTCCTCACCCCCGCCCCGAGCTCCGGCCGCCCCGCACCGTCGCCCCTGCGTCCGGCTCCCTCGCCCCCGCTCCAAGCCCTGCTCCCGCACCGTCGCCCCCTGCGTCCGGCTCCTGCCCGCCCTCGCCCCAAGCCCCGCTCCCTCACCGCCGATTGCGCGCCCTGTTCCCCCTCGGTGCCTTCACGAACTGCATCTCCAGGGTCATCGGCGGCTCGGCCACCCCCGGTCCCCCTGCCTGGGCCCACGCGATGACCTCCTCCGTCGCGTCGTCGTCCGTGGCGAAGCCGATCCACACGGCCCGCGCCCCGGCGAGGCGCGCGGCGCTGGAGGGCTGGACGACGAGGACGTTCGCCTGGTCGCAGGGCCCGAGGCAGTCGGTCGTCCGGACGGTGAACGTACCGCCGGACGCGGCGGCCGAGGCGCGGAGCCGGTCGAGCTGCCAGGCGTGGTCGAAGCCGGGGTGTTTGCGGCGGTCGCCGCAGCAGCAGCCCCTGCACACCACGACCGTGCAGGGGGCGCCGCGCTGGGAGGGGAACATCAGGACGCGGAGAGGCCGACGTGCGCGAGGGCCTGGCGCAGCAGGAACCCGTGCCCGCCGGGCATCTCGCTCTGCACGGCCGGCGACGCCGCCTCCTGCGGCTCGAACCAGACGAGGTCGAGCGCGTCCTGACGCGGCTGGCAGTCACCCGTCACCGGAACGATGTACGCCAGCGACACCGCGTGTTGACGCGGGTCGTGGTAGGGGGTGACGCCCTGCGTCGGGAAGTACTCGGCCACCGTGAACGGCTGGAGCGCGGCCGGCAGCCGGGGCAGCGCGACCGGCCCGAGGTCCTTCTCCAGGTTGCGCAGCAGGGCGTCACGGACGCGCTCGTGGTGCAGGACCCGGCCCGAGACCAGGGTCCGGCTGACATCGCCGTCCGGTCCGATGCGCAGGAGCAGGCCGATGCTGGTGATCTCGCCCCGGTCGTCCACGCGGACGGGCACGGCCTCGACGTACAGGATCGGCATCCGGGCGCGGGCCAGTTCAAGCTCGTCCTGGCTCAGCCAACCGGGCGTGGTCTCGGTCATGTCAGACATTGCTTGATCATACTTTCAGAACCGGTCGGACAACCGGTAGACCCGGCTGGCGTTCTCCGCACCCGCCCATCTCGCGAGACGTACCGCGTCGTGCGGACTCAGCTCGCCCGCGTCCACCCGGTCCTGGAGCAGCTCCCCGAGACCCCGCCGGAACGCCAGCGCGCCGAGCGCGTAGAACTCGGCCACACCGTACGCGTCCGAGCTGTACAGCAGTTTGCCGAACGGCGTCATCTCCAGCGCCTCCGCCAGCACGGCCCGCGCCCGCACCGGCCCCACCTGGTGCAGCGTGAGCCCCACATCCAGGTACACCTGAGGAAACACCGAGGTCAGATAGCTCGCCTGCCGCTGAAACGGCCAGCAGTGCAGCAACAGCACCGGCACATCACCCGGCACCGCACGCAGCCAGTCGGTCAGCAGACTCGGGTCCACGTGATGCAGCCGGATGTCCCTGTCCCCGAACCCGGTGTGCAGCTGGAGCGGCAGTCCCAGGTCGACGGCCGTCCACAGCAGGTGGCGGACGAGTACGGGGTCGTCGAGGCGGCCCGCGTGCCCGAGCCACCCCCGGGCGGCCCGTTCGATCTCCTGCGCGGCCGGGCGTGTCGGCGCGAGGGCGAACCCGGTGCGGTAGGCGGCCACCGACTTGACGCCGACGACTCCCGGAGCGCGCACGGCGTCGTGCACGGCCCGCGTGAACTCCTCGGCGTAGGCGCTCGGTTCGACTCCCCGCGCCTTCAACTCCTCGGCGATCGGCTCCAGCCGGACCACCTCGTACGCGGTCGCCCGCGCGGCGCCGGCGAGTTCGGCGGGGGTGGTGAGGGGGAGCGGGGTGTGGCCGGTGTCGACGAGGTAGGCGCCGGTGCGGGAGGCGTGCAGGAACCGCCGGTTGACCTCCTCGGCGCCCAACTCGGCACGCCGGTCCAGGTATTCGTCCGGCGGCGCGTGCGGCGGGAGGTCCAGGACGGGGGCGCAGTGGCGGCGTACCGCGATGCCCGTCGGGGTGTCGAAAGGGGTGATGCCGCCCTCGGTGAGCAGGGACTCGAAGGCCGGGCGGGTGAGGTCGTGGGCGGCCACGCCGTGGCAGTGGTGGTCCACCAGCTCCAGTTCGGCGAGCGCCTCGTGGACCCGCATGTCAGTAGGCCCAGCGGTAGGCGGCGGCGACCTGCTCGTCGTCCAGGGCCCGCACGGCGTCGAGTTCGCCCTCGCGGACCGCGATCACGGCGTCCGCGAGGACCGGGCCGAGGGCCGCGCGCACGACCTTGTCCTCCCGGAACTCGGCGACGGCCTCGGCGAGCGAGGCGGGCAGCCGGCGGACTCTCTTCTCGTGGGCCTCGGCCGGAGTCAGCGTGGCGGGGTTGCCCGTCGTCTCTGCCGGGAGGCTCCTCTGTGCCGCGAGGCCGTCGAGTCCGGCGGCGATCAGGCCGGTCAGCGCCGCGTACGGGTTCGCCGCGAGGTCGATCGGCTTGACCTCCAGGTTGGCCTGCTCGGCGCGGTGGCCCCTCGTGCCGGGGACCAGACGGACGGCCGTCTCCCGCGTCTCCAGGCCCCACGCGGTGAACACCCCCGCCCACTGGGACGGCTTGAGCCGGAGATAGCTCGCCGGACTGGGCGCGGTGAGCGCCATCAGCGCGGGCAGGTGCGCGAGGACACCGGCCGCGAACGACTCCGCCTCCGGGGTCAGGCCGTGCCTGCGGTCGCCGCCCGTGTGCAGGTTGCGGCCCTCCCGCCACGCCGAGAGGTGGACGTGGCCGCCGTTGCCGACGCCCGTCGCCGCCACCGCCGGGGCGAACGAGATGCGCAGACCGTGCCGCCCCGCGACCGCGCGGATCGTCTGCCGGGTCAGTACGCAGCGGTCGGCCGCCGCGACCGGGTCCGCCGCGCCCACCGAGATCTCGAACTGGCCCGCCGCGTACTCCGGATGGACCTGGTCCACGTCCAGCTCCTGCGCCGCGCACGCCGCCAGCAGGTCCGCGAGGAACGCGCCCAGCTCCACCTGGCGCGTCGCCCCGTACGCCGGAGCCGTCGTCACCGGCACGAACTCGCCGGGGGCCGCCGTGTCCAGGCCCAGCATCCACTCGACCTCGAACGCCGCGCGGAAGGCGACGCCGTGGTCGAGGGCCGCGCGCTCGGTGATCCGGCGCAGGGCCGTGCGGGAGCAGCCCGGGTGCGGTTCGCCGTCCTGCGTGATCCGGTCGACCGGCGCCCACGCCCAGCCCGGCTGCGCGGCCAGCACCGTCAGCAGATCCAGGTCCGGGTAGAGGCGCAGGTCGCCGTCCGGGGAGCCGAGGACGTCCGTCGTGACGACGTGGTCGTTCGCGAGGAACGTGTCGAACACCGGCGACATGCCCACCCCCCAGGCAGCGGCGGCGGGGAGTTTCGCCGTGGGGACCGACTTCACGCGGTGCACGCCGGCCGTGTCCACGTACGCGAGGACGATGCCGTGCACGTTCCTGGCGGCCAGCGTCTCGGCCAGGGACACGGCCCGCTCGACATCCCCCGGCCTGCCGCCGGGGATCGGGTCGGTGAGGGTGGTCATAGGGGGCGCTCCTCGGGCAAGTCGGGCTTTTGGGCCAGGGTTTCACGTCCGGGGGTGCGGGGTGGGGTGGTTGGGGGCGCGTCGGGGCGCGTCGGGGTGGGGAGCCGGAGGGAACCCGCCGGTGAGACGGGGCCGGGGCCTTTCGGGTGCCCCGGTAGTCTGACAATCGGACCGTCTCCGTACAGAAAGCAGGACATGCCCACCTCCGCCGCGCCCCACCTCGCCCCGACCGGGCCGTCCGCCCCCGCCGCCGACATCCGGCTGATCGTCACCGACATGGACGGCACGCTGCTCGACGACGACAAACGGCCACCGCGGGGCCTCGGCGACATGCTGGACCTGCTCCGCGAGCGCGGCATCCTCTTCATCCCGGCCAGCGGACGCCAGTACGCCACCCTGGAGCGCGACTTCACCGGCCTCGCCGACGGCATGGTCTTCATCGCCGAGAACGGCACCTACGTCGTGCGCGACGGCCGCGAACTCAGCTCCGACCCGCTGGACCCCGCCGTCGCCGCCGAGGTTGTCCACACCGTACGGCGGCTCGCCGCGGCCGGCGTCGACGTGGGCGTCGTCGTCTGCGGCAAGCGCTCCGCGTACGTCGAGCAGACCGACGGCCCGTTCCTCGCCGAGGTGCGCCGCTACTACCTCCGCAACGAGATCGTGGAGGACGTCACCGCCGTCGACGACGACATCATCAAGGTCGCCCTCTACTCCTTCGGCTCCGCCGAGCGGACCGTCGCCCCCGCGCTCGCCGCCTTCGCCGAGGACCACCAGGTCGTCGTCTCCGGCGAACACTGGGTCGACATCATGAACCGCACCGCCAACAAGGGCGCCGCCCTGCGCCGCCTCCAGGGGGAACTCGGCATCACCCCGGCCCAGACCATGGTCTTCGGCGACTACCTCAACGACCTGGAGATGCTCGACGCCGCCGAGTGGTCCTTCGCCATGACCGGCGCCCACCCCGAGGTGATACGCCGGGCCCGCCACCTCGCCCCATCCAACAACGACAACGGCGTCCTGCGCACCATCGCCCGCGTCCTGGACCTCGGCCCCGCCCGCTAGACCGGGTTCACCTGCCCGTGCTGCCAGGCCCACGCGGCGATCTCCACCCGGTTCCTCGTCCCCAGCTTCACCTGCGCGCTGGACAGGTGCGTCTTCACCGTGGACAGGGAGACGAACAGCTCGGTCGCGATCTCCGCGTTCGTCCGCCCCAGCGCCACCAGCCGGACGACCTCCAGCTCCCGCTCCGTGAGCGGGTCGGCCAGTGAGGGCGCCGACGCGTCCGGCCGGGCGGCACGGCTCGCCTCCTGCTGCGTCAGGTGCTTCAGCAGCCGGACCGTCACCGACGGCGACACCAGCGAGTCGCCCGCCGCAGCCGCCCGCACCGCCTCCGCGAGCAGCGTCGGCCCCGAGCCCTTCAGCAGGAACCCGCACGCCCCGCCCCGCAGCGCCCCGTACACGTACTCGTCGAGGTCGAACGTCGTCACCACGACGACCCTCAGCGGGTCCTCCACGCCCGGCCCCGCCAGCAGCCGCGTCGCCTCCAGGCCGTCCAGCCTCGGCATCCGGATGTCCAGCAGACACACGTCCGGCCGCAACCGCCGCGCCAGCGCCACCGCCTCCTCCCCGTCCGCCGCCTCCGCGACCACCGTCATGTCCGGCTGCGCGTCCAGGAAGAACCGGAATCCCGTACGCACCATCTCCTGGTCGTCGGCGATCAACACCCTGATCGGGGCGGCGGGGTTCGGCGGCGGGGCCGGGGCGGGGGAGGTCATGGGACAGATCATGCCTCACAGGGAGGTCGGGGGCGGGGGTGGCCCTCGGCGGGGGTCCGAGGGGGACCGGCCGACGGGTTTCGTGGGGCCGGGCGTCGTACCGGCGGTGGCTGTTCACCGGGGAGCCGGTGTCGGGGGCGGCGGGTTCGCGCGGGCCGGTGGTGCCATGTCCTCAGGCCACCGTGTACTGCGTGTGACCGCTGATGCGGCCGTCCCTGACCTGGAGGATGCGGTCGCAGTGGGCGGCGACGTCGGGGTCGTGGGTGACCATGACCAGGGCGGCCCCCTGGGCGCGGGTGACGGACGTCAGGAGGGTGACGACCTCCGAGCTGGTGCGCTGGTCGAGCGCGCCGGTCGGCTCGTCGGCGAAGACGACGTCCGGCTCGATGACGAGGGCGCGGGCGATGGCGACCCGCTGCGCCTGCCCACCGGAGAGGGCACCGGGGCGGCGCGCCTCCAGGCCCTCCAGGCCGAGCGGCGCGAACCAGCGACGGGCCCGCTCCACCGCCTGCTTGCGCGGCACGCCCTCCAGCATCAGCGGCAGCGCCACGTTCTCCTCGGCCGGCAGCTCGGGCAGGAGCTGGCCGAACTGGAACACGAAGCCGAACCGCTTGCGGCGCAGCGCGCTCAGCCGGTTCTCGCCGAGCCGCTCGATGCTCTCGCCGCGCAGCATGACCGTCCCCGAGTCGGGGCGGACGATGCCGGCCAGGGTGTGCAGCAGCGTCGACTTGCCGGAGCCCGACGGGCCCATGATCGCGAGCGAGTCACGCTCCTGGACATGGACGTCCACGCCGTCGAGCGCGACGGTCGAGCCGTACTTCTTCACGAGGCCGAGACCGGCCAGAACGGGAGTCATGAGAGGGAGAGCCTTTCGTCAGGGGGATCGCCAGGAGGTGGGTGAGCCTCTGCTCAGCGCTCGAACTTCCAAGTGACGGAGGACGGCGTCGCCTTGACGACGCTGACCGGTATCTCGACGGTCCGCCCGTCGTTCTTCTCTCCCCTGCACGTGATCGTTGCGCCCGCGACCGCCTTCAGGCCGGTCGGACAGCTCACGCCCCTGAGCTTGGCGCCGACCCACGGCAGCGGGTGGTTCCTGCTCTGGATCCGGCCCTCGACGACGTTCTTGGACAGGGCCGGATAGCCGTTGACCCGCACCGCCGACCGCTCGTCCAGCCCCGTCGTCGACTGCGTGCCCGACAGGAGGTGCGTACCTACCGCGCCCACGGCGACGGCGGCGGTGGCACAGCCCACCAGACCGATCACGAACTTGCTGCGCTGCATGACATGCCTCCGAACCGGGAGCAGGACAGAAGAGGAGAGGAGAGGCGAAGCGACCGTTTCGCTCCGTGCCACCACTCTCGCCGCTCGACCCCGCCCTCCGCCTCGGCCGTCCGGCCAGGTTCTCGGCCCGTTTCCCCCACTCGCCCTCGGCCGTTCGGCCGATACGGGGCGGGGTCCGGCGGCGCTACCGTGATCGCCATGTCATCAGTCACCGGCAGGGCCCGGGGCTGCGCACGGGTCCTGGCCGTCGGGACCCTGCCCGCCGCCGCGGTCCTGGACCTCGTGTACGCCGAGGCCGCAGGCGGGTCGGCCTGGGCGGCGGGCGCCGTCCTCGCCGTGGGCTTCGCCGCCGTGCTGTGGCCCGCGAAGAAGCGGCCCGCCTGGCTCACGGAGCAGGTCCGCACCGCCGTACCCGCCCTGCTCTCCCTGCTCTACACGGGCGTGATGCTGGGCCTGCGGGAGCCGGGGGCGTTCGGGCCGGGCGAGGTTCTCGTCCTGTTCTGCCTCCTCTTCCTGGCCGTGCGGCAGGTGCCGGGGCCGTGGGCCGCCGGGTGCGCCGTCCTGAACGGCCTCGCGCTGTTCGCCCTGCCGGTGCGCTACCTCCAGTCCTTCTCCCTGCACGACGACAGGCTCCTCGCGGCCCTGGTCATCGGCCTGGTGTTCACCGGGCTCGTTTCCGGGATCGCCGGATACCTGCGGTCCCTGGACTACCGCCGCGTCGTCGCCGTGGGGGAGACCCGGCGGGCCGAGCGGCTCGCCATCGCCGCCGACCTCCACGACTTCGTGGCGCATCACGTGACCGGCATCCTCGTCCAGACCCAGGTCGCCCGCATGATGTCCGACGCCCCGCAGCACGAGATCGACGGCGTCCTCGCCGGCATCGAGCGCGCCGCGACCGAGGCGCTCGCCTCGATGCGGCGCACGGTCGGCGTCCTGCGGGACGTCGGGCCCGAGGCCGTCGAACGCCGCCCCGTCGGCGACCTCGACGGCATCCGCGAACTCGTCGACCGCTTCCCCGGACCCGGACAGCGCGCGATCCTCCACCGCGACCCCGAACTCCCCTCCGGCCTCCCCCACGAGATCCAGGCCGCCGCCTACCGCGTCGTCCAGGAGTCCCTCACCAACATCCGCCGCCACGCCGCCGACGCCACCAACATCCTCGTCACCCTCTTCCCCCACGCCGACCGCCTCGTCGTGATCGTCCAGGACGACGGCCACGGCACCGCCCGCCTCCCCGCCGAGGCCCACGGCGGCGGCTTCGGCCTCGTCGGCCTCAAGGAACGCGTCACAGCCCTCGACGGCGAACTGACCGCGGGGCCACGACAGGGGCAGGGCTGGGAGGTACGGGCCGAACTCCCGACGGGGGTCAAGCCCCGGGCGAGGAGCGGGGGCGCGGGGGAGAGGGAACCGCGGTGAGGCGGACCGGGGCTGTCGCGGGACGGCCGAGGCCCGCGGTTCCTCCGCTTCCTCCGCTTCCTCGCGACAAGCGCCGACGTCGCTCTCCGCGTCGGCTTCATGTCTTCCCTACCACCCGCGATGTACCGTCCACCCACACCCCACCCAAGGAGGAAAACCCCATGTCAGCCCCCCACACCCGCGAACTCACCACAGCCCTGGAGGTCGGTGGACTGGAGGAGTTCTACCGGGATCTCCACCGGCACCCCGAACTCGCCTTCGCGGAGCACCGTACGGCGGCCAAGCTCGCCGGGCGTCTCAAGGGGGCCGGGTACGAGGTGACGGAAGGGGTCGGAGGGACCGGTGTGGTCGGTGTGCTGCGCAACGGCGACGGACCGGTCGTGTGGCTGCGGGCCGACATGGACGCGCTGCCGGTGCGGGAGGCGACGGGGCTGCCGTACGCCTCGACGGTCGACGGGGTGATGCACGCCTGCGGCCATGACCTGCACGTCACCTGGCTCGTGGCGGCTGCCGAGGTGCTGGCCGCCGGGCGGGACGGCTGGGCCGGGACGGTCGTCGTGATCGGACAGCCCGGAGAGGAGGCCGGGAGCGGCGCGGCGGCGATGGTCGCGGACGGGCTGCACGAGCGGTTCCCCCGGCCGGACGCCGTGTTCGGGCAGCACGCCGCGCCCGGACCGGTGGGGTTCTACCCGCACACCCCCGGCCTGACCATGTCCGCCTCGGACGACATCGACGTCGTCGTGCACGGCGTCGGCGGACACGGCTCGCGCCCCGAGTCGACCGTCGACCCCGTGGTGATCGGCTCGTACATCGTCACCCGGCTCCAGACGGTCGTCGCCCGGGAGATCGCGGCGAGCGAGTCGGCCGTCCTGACCGTGGGCGCGTTCCAGGCGGGGGCCACGCACAACATCATCCCCGCCGAGGCCCGGCTCGCCCTCAACCTCCGTACGCAGAACCGGCGTACCCGGGACAAGGCGCTGGAGGCGATCCGGCGGATCGTCAACGGCGAGTGCGGCGCGGCCGGTTGTCCGCGGGCGCCCGAGGTGGAGGTCGTCTCCAGCTATCCCGTGACCGTCAACGACGCCGCCCTCGACCAGCGCGTCGCCGAGGCGCACCGGCAACTCTTCGGCGAGCACACCGTGTTCGACTTCGGGCCCGTCATGGGCAGCGAGGACTTCTCCGAACTCGCCCCCGAAGGCGTCCCGTACGACTACTGGTACGTCACCACCACCCCTGCGGACGCCTGGGCGGCGGCGGAGGGCGAGGAGCTGAGGGAGAAGTTCGCCAACGTGCCGGGAAACCACAGCCCGTTGTTCGCGCCCGACCTGTCGGCACTGGTGCCGGGCACGCAGACCCTCGTCTCGGCGGCGCTCACCGTACTGCTGCGTCCAGGAACCGAGTGAGGTCCCCGAACACCTCCGCGCGGTTCGTCTCCGCGAACACCTCGTGCCGGGCACCCGGATAGACGTGCGAGGTCAGCGAGCCGCCCTCGGTGAGCCGCGCCACGCCGGGGCGGCTCCCGGCGAGGGGGACGAGGCGGTCGTCCTCGCCGTGCAGCCACAGCACCGGCAGCCCGCCCAGGCCGCCGCCCGAAGCGACGGTCCCCAGCGTCGTGCGGAACGCCTCCAGCGTCGCCCGCTTCATCGCCCCGTGCCACACCAGGGGGTCCGCCGTGTACGCCGCCCCGACCGCCGGGTCACGCGAGAGCGCGGCGGGGCTGATCGGGACGTCCGGGATCTCGTCGTACGCCAGGAGCCGGCCCGGCAGCGCCCAGTCCCCGATGACCGGACCGGACAGGACCAGCGCGGCGAGCCGGCCGCCGGAAAGCCGATCACCTGAACCCCGGTCACCCGGACTCCGGTCACCCGGACTCCGAGCACCCGGACGCCGTTCACCCGGGCTCCCGCCGTCCGCCTCCCGCCCCGCCGACCGCTGAGCCAGCCGCGCGGCGATCAAGCCCCCCATCGAGTGGCCCACGACGACCAGCGGCACCCCCGGCCACGACTCCCGCGCCACCGACACCACCGCCTCGACGTCCGTGACCACGTCCTCGAAGTCCCCGACCAGCACCCGCTCCCCGTCCGACAGCCCGTGCCCGGCGTGATCCGGGCCCAGCACAGCCGCGCCGTGCCCCCGCAACACCCCCGCGAGCTCCTCGTACCGGCCGAGATGCTCCCCGTAGCCGTGGACCAGCACCGCGACGTACCGGGGCCGGGGCACCGCCCACTCGTGCACCGCGATCCGGCCCCGCACGCCGGTCAGGTAACGGACATCGCCCACGCCGCCTCCAGAGATCCGAGAAGTCCACAGTGTCACGCGGTGAGACGCCCTTTCCCTACCCCGGATGCGTGGGCATAGCATCGGTCAACGCAATGAACACGATGACTCTGTGGCACATCACCGGCTGGGAGTTCGCCGCCCTCGCCCTCGCCGCCCTCCTCGTCGGCTTCTCCAAGACGGCCGTGAGCGGCGCGAACACCGTCAGCCTCGCGGTCTTCGCGGCGGTCCTGCCGGCCCGCGCGTCCACCGGCGTCCTGCTGCCGATCCTGATCGCCGGGGACGTCCTCGCCGTCCTCACCTACCGCCGGCACGCCCACTGGCCCACGCTGTGGCGGCTCTTCCCGGCCGTCGCGGCGGGGGTGATCGTCGGGACGGTGTTCCTCGTGTGGGCCGACGACGAGGTCGTACGGACCTCGATCGGGGCGATCCTGCTGCTCATGGCGGGGGTGACGGTCTGGCGCCGCCGCCGGGCCGACTCCGCCGACGAGCCCGACGCCGTCGTCACCCGCGCCGGGCGGTTCAAGGCGCGGTCCTACGGGGTGCTCGGCGGGTTCACGACGATGGTCGCGAACGCCGGGGGGCCGGTGATGTCGATGTACCTGCTGTCCGCCGGGTTTCGGAAGCTGGGGTTCCTGGGTACGTCCGCGTTCTTCTTCCTGATCGTCAACGTGTCCAAGGTGCCCTTCAGCGCCGGGCTCGGGCTCATCGACGGGAACTCGTTGCTGCTCGACGCGGCACTGGTGGTGTTCGTCGTGCCGGGGGCGCTGATCGGGCGGTGGGCCGTCGACCGGATCAACCAGCAGTTGTTCGAGAGGCTGGTGATCGCGGCGACTGTGGTGGGAGGGGCGCAGCTGCTGCTCCGGTGAGCCACGCCGACGTCGCCTCCAGGCCGCCGAACGTGTAGAAGTGCAGGGCCACTTCGCCGTGGATCTCCGGTACGAGACCCGCCGCGAGCGCCCGCAGGAAACGGTCCGGGCCCGCCGTACCCATCAGCTGCGTCAGCGAGAAGCCGTACTTGCGGGCTATGCCGGTGCTCGTGGCGACGCCGAAGCGGCGGGCGTACGCGACGAGGCGGCGGACGCCGGCCGGGCCGGGGACGCCGATGCGGACGGGGACGTCGACGCCCCTCGCCCGCGCCTCTTCCAGCCACGCCAGGACCGGGTCCACGGCGAAGCCGAACTGGGTGGTGACGGTGGCCGCGAGGTTCTGTTCCCTCAGTGCCGAGGTCTTCTCCTCCAGCGCCGACCACAGGGCCTCGGTGCCGATCGCCGGGTGGCCCTCCGGGTAGGCGGCGATGCCGACGTGCCGTACGCCGTGCTCCTCCAGCAGGCCCGAGCGGATCACCGACAGGGCGTCGGGGTACGGGCCGTGCGGGGTCGTGGGGTCGCCCGCGACGACGAACACGGACTCCGCCGCCTGCGCCGAACGCAGGGCCGCGAGGGTTTCGCCCAGCTCCGCCGGGGAACGCAGGCGGCGGGCCGACAGGTGGGGTACGGGGATCAGCCCGTGCTTCCCGACGGCCCGCGCGGCGTCGACCCTCGTGTCCAGGTCCTCGGACGCGAGGTGCGTGATGTTGACCCGGGTACCGGGCGCGAGCCCCGCACCCTCCAGGGCCGGGGCGTCCTTGCCGGTCATCTCCAGGGACGCGCCGAGGAACAAGGAGTGCGGTGCCGTCATGCGTCGTCGAGTTCCTCACCTGGTGAAAAGGGGCGGACCAGGCTAACAAGCGGGGGTACGGCCGCGCTGTGGCGGGCGTCTCGTAGGGTCGGGGCTGTGCATGTGCTGATCCTCGGGGGGACGACGGAGGGCCGGGAACTCGCGGCTGCGCTGACCGGGGCGAGCCTTGCCGCCTCTGCTGCCTCGGGGCTTGCGGCTTCCGCCGCCCCTGAGCGTGCCGTCTTCGCGGCCTCCGGGCCTGCGGCCTCTGCTGCCCCTGAGCGTGCCGTCTCTGCTGCCCCCGGGCCCGCAGCCTCTGCTGCTCCCGGGCCTGCTGCCTCCGGGCCTGCGGCCTCTGCTGCCCTCGTGCCTGCGGCCTCCGCCGCCCCCGTGGCCGCCGCCCCCGCGTCCCCCGTGCGCGTGACCACTTCGCTCGCCGGGCGCGTGTCCCGGCCCGGCTCCCTCGCCGGGGACGTGCGGATCGGGGGGTTCGGCGGGGTTGATGGGCTGGCCGCGTGGGTGCGGGAGCATCGCGTGGGCGCGCTCGTCGACGCCACCCATCCCTTCGCCTCGCGGATCACCGCCAACGCCGTCGCCGCTGCCGCCGTCACCGGGGTGCCGTTCGTCGTGCTGCGGCGGCCGGGGTGGGAGGCGGGGGAGGGGGACCGGTGGTACGACGCCGGGTCGCTCGCGGAGGCCGCCGCGCTGCTGCCCCGGCTCGGCCGCCGGGCGCTGTTGACCACCGGGCGGCTGGAGCTGGCGGTCTTCGCCCAGGTCGCCGGGGTGCATCTCGTCGCACGGTCCGTCGAGGCGCCCGAGCCGCCGCTTCCGGGCGACTGCGACGTGCTGCTCGCGCGCGGGCCGTTCACCGTCGAGGACGAACTCCGGCTGCTGCGGGACCGCCGTATCGATGTGGTCGTGACGAAGGACAGCGGGGGCGCCGCGACGGCCGCGAAGCTCACGGCCGCGCGGGAGCTGGGGGTGCCGGTGATCGTCGTACGCCGGCCCCCGGCGCCGTACGGGGTGGACGTGGTCGGCGATGTGGCGGGTGCGGTGGCCTGGGTCAGGGCGCTGTGACCGACGCCCGCAGGCGGTCGATCGTACGGAGGATCTCGGCGCGGTTCTTGGCGGACTTGATCCAGGCGGGGAGTCTGGCGACGTAGGTCATCCGGCGGTGCTCGTGCTCGTGCCAGGGCGCGTGTTCGCGGAGGCCGGCGGCGACGAAGTCCCTGAGGACGGTGAGGTGTTCGAGGTTGTAGGCCCAGATCGTGCCGTGGCGGGTGCCGGCCTCCAGCCACAGGGGGAGGGCCCGGCTCCCCCGTCCGTCGACGGCCGCGAAGCCGCAGGAACGGCAGATCACCCGCACCTCGCGGTCCGCTCTGCGGTGCTCGCGGTGGGCGAGGCGGTCGCAGCGCGGGCAGTGCACGAGGGCCGAGTCCGCGTAGTGGAACAGCTCCGTGCGGACGTCGTAGAAGCGGGTCGGGGACATGGGAGCAGTATGCGCGAGGGGTGGGGGAGCGAGGCATCCGGATTTCGGCGCCTACCCCGCCGTGACCTCCTTCCGCTCCCGCATCCCGCTGCTCAGGTCCTCCACCAGCAGTCTCTTCGCGATCGCGTCCACCGCCGCGTGGAGGTCCCCGCTCGACGGCCGGCCCAGGTCCCGTTCGACGTGGTCCTTCAGCCAGTCGCCCCACGCCTCCGAGATGACGCGGGCCTCGCGGGCGCCCGCGTCCGTGTGGGTCAGGAGGGTGCCGGTGCGGGTGAGGTACCCCTCCTCGACCATGCGGTCGAAGACGGGGAGGAGGACCTCCGGGGGGAGGTGGCGGCGGGCCGCGATGAGGCCGAGGCTCGCGTGGCCGACCATCCGGGTGTGGAGTTCGACCTGCATGACCGCCCAGGCGCCGGCGATGTCGAGGCGGGTGTCGGAGTCCTCGACGATGCGGCGGGTGGTCTCCAGGCCCGTGCTGCCGATGATCTTCGCGACCGATGCCTCCAGGACCCGCCGGGAGTCCGCGCCGCTCGGGGACGCGAAGCCCTCGCCCAGGTCCGTGGAGCCCGCGCGGGCGCTGTCGCGCAGGGGGACCTGTTTCAGCAGCAGGGCGACCAGGAAACCGAGCGCCGCGACCGGGACCGTCCACAGGAACACCGTCTGGATGGTGTCGGCGTACGCGTCGATGATCGGCCCGGCGGCTCGCGCGGGGAGCTGGTGGACGCCGTCCGGGCTGGTCGCCGCCTTGGTGAGGGCTGCCGCGTCCGCCGTACCCGTCGCCGCCGCCTCTCCGATGCCGTCCCGCAGGTTGGGGCCGAGCGCGTTCGTGTAGATCGTGCCGAAGACGGCCGTGCCGAAGGAGCTGCCCAGCGTACGGAAGAAGGTGACGCCCGAGGTCGCGGTGCCGAGGTCGGCGTACTCGACCGTGTTCTGCACGGCGATCGTCAGGACCTGCATGCACAGCCCGATCCCGAAGCCGAGGACGAACATGTACAGCGACTCCAGCCAGGCCCCCGTACCCGGCCCCATCCGCGACATCAGGAACAGACCGAGCCCCATCACGAGCGAGCCGGCGATCGGGAACACCCGGTACCTGCCGGTCTGGCTGATCACGTTGCCGCTGCCGATCGACGCGATGAGCAGGCCGAGCACCATCGGCAGCGTCCGTACCCCGGAGACGGTCGCCGAATCGCCGTCCACGTACTGGAGATAGCTCGGCAGGTACGTCATCGCGCCGAGCATCGCGAACCCGACGATGAAGCTGAGCACCGAGCACACCGTGAACACCGGGTTGCGGAACAGCCGCATCGGCAGCATCGGCTCCGCAGCCCGTGTCTCCGTCCAGCAGAACAGGCCGAGCGCGAGCACGCCGCCCACGAACAGGCCGACGATCACACCGGAACCCCACGCGTACTCGTTGCCGCCCCAGCTCGTCGCCAGGATCAGGGCGCTCGCGCCGAGCGCGACCCACGCGATGCCGAGGTAGTCGATGACCGGGCGGGACACGGACCTGACGACCGGGATCGTGCGCGCGGCGGCGAGGACCACGACGACCGCGATCGGGACGTTCACGTAGAACGCCCACCGCCACGACAGGTGATCCGTGAACAGGCCGCCGAGCAGCGGGCCGACCACCGTCGCCACGCCGAACACCGCGCCGATCGCGCCCTGGTACTTGCCGCGCTCCCGCAGCGGGATGACGTCCGCGATCAGCGCCATCGCCGTCACCATCAGGCCGCCCGCGCCGATGCCCTGCACCGCGCGCCACGCGATCAGCAGCGGCATGTTCGTCGCCAGGCCGCACAGGAACGAGCCCGTGATGAACACGATCGCCGAGACCTGGAAGACCACCTTGCGGCCGAACAGGTCGCCGAACTTGCCGACCAGGACCGTCGCGACGGTCTCCGCGAGGAGGTACGACGTCACCACCCACGACATGTGGGAGGCGCCGCCGAGGTCCGACACGATCGTGGGCAGCGCCGTCCCGACGATCGTCTGGTCCAGGGCCGCGAGCAGCATGCCCAGCACGATCGTCACGAAGACGACGTTGCGGCGGCGGGGGTCCAGTACGGGGGGCTGCGCGGCCGGTGGCGAATCCTGGGTGACGGTCACGGGGACACGATCGCGCCGGGGGGAGGGAGGCGCACGCGGGGAGGGCCGACCGGGGTGTTCTGCCGCGGTCGGGTACGGGGTTTCCCCCTCACCCCTCCTTCGGCCTGCGCCGCAGCAGGTACGTGTCCATGATCCAGCCCTTCCGCTCGCGCGCCTCGGCCCGCACCTCCTCGATCCGGGGGCCGGCCTCCGCGATCGGCCCCGAGACGAGGATCTCGTCCGGTGTGCCGAGGTACGCCCCCCAGTAGATGTCGATGTCCTCCTGGCCCTCCCGCGCGAGCCCCCGGAACGCCTGGTGCGCGTCCAGCATCACCACCACGTCGTCCACCCCCTCCGGGAACCCCGCCGCGAGCCGCCGCCCGGTCGTGATCTGGACCGGCCGCGCGACCCGGTTCAGCCCCGTGCGGTGCCGGGCGACCAGCGCGGAGACACTGCTGACGCCCGGGATCACGTCGTACGTGAAGTCGACGTTCCCCCGCGCGAGGACCTCGTCCAGGATCGCGATCGTGCTGTCGTACAGCGCGGGGTCGCCCCAGACCAGGAACGCGCCGGTCTCCTGGTCGGTGAGCTCCCCGGTGATCAGCCGCTCGTAGATGTCCGCGCGGGCACTGCGCCAGTCGCCCACGGCGGGGGAGTACGCGGTGCCGCCCGCCGTACGGTCCCGCTCCGGGTCGCGGGCCTCGACGACCCGGTACGTCCCCTCCGGAACATGCGTCCTCAGCATCTCCCTGCGCAGGTCCGTGAGGTCGCTCTTCGCCTCGCCCTTGTCCAGGACGAAGAACACGTCCGCCTCCCGCATCGACCTGACCGCCTGGAGGGTCAGGTGTTCCGGGTCGCCCGCGCCGATACCGATGACATGAATCCTTCGCACGCCCCCGAGTCTGCCGTACGGCACTGACAACGCGGTCGGCGCGGTGCTGGTGCGTGCCGGTCAGCGCAGCCTCGGTGCCCTCGCCGCCGGGTCCACGGGCCGTTTGCCGATCTCGTCCGCCAGAGCCCGCGCCCAGGCCACGACGCCGGGGAGATCCATGCCGTACGACGTCCCCGGCCACCGCTCGACCTCGTCCGCCCCGCGCCGCAGCAGCCGTACGCCGCCGGTCTCGTTGCCCCGCGCCGCGTGCGTCAGCCCCACGGCGAGCTGCGCGAGCGCCCGCCACAGGGGGCGCTCCTCCTCGGGGCCGGTCTTCCAGGCGTCCTCGAAGACCTCGTGGGCATGGAAGGGCTTGCCGGCGTCGAACAGCGCCTGCGCCTCGGCCACGGTCCGCGCCGGGCTCCGCACGATCCCCTCCGGCTGCCTCGGCACCCCCGCCTCCCCGTACGGCAACGGGCGCCCCAGCCCGTCCCTGGGCCGCGCGCTCCTCGCCCGCCCCGCACTGTCCCTGTCCCGCGCCTGAGCCATACCCCGATTGTCCCGCCTTCGGAGCGGTACCCCGGGTGGGGTAGAGTTCTGTTCGCGCGACCGCCTACTCGTGGGCCGCGCATCGGGACGTGGCGCAGCTTGGTAGCGCACTTGACTGGGGGTCAAGGGGTCGCAGGTTCAAATCCTGTCGTCCCGACTGTGATAGTCGCGGGTCAGGGGCCTTGCCGGAGAGATCCGGCAAGGCCCCTGACCCGTTTTCGGCGTCGGTCAGCGGCTGAATCCGGCGGTCAGACCGCTCAGCAGCTGACGGCGGCCGAACACGTACAGGATGATCAGGGGCAGGGTCGTGAGGACGACGGCGGCCAGGAGGGCGGGGACGTTGACCCCGTACTCGCCCTGGAAGGTCCACAGGGCGAGCGGCAGGGTCCGCTGGGACGGGCTCTGGGTGAGGATCAGCGGCAGCAGGAACCCGTTCCAGATGGTCAGCGCGTTGAAGATGGTCACGGTGAGGATGGCCGGGCGGGTGAGCGGCGCCGCCAGGCGCCACAGTGTCCCCCACTCGGTGGCGCCGTCCACCCGCATCGAGTCGAACAGTTCCTTGGGCACGTCGCGGATGAAGTTGGCGAGGATCAGCACGGACAGCGGGATGGCGAAGGCGATCGACGGCAGGATCAGCGCCAGCAGGCTGTCGTACAGCTGAAGCTTGATGATGATCAGGTAGACCGGGATCACCGTCGCCTGGAGCGGGATGGCGAGGCCCATGAGGAACAGGCCGTTCACCACCCGCAGGAACCGCATGCGCCAGCCGCGCACGATGGCGTAGGCGGCCATGAAGGAGACCGCGACCGCCGGCACCACCGCGCCGACGGTGACCACGACGCTGTTCCAGAGGTAGCTGAAGAAGTCGGACTCGAAGACCAGTTGGTAGTTGTCCAGCGTGGGATCGGTCGGCGGCGCCAGCGGGTTGCTCGCGTAGTAGGTGCTCCGCTCCTTGAGGCTGGTGATGAGAATCCAGTACAGGGGGATGACGACGACGGCCAGCCAGAGCCATCCGGCCAGACCGCCCAGCCAGTTGCGCCGCCCGGCGGTCGTACCGCGACGGTGCCCCCGCTCCCGGCGGGTCGTCTTCTGCGGCTGCGGTTTGGTCAGCGTGGTGGTCATGTCACACCCCTTCGAGCTGGCTCTCGCCGGCGTCCCGGCCGCCGAGCCGGCGCAGCAGCAGGGCGAGGGCGAGGCCCACCAGGACGAGGATGACCGCGATGGCGCTGGCCGGCCCCATCAGGCTGGCCTGGAAGCCCCGCTTGTACATGTCCAGCGCGAGGACCCGGGTGGCGTCCGAGGGGCCGCCCTCGGTCAGGACGAAGATGAGGTCGAAGAAGGTGAGCGAGCCGACCACCATCAGCGTCGACGAGGTGATGATGGTGTATTTGAGCTGGGGCAGCGTGATGCTGAAGAACTGGCGGACCTGCCCGGCGCCGTCCAGCTGAGCGGCCTCGTACAGGGACCGCGGGATCTGCTGGACGCCCCCCTGGTAGATCAGCGAGTGGAACGGCACGAACTGCCAGGAGACCACGAAGATGACGACGCCGAAGGCGAGCCACGGGCGCCCCAGCCAGTCCTTGCTGAGCCACTCGACCCCGAGCCCTGCGCCAAGACCGAAGTTGGGGTCCAGCAGCGCCTTGTACGCGACCGCGATCGCCGCCGAGCTGAGCAGGAGCGGGACGAAGTAGATCAGGCTCAGCACCGCACGGTAGCGCTGGCGGCCCGCCAGGAACGTGCCGAGCAGAATGCTCGCCGGGGTCTGGACCGCCCAGGACACGGCCATCACCAGGAACGTCACCCACAGGGCGTGCGGCAGCCCGGGGTTGGTGAGCACCGCACGCCAACTGGTCAGTCCGGACGGGTGGATGGCGCCGATCCCGTCCCACGTCGTGAAGCTGAGCGCGAAGACGCCGACGAGCGGGACGACGGCGAAGCCGACGAAGAACAGCAGCGCCGGCACGGCAAGCCAGGGCAGGACGCCGCGCCGGCCCTCGCGCCCCGCCGGGTTCGTGAGTGCGCTCACGTGCCGATGACCTTGTTGAGATTGGCGGCGAACTGCTGCGGCGATATCGACAGTTGGAACAGCTTGGTGATGTTGTCCAGCAGCGCTTCGGCGGCCGTCGGGCTGAGCGCCTGGTCCCAGGACTGGCTGAACGACTTCGCGTTGCTCGCGATGCCGTACACGAACTCCAGGAACTCGGAGCTCTTGGAGCCGGACAGCAGTTTCTGCGAGTCCTTCCGGATCGGCACCGCCCCGGTGTCGATCCACTCCTTCACCTCCTCGTCCGTGAGGACGCCGGTGGCGAAGAACTTCTTGGCGATCTCCTTCTGCTCGGCGCTAGCTTTTGAGGAGATGGACAGGTACTGGGCCGGGTTGCCGACGGAGTTGCTCGGGTCGCCCTTGCCGCCTTCGACGGGCGGGAAGTTCATGAAACCGAGGCCGCCGCTGGAAACGAAGTTCTTGCCCTCGGTCTGCTGGATGCCGTACGACCAGGTGCCGTGCAGCATCATCGCGGCCCTGCCGGTGTACAGCAGCGCCTGGTCGGCGTTGGAGTCCGCGGTGATCGAGGAGAAGCCCTTGATGAATCCGCCCGCCTTGACGAGGTCCTGCACCTTGGTCAGCGCCTCGATGGCGGCCGGGTGGGACCAGGCGTCCTTCTCGCCGTCGTAGGCGGCCTGGAACACCTCGGGGCCGCCGATGCGGTCGAACAGGAACTCCAGCCACATCATGTTCGTCCACCGGGACTGGCCGCCGAGGGCGAACGGGGCTATGCCCTTCGCGTTGAACCGGGGTACCAGGGCCATGATGTCGCCCCACGACTGAGGCGGCTGGACGCCGACGTCGGCGAAGACCTTCTTGTTGTAGAACAGGACGATCGGCTCCACGCTCTCGGTCGGGACCGCGTAGATCTTGCCGTCGACGGTCGCCGGGCCGAACGAGTTCGGGAAGAGCCGGTTCTTGAGGTCGGGGTGTTCGGCGAACCACGGGGTGAGGTCGTCGACCTGGCCGGCCTTCACGTAGGAGCGCAGCGTGCCGCCGCCCCACCCCCAGATGATCGTGGGCGCCTTCCCGGCGCCGATGGCGGTCTTGATCCTTGTCTTGTAGGCGTCGTTCTCGAAGGTGGTGACTTCGATCTTCCCCTTGGGGTTGGCCTTGTTGAACCGCTCGACCGCGCCGGTTCTGACGCCTTCCTGAGGCTGGCCGCTCAGGTGCCAGTACGTGGCCGTTCCGGCGTCGTCGCCGGGGCCGGACGAGCCGCAGGCCGCGAGGGCCGCGGAGGCCGGCACGGCGGCGGCTAAGCCGAGGAGGGTACGTCGGGAGAGTGCCATATTCATCTCCACACTGGTGAAAGGTTTTCGAAAAAGCCTTCTCCGAGCTCCGTTCGTGCAAATTAAGTTTCGAACTGACGCCCTGTCAAGGTGCGTGCAGGCACGTTGTCGTGATGTAGGCAGCCCCGTAATATCGGGCGGGAAAGCCCCTCAAGGAACCCCGACAGGACCGAAACGATTTCGAAAACGACTGGTCAGGGACAGGGTCGCTGGACGTACAGCTGGGAGGAACCGATGCGTCCGAACGCCAGGCGCACCACCTTGGCCGACATCGCCCAGGCGGCGGGAGTCTCCGTCGCGACCGTGTCCAAAGTGGTCAACGGCCGCGGTGACGTGGCGCCGCACACTCGCAGCCGGGTGCAGGAACTGCTGCGTCAGCACGACTACCTCGCGCCCGTGTTCCGCCACACCGAGGCCGTCGAGACCCCGACCGTCGAGGTGCAGTTCCAGGGCGGCCTCAAGTCGTACGTGGCCGAGACCCTCGAAGGCATCATCGACTCCGCCGCCGCATCGGGGGCCTCGGTGGTGATCAGCAAGGCGTCCCATGCCCCGCACTGGGCCCGGGACCTGGTCTCCGCCGGGCGCCGTGCCGTCATCGCGGTCACCAGCGTGTACACCGCGGCGCACCTGAACGAACTGGCCCGGTTCGGGCTGCCGTTGGTCGTGCTGGACCCCCTGCACCTGCCGGACAGCCGCGTCCACAGCGTCGGGTCGACCAACTTCGGCGGCGGCCTGGCCGCGACCCGGCACCTGCTCTCCCTGGGGCACCGCCGCGTCGCCTACGTCGGCGGACCGGCCATGGCCGTGTCCAACCAGGCGCGCGTGCACGGCTACCGCGCCGCCATGGAGGAGGAGGGAGTGCGGGTACCCGACGCCTACGTCCGGCCCGGAGAGTTCACGTACGAGGCCGGGCTGCTCGGCGCCACCGCGCTCCTGGGCCTGCGGGAGCCGCCGACGGCGGTCTTCGCGGGCAACGACGAGATCGCCGTCGGAGTCATCGAGGCCGCCCGCACCCGGGGCCTGCGCGTCCCCGAGGACCTGAGCGTGGTCGGCTTCGACGACACGAGCATCGCCCAGATGGCCTCGCCGCCGCTGACCACGGTGCGCCAGCCGCTGCGGGAGATGGGCGGCGCCGCCCTGCGCACCGTCCTTCGGCTGGCCAACGGGGAGAAGGTCGAGTCCCACCACGTCGAACTCGCCACCGAACTCGTGATCCGCGCCTCGACGGCACCACCCCGCGAAGAGCCTTCGGCGCACAGACAGCCACAGGTGTCCGGATAGGCTCCCCGGATGAACGAGAATCCTCCCCCCTGTCCGACGTGCTCGTGCGAGTACACCTACGAGATGAACGCCCTGATCGTGTGCCCGGAGTGCGGGCACGAGTGGGTGCCCGGCGAGGCGCCCGCCGTCGCCGCGGAGAGTGAGCGGGTCGTCAAGGACTCCGTCGGGAACGTGCTGCGGGACGGGGACGCCGTCGTGGTGGTGAAGGCGCTGAAGGTGAAGGGGAGCCCCTCGGGGATCAAGGCCGGGACCAAGGTGCGCGGGATCCGGCTGGTGGACGGCGTGGACGGACACGACATCGACTGCCGGATCGACGGGTTCGGGGCGATGCAGCTGAAGTCGAGCGTGGTGCGCAAGGCCTAGGGACCGGCCCTGGCGGGCCCCGGCGTACCTATGATGCGGAATTGCTAAATTTCGCAAGTCGTTAGATGCTGTATGCGCTGTGCTCGCAGGTTGCCGCGAGCACAGCGTCTTCGCGTCCGAACGCCGCCGGGGCACCGATCAGGGGAAGGCGCCTGTGTCCGCACCGCTGTACCGGGGAGCCCTCGCACGGCTCGCCGCACTGCTGCCCTCGCGTACGGACCTGGAGCAGATACGCCGCGACCCGCGCCGTGACCTTCTCGCCGGGCTGACCGTCGCCGTCGTCGCCCTGCCCCTCGCCCTCGGGTTCGGCGTCTCCTCCGGGCTCGGCGCCGAGGCGGGGCTCGCGACGGCGGTCGTCGCGGGCACGCTGGCCGCGGTGTTCGGCGGCTCGAACCTCCAGGTGTCGGGCCCGACCGGCGCGATGACGGTCGTGCTGGTGCCGATCGTCGGCGCGTACGGGCCGGGCGGCGTCCTCACGGTCGGGCTGATGGCCGGCGTGATGCTGGTCGTGCTGGCGGGGCTGCGGGCGGGCCGGTACATGCGGTACATCCCCGCGCCCGTGGTCGAGGGGTTCACCCTCGGCATCGCCTGCGTGATCGGCCTCCAGCAGATACCCAACGCCCTCGGTGTCCCCAAGCCGGACGGCGACCGCGTCCTCGTCGTCGCCTGGCGCGCGGCCGAGGAGTTCGCGAAGTCCCCGAACTGGACCGCCCTGGGCCTCGCCGTGTCCGTCGCCGCCCTGATGCTGGCCGGTGCCCGGTGGCGGCCCACCGTCCCGTTCTCCCTCCTCGCCGTCGCCGCCGCGACCGCCGTCGCCCAACTCGCCCACCTCGACGCGGCGCGGCCGATCGGCGACCTGCCCGCCGGGCTCCCCGCGCCGTCGCTGGCGTTCCTCGACCCCGGCGCGCTCGGCACCCTGCTCGCCCCGGCCGTCGCGGTCGCGGCGCTGGCCGCGCTGGAGTCGCTGCTGTCGGCGTCCGTCGCGGACGGCATGACCGTGGGCCAGCAGCACGACCCGGACCGGGAGCTGTTCGGCCAGGGCCTCGCGAACATCGCCGCCCCGCTGTTCGGCGGCGTCCCCGCGACCGGGGCCATCGCCCGCACGGCCGTCAACGTCCGCACCGGCGCCGCCTCCCGGCTCGCCGCCCTCACCCACGCGGCCGTCCTCGCGCTCATCGTCCTCGCCGCCGCACCCCTCGTCTCCAGGATCCCGCTCGCGGCCCTCGCCGGGGTCCTGCTGGCGACCGCGATCCGCATGGTCGAGGTCGGCTCCCTCAAGGCGATGGCCCGGGCGACCCGCTCCGACGCCGCGATACTCGTCCTGACCGCCGCCGCCACCCTCGCCCTCGACCTCGTGTACGCCGTCGTCATCGGCCTCGCCGTCGCGGGCGCCCTCGCCCTGCGCGCCGTCGCCCTCCAGGCCCGCCTCGACGAGGTCCCCCTCGACCGGGGCGACCACACCGCCGAGGAACACGCCCTGCTCGCCGAGCACATCGTCGCCTACCGCATCGACGGGCCCCTCTTCTTCGCCGCCGCCCACCGCTTCCTGCTGGAACTCACCGAGGTCGCCGACGTCCGCGTCGTCGTCCTGCGCATGTCCCGGGTGACCACCATGGACGCCACCGGCGCGCTCGTCCTCAAGGACGCCGTCGACAAGCTGCGCCGGCGCGGCATCGCCGTCCACACCTCCGGCGTACGGCCCGGCCAGCGCCAGGTCCTGGAGTCCGTGGGCGCCCTCGACCCCGCACGCGACCACCCCAGCACCCCCGAGGCGATCCACGCCGCCCGCACCCACCTCGTACGGACCGGTGTCCTGCCCGCCCCGACGTCTGGTACGCGCGACGAGGAAGCCCGCCGATGACCGCACCCCGTATGACCGAACTCTCCGGCGCCGAGGCCCTGTGGCTCCTCGAAGGCACCACTCTGGGGCGGCTCGTGTACCCGCTGCGCGAGACGACCGCCGTACGGCCCGCCCGGCACGTGTGGGAGTACGGGCGCCTGGTGATCCGTACGCCGGTGGCGGCGGCGGCGATTCCGGGGGCCGCCGCCTATCACGCGGACGAGATCCGGGTCGTCCACGGCACCGGGTGGAGCGTCACCGTCGACGGGCCCGTCGAGATCGTCACGGACGTCGACGAGGCCGCGCACTATCGCCGTACCCTCGCGGGCTGGGCGCACGGGCCGCACGACACGCTGCTGCGGCTGCACCCCAAGACGGTCACCGGGTTCCGGCTCGGCCGGGGCTGAGGGCGGTGGGTCAGGGCCGCTCCGGGGCGAGTCCTCCGAGCAGGGCCCTCAGGGTGAACTCGAAGCGGTCGTGGCCCTCGCCCGAGGTCAGTTCGGTGATGTGGGCGACGGTGTTGGGGAAGCGGTCGGCGGGGAGCATACGGTAGCGCTCGGCCAGGGCGGCGCGGTTCAGGACGCGCTGGTCGGTGCCGGTGGCGGGGTCGTGGCGCAGGGAGACCTCGAAGCAGTACGCCGAGACGTAGAGGAACGCGGCGTCGATCGCCCACGCCGCGGACCGGGCGGGTACTCCGGCGGCCAGCAGGATCGTCAGCATGCCCTCGCTCAGGCGCAGCGCGTCCAGGCTGTCGGGGGCGGCGGCCAGGGCGGCGCGGGAGATCCCCGGGTAGCGGAGGTACTCGTCGCGCAGGGCCCGGCAGACCTCCAGCATCTGCTCGGTCCAGCGGGCCGGGTCCGGCCGGGGTACGGGGATCCTGGCGCAGACCTCGCTGATCAGGAGTTCGTCCAGTTCGGCCTTGTTGCGTACGTGGGCGTACAGCGAGGCCGGGCCGGTCTGGAGGGCCGCGGCGACCTTGCGCATCGTCAGGGCCTCGAAGCCGTCGGTCTCGATGAGGCGGAACGCCTCGGCCATGATCCGGGCGACGGTGATCGGGGGTTTTCCGGGCGGCTGGTCCGGCTTGTCGAGGGCGGCGATCTTCGCGGCCCAGTCGTCGCGGTTTCCGGCGCTCTTGTTCGTCACGGGGTCAGCATAGCTTGACTCGAACGCCGTTCCCTGTCTAGAACAGTGTTCGTCAACAGAACGTCGTTCGCATGAAGAACGACGTTCGTGTCAAGAACGCTGTTCGTGTGAAGAACGTCGTTCGTTCTGCTCCGAGGAGTCCCATGACCACCACCGCCCGGGAGCCCACCTTCCGCTCCCTGCGCGAGGCCCGCCTCGCCCTCGTCGGCCTCTCGGCCGTCTTCCTGTTCGAGATGATGAGCAACACCGTCCTCACCGTCGCCCTGCCCACCATCGGCCGCGAACTGGGCGCCCCGACCGTCGCCCTGCAATGGGTCACGAACGCCTACTCCGTCGTCTTCGGCGGGCTCATGCTCGTGTGCGGCGCCCTCGCCGACCGGCTCGGGCGGCGGCGCGTGATGGTCGCGGGGCTCGTGCTGCTCGGCGTCGCCTGCCTCGCGACGGCCGCCGTCACCAGCACCGGCGAGCTGATCGCCGTCCGCGCGGTGATGGGGGTCGCCGCCGCGATGACCACGCCGGGGACCATGGCGATGGCCTTCCGGCTGTTCGAGGACGAGGGGCTGCGGGTCCGGGCGATCACGCTGATCTCGACCGTCGGGATGGTGGGGCTCGCGATCGGGCCGACCGTCGGGGGGATCGTGCTGTCCTTCGCTCCGTGGCAGGTGCTGCTGCTGGCGAACGTGCCGATCGTGGTGCTCGCGATCGTCGGGATCCGGGCCGGGGTGCCGGTCGACGATCCCGGGGAGTCGCATCGGGCGCCCGCGGATCTGGCGGGCGGGGCGCTCGGTACGGTCGCGCTCGTGCTGGTGCTGGTCGCGCCCAGTCTGTTCGTGGAGTCCGGTGCCGGGGGGTGGGCGCCGTGGGGTGCGGCCGGCGGGGCCCTCGTCGCCGGGTTCCTGTTCGTGAGGCGGCAGCGGTCCCATGCGCATCCGCTGCTCGACCTCTCGCTCGTCGCCCGGCCCCGGGTGTCCGGCGGGCTGGCGTACAAGGCGGCTGCCGGGCTCGCGAACGCCGGGCTGGCCTACCTGGTCACGCTCCAGTTGCAGCTCGACCGGGGGTGGTCGCCCACGCTGGCCTCGCTCGGGATGGCGCCGCAGGTCGTCGTGCTGATCGCCGGGGGCCCTTTCGTGCACCGGTTCGTCCAGCGGGCCGGCCTCGACCGGGCCGCCTGGACCAGCGCCGCCTCCGTCGTCGCCGGGCTCGCCCTCTACACCCTGTCCGGGCGGCTCGGCTATCCGTGGGTGGCGCTCTCGCTGGTGTTCGTCGCCGCCGGGATGCGGGTCGTCGGTGCGGCGGCCGGCGTCAACGTCCTCGACGGCCTTCCCGCCGACCGCACGTCCACGGGCGCCGCGCTCATCGACACGGCCGCTGAGGTCACCGCCGCCGCCGGGGTCGCCACGGTCGGCACCGTCCTCGCCGCGGTCTTCGCCGGGAACGTCACCGCCGGGCACTGGACCCCGACCCAGACCGGCCAGTTCCACGAGGCGGCCACCCTCTCCGGAACCGCCCTCACACTCACCTCCGCCGCGCTCCTGGCCTGGGCCATGCACCGCACCCGCCGGACCAGGGCCTGACCGACACCGCGCAGACCGTCATGCGCGCCGGCTCCCTGCCCCGTCCGGGCTCAGCGACCACGCGGTACGCGGACCGGGGGCGCCCCGGGCGGCGGGGCTGAGGCGGGTCGGGGGTTCCGCGATCAGGACCCGTAGAGCGGCAGGACGCCGGTGTCGACCGGGGAGGGCAAGGGGGCGGGCAGTTCGACCGTCTCCCCGTACACCCCGTGCACCTGCCCTCGGTACTCCCCGTCCTTGGGCCGGGTGTGCAGAGTCCAGCGCCCGGTACGGGGATCCAGGACCAGAAGCACGGCGACTCCGGCGCGGGCGTACCAGCCGTTCTTGTCGGTGATGTCCTTCGCCTTCTCGGACTGTGAGATCACCTCGACCGCGAGACCGACATCAGCGGGGTCGGCGAGCCAGGAGTCGTCCTCGTCCCACTCCACCGGGAGGACCGTCAGGTCGGGTGTGGCGTAGTCGTCCGGGTCCTCAGGCATGGCGATCGAGGACATCTGGTACGGGGCGAGGCCGGCGGGCAACCGGGATTCGATCTGCACGCGGAGCCGACGGACAGTGCCCGCGTGCTTGCCGCGCGGGGTGGGGGACATCACGAGGCTGCCTCCGATGATCTCGACCCGGAGTCCGGTGGACGCCTCGATCCGCTCGGCGGCCTTCCGTAGATTGCCGGGGTGCGGGCGCCGCACAGGCAGGGGCACCACTACCCGCCTCCTCATCAGCAGTCGATCGCTCACCACGCTACCGGGCCACTTCCCGGCACGGCAGCCGTCGGCCGGGCCATGGCGGATGCCTTTGGCTCCTGGCCGTCCGATGCCGTGCCGCCTGGGGGAGCGGTCCTAGTGTTCGGTGCTCACCCGTACCGTTCGCAGGTTCGGGTCCGCTGCGTCCGGGATCACCATTCCTGCTGTGATGCCGGTGCGCAGGTACTCCAGGACGCCGGGGCCGAGGCGTTCGCCGGGGAGGGCCGCGGGGATTCCGGGTGGGTAGGGGGTGAGCATTTCCGCCGCGATGCGGCCGTGGGCTTCGGTGAGGGGGATGTCCTCGGTGGGGCCGAAGAAGGCGTCGCGGGGGAGGAGCGCTTGGTCGAGGCGGAGGTCGGCGGGGGAGGGGAGGGCGATGGGGGAGGGGGCGGGGAGGTCGGGGGCGTGGGTGAGGGCGGTCAGTGCGGTGAGCAGCGTGCCCGCTGTCGTCGCGGTGTCGGCGTGGGTGAGCTGCGCGGTGACACGGCGGTGGTCGGCGAGGTGGACGTCGATGGAGTGGTGGGCGCGCAGCCAGTCGGCGGCACGGTAGCCGCTCGTCCCCAGGTCCGTGAGGTCGACGACGATCTGGAGGGGATCGAGGTCGGCGGCTCGGCCCGGTCCGCAGAACTCGGCCCGCCCCTCCACGCGCAGGCCCGGTGTGGAGCCGATACGGGCACGGGTCCGGTGGGCGAGGGCGAGGGTCTCGTCGTACAGCTCCTTGCCGTGTTCCACCATCTGGCGGCGCCAGCCGTCGAGGGCGGCGTGGATGAGGACCGAGGGGCTGGTCGTGCCGAGGAGGTCGGCGCGGTTGGCGAGGGTGCGCGGGTCGAGGCGCGGGCCCTGGAGGTGGAAGACGGAGCCCTGTTCCAGGCCGGAGCCCGCCTTGTGGACGGAGGTGACGCAGATGTCCGCGCCCGCGTCCATCGCCCACGTGGGCAGGTCGGGGTGGAAGGGGAGGTGCGCGCCCCACGCCTCGTCGACGATCAGCGGCAGCCCCCGCCGGTGGCAGACGCCGGCGATCGTGGCGAGGTCAGCGCAGGTGCCGTACGGGGTGGGCGAGGTCACGAGCGCGCCCCGCGCGGACGGGTGCGCGGAGAACGCGGCCTCGAAGGCGTCCGCGTCGGGCGGGTGGGCCAGATGCCGGGCCGCGTCCCAGCGGGGGTCCACCCAGACCGGCCGGATGCCCGCGAGGACCAGCCCCGAAACCACCGACTTGTGCGCGTCCCGCCCGATCAGCAGCTCCTCGTGCGGGCCCGCGACCGCGAGCATCGCCGCCTTCACGGACAGGGAGCTGCCACAGGTCGAGAAGAAGGTGTGCTCGGCACCGACGGCGTCCGCCATCAGCTCCTGCGCCCGCTCCAGGACGCGGTGGGAAGCGGCCCTGTCGTCGAGACCGCCGGTCGCGAGGACGTCGGAGCGGAAGACGGCGTCGCCCAGTACGGCCCGTACCCGCGGATCGGCCCCCCGGCCCTGCCGGTGCCCCGGTGGCGTGAACGACAGCGCGTGCCGCCGCGCCGCGAGTGCTTCGAGTACGGGTGCGTGGGAGTGGTCCAGCATGA
This sequence comes from Streptomyces niveiscabiei, assembly GCF_033794345.1. NCBI lineage: Bacteria > Bacillati > Actinomycetota > Actinomycetes > Kitasatosporales > Streptomycetaceae > Streptomyces > Streptomyces niveiscabiei. The sequence goes on from NZ_JARAYJ010000007.1 coordinate 87,987, forward strand.
TCGGCCTCCTCGGGGAGGGGCGAGTACCCGGGGGAGGGGGCTGTACACACGGCGACAGGGCGTCGGCGCGGCCGGGAAAACGGGGTGCCGGGCCCTGGCCGGCATCCCTACCCTCGGCCCATGCGCCCCGAATCCGCCCTCCTCAACGTCATCGACTTGGAAGCCACCTGCTGGGACGGGCAGCCGCCGCCCGGTTCCGTGAACGAGATCATCGAGATCGGGCTGACCGTCGTGGACCTCACGGCCCGGACCCGGGTGTCCCGGCACCGCATCCTGGTCCGGCCCACCCGGTCCCGGGTGAGTGCCTTCTGCACGGAGCTGACCGGGCTGACGCAGGCCGAGGCGGCGCGGGGGGTGTCCTTCCCGGAGGCGTGCCGGGTGCTCGTCGAGGAGTACGGCGCGGGGGTGCGGCCGTGGGCGAGCTGGGGCGAGTACGACCGGCGGCAGTTCGCTCGGCAGAGCCAGGCCGACGGGGTGGCCTACCCGTTCGGCTACTCGGCCGAGCGCACCCACACCAACGCGAAGGCCGTGTTCACCGAGGCGTACGGGCTGCGCGGGAAACCCGGCATGGCGCGGGCCCTCCAGCTCGCCGGACTGCCGCTGGAGGGACGCCACCACCGGGGCGAGGACGACGCGTGGAACATCGCCGCGCTCGTGCTCGACCTGGTGGGGCGGGGGGCGTGGTGAGCACTCAGGCGTCCTTGCGTCCCACGCCCCCGTAGAAGCCGATCGGCGGCAGGTCCGGGTCCGGGGTCTCGTCGGTGGCGTCGGGGCGCCAGGTCGGGACCGTGACCAGGCCCGGTTCGAGGAGGGTGAAGCCGTCGAAGAACTCCAGGACGCGGGCGTGCGGGCGGGGGTTCATCGTCGCGGAGGCGTTCTTGTAGATGGCGACGGCGTCCGCGCGGCGGTCCTCGTGGAAGTCGACCGTGGCGTGGGTGAGGACGAGGTAGGAGCCCGCGGGGAGGGCGTCCAGGAAGGCCGCCATCAGCGCGGACGGGTCCTCGTCGTCCTTGATGAAGTGCAGGACGGCGACCAGCAGGAGGGCCACCGGCTCGTTCAGGTCGATGACCCTGCGGACGTCCGGGTGGTCGAGGATCGCGCGCGGGTCGCGCAGGTCCGCGAGGACGACGGAGATGCCCTCGTCGTCGTCCAGCAGGGCCATCGAGTGGGTGCCGACGATCGGGTCGTTGTCGACGTACGCGACCCGGGTCTCCGGGGCGATCTCGCGGGCGATCTGGTGGACGTTCGGCTCGGTGGGCAGGCCCGTGCCGATGTCCAGGATCTGCCGGATGCCGCCCTCGCCGACCACGTGCCGCACGGCCCGCCGCAGGAAGGCGCGGTTCGCGCGGACGGCGACGCGCACCTCGGGGGCCGCGGCGATGAAGCGTTCCGCGGCCTCCTGGTCGACCGGGTAGTTGTCCTTGCCGCCGAGGAAGTAGTCGTACATCCGCGCCGGGTGCGGACGGCTCGTGTCGATCTTCGGGCGTTCGGTGGGGCCGGGGGCGGTCATGGGCGGGCTCCGTCCTGGCGGTCGGCTGCGCAGAGCCGGGCGCGGGATGACTTACGGAACATCATCTTGGCACCCGGACGCCGGGAACGGAGCCCGGGGGTCAACTCCGCACCAGGCAGGGGCGTTTGGCGTCGAACGTCCACTCCGGAACCAAGTACCGCATCCCTACGGCGTCGTCGCGCCCCGCGAGGGAGTGCTCCGCGTACAGCGCCTCGGCGGCGGCGAGGCGCTCCCGGTCGAGGGTGACGCCGAGACCGGGCGCGTCCGTCACCGCGACCTCGCCGGCGACGATGCGCGGCGGCTGGACGGTGAGGCGCTCCAGGCCCTCCTGCCAGATCCAGTGCGTGTCCAGGGCGTTGTACGCGCCGGGCGCGGCGGCGCCGCAGTGCGCCATCATCGCCAGCGAGATGTCGAAGTGGTTGTTGGAGTGGCAACCCCAGGTCAGGCCCAGGGAGTTGCAGAGCTGCGCGACGCGCACCGAGCCGGACATCGTCCAGAAGTGCGGGTCGGCCAGCGGGATGTCGACCGAGCCGAGCGCGAGCGCGTGGGTGAGCTGGCGCCAGTCGGTGGCGATCATGTTGGTGGCAGTCGGCAGCCCGGTGGCCCGGCGGAACTCCGCGAGGATCTCCCGCCCCGAGAACCCGTCCTCGGCGCCGCACGGGTCCTCGGCGTACGCGAGCGTCCCGAGCAGCGGACGGCACAGCTCGACCGCCTCCGCCAGCGACCAGGCGCCGTTGGGGTCGAGGGTGATCCGCGCCTCGGGGAACCGCTGTTTGAGTGCCCGTACGGCCTCGACCTCCTGAAAGCCCGCCAGCACACCCCCCTTGAGCTTGAAGTCCCGGAACCCGTACCGCTCGTACGCCGCCTCCGCCTGCCGCACGACCGCCTCCGGTGTGAGCGCCTCCTCGCGGCGGACGCGGTACCACGCGACGTCCGCGTCCTTCTCCCGGACGTACGGCAGGTCGGTGCGGTCCGGGTCGCCGATGTGGAAGAGGTAGCCGAGGACCCGTACGGCGTCGCGCTGCTTGCCGTCGCCGAGGAGGGCCGCGGCGGGCACCTCCAGGTGCTGGCCGAGGAGGTCGAGGAGCGCCGACTCGATCGCCGTGACGGCGTGGACGGTGGTGCGCAGGTCGAAGGTCTGCTCGCCGCGGCCGTGCGCGTCGCGTCCCGCGAAGGTCTCGGAGACGGCTCGCAGGACCCGCTTGTGGTCGCCCAACCCGGCGCCGACGACGAGGTGTTCGGCGTCGCGCAGGGTACGGGTGATGGCCTCGCCGCCGGGGACCTCGCCGAGGCCGACGCGGCCGGCGGAGTCCTCGACGACCAGGACGTTGCGGGTGAAGAAGGGGGCGTGGGCGCCGGAGAGGTTGAGGAGCATCGAGTCGTGGCCCGCGACAGGGTGCACGGCGTAGCGGGTGACGACGGGCTGGGGCATGGGGTTCCTCACGCGAGTCGGAGCGGGTCGGAGGGAGTCAGAGGGTGTCCAGGACGAGTTCCAGCAGCAGTGTTCCTCCCAGACCCAGGATCGCCAGCACCGTCGTGTAGGTCGTCCGCGCCTTGATCGCCTGGACCACCGACAGGTTGAAGTACTCCTTGAACATCCAGAACCCCGGGTCGTTCACATGGGAGAACGCGATCGAGCCGCAGGACACCGCGAGAACCATGATCTCGGCGTGCACGCCGCTGCCCGCGACCAGCGGGAGGACGACGCCGGAGGCGGTGACGACGGCGACCGTCGCCGAGCCGAGCGCCACGCGCAGGATCGCGGCGACCAGCCACGCCAGGATGATCGGCGAGATCGACCAGCCGTCGGTGGCGTCCTTGATGTAGTCGGATATCCCGCCCTCCACCAGGACCTGCTTGAACGCGCCGCCCGCGCCGATCACCAGCAGGATCATCGCCATCGCCTGCGCGGCGCCCCGGCAGGACGCGCTGACCTCCTCCAGGCTGCGCCCGATGCGCGGCCCGAACGCCCAGATCGCCACGAGCAGCGTGAGCAGCAGGGCGACCGGCGCGGAGCCGATGAACTCGACCGTGTGGACGAGGCCCGATTCCGCGTCGGTGGCCATGTCGGTGACGGCGGCGCCCGCGATGAGCACGACCGGCAGCAGGGCGACCGCGAGCGACCAGGCGAGGCCCGGGAGTTCGTCCTCCTCGAAGACCTTGTCGCTGACCAGGCCCGTCGGCACGGTCGGGTTCATCGCGCGCACGAACGGCAGCCGGGGCCACAGCAGGGCGATCGCCGCGCCGATCGGGACGGCGATGAACAGGCCGTAGAACAGGGTGAGTCCGACGGACGCGTGGAACGTCGCGGCGACCGCCGTCGGGCCCGGGTGCGGGGGCAGGAAGCTGTGCATCGTCGACAGCGCGATCGACATCGGCAGGCCCACCCACAGCAGGTTCACGCCCGTCACCCTCACCAGCGTGAACGCCACCGGCACGATGATGACGAACGCGACCTCGTAGAACATCGTGACGCCGATCAGCATCGCCGTCAGCACCATCGCGACCTGCACCCAGCGCGGCCCGCACACCTCCAGGAGCCGCCCCGCGATCCGCTGCGCGGCGCCCGAGTCGCCCATCACCCGGCCGACCATCGCGCCGAGCCCGATCGTCAGCATCGTGTCGCCGATCTGCCCGCCGAGGCCGTCCGCGAGGACGTCCGGGATCGTCGCGACGGGGATGCCTCTGACCAGCGCGACCCCTACGGCGACCAGCAACAGCGCGGCGAATCCGTTGAGTTTGAGCCTCGTCATGAGGAACAGGAGGACCAGGACGCTGATCCCGACGACCACGAGCGGCATGTGCGGTTCCCCTGTCCGTGGAGGAGACGACGCTGTCTATGTCCTGAGACGAAGGTTAAGTATGTGGACGGGTGGGGTCAATGAGCGTGCAGGGACGCGATCTCGGGAGTGCGCGGCGCGGAAACGGTCCCCCGGTCCGGTCCCTACTGACCGGTCACTTCTGGACTACGCTGGGATCATGCCCTCCGCTCGCCGCACCGCCCGCCAGGCGGACCTGCTGGAACGCCTCGTCGCGCTGGTCACGGCGGAGGGGTTCGCCGATCTCACGCTCGACGATCTCGCGGTGCGGCTGCGGTGCTCCAAGACGACCCTGTACCAACTGGCGCGCAGCAAGCAGGGGTTGGTCGTCGAGGCCGTCAAGCACTACTTCCGGGGGGCGGCCGAGGCGGTCGAGAAGCGGGTCGTGCAGACCGCCGACCCCGCCGACCGGGTGCGGGTGTACCTGACGGCCGTCGCCGAGCAACTCCGGCCCCTGTCGCGGCGGTTCGTCGACGACGTCGCCGACTTCCCGCCCGCCCGCGAGGTGTACGAGGCGAACACGCGGTGGGCGTCGGAGCGGGTGCGGCAGCTGATCGCCGACGGGGTCGCGCACGGCGCGTTCAGGGATGTGCACGCCGGGTTCGTCGGGGAGGTGGCGGCGGCGACCATGCGGCAGATCCAGGGGGGCGAGCTGAAGGCGCGTACGGGGCTGTCGGACGCGGAGGCGTACGAGCAGCTCGCTTCGCTGATCGTGCACGCGGTGTCGTCGTAGCCGTCTTCGCGGGCGCGCGTGGGGGCGCGAGGCGTTGGGCGTATTACCTGATCTTTGCCGGAAGGGCTGGAGCACTGTTGCCCTCGGCCCCGCTGGCGTACTCTGAATGATACGCAGGTACTCGTTCCAGTATCGTTTTCGTCCCGGGGAGGCCCTCGTGCCCGCCACTCGCGCCCTGCCCACCGAGGAAGCCCTCGACCTGGTCCGGCTCACGCGGCTGCTCGCCGCGAAGGAGCTGGCGCCGCGTGTCGCCGACGCGGAGGCGGAGGCGGAGTTCCCGAGGGACGTGTTCCGCACGCTCGGCCGCAGCGGGCTGCTCGGGCTGCCGTTCGCCGAGGAGGACGGCGGGGCGGGCCAGCCGTACGAGGTGTACCTCCAGGTCCTCGAAGAGGTCGCCGCCGTCTGGTCGAGCGTCGCCGTCGGGATCTCCGTGCACGCCCTGTCCTGCTTCCCGCTGGCCCGGTTCGGGACGGCCGGGCAGCGCGCCGAGTGGCTGCCGGAGCTGCTCGGCGGGGAGCTGCTGGGCGCGTACTGCCTCTCCGAGCCGCACGCGGGCTCCGACCCGGCGGCGATGCGCACACGCGCGGTGCGCGAGGGCGACGAGTACGTCATCGACGGCGCCAAGGCCTGGACCACGCACGGCGGTTACGCCGATTTCTACACCGTCATGGCGCGCACGTCCGAGGACCGCACGCACGGCATCTCCTGCTTCCTCGTCCCGGCCGGCACCCCGGGGCTGAGCGCCGATCCGCCGGAGCGCAAGATGGGGCTGACCGGTTCCGCGACCGCGACGATGCGGTTCGACGGCGTGCGCGTACCGGTCGCGCGGCGGATCGGGGAGGAGGGGCAGGGGTTGCGGATCGCGCTCGCCTCGCTGGACTGCGGACGCCTCGGGATCGCCGCCGTCGCCACCGGCCTCGCGCAGGGGGCCCTCGACCACGCCGTGCGGTACGCGCGCGAGCGCGAGACGTTCGGCAAGCCCATCATCGAGCACCAGGGGCTCGCGTTCGTCCTCGCGGACATGGGGGCCGCCGTCGAGTCCGCGCGCGCGACGACGCTGGCCGCCGCGCGCCTCAAGGACCAAGGGCTGCCGTTCACCAGCGAGGCGTCCGTCGCCAAGCTCGTCGCCACCGACAACGCGATGAAGGTGACCACCGACGCGGTCCAGGTCCTCGGCGGGTACGGCTACACGCGGGACTTCCCCGTCGAGCGGTACATGCGCGAGGCCAAGGTCATGCAGATCTTCGAAGGAACCAACCAGATCCAGCGCATGGTGATCTCACGTGCGCTCGACCGGAGCGAGGGCGGTGCGCTCACCGTCCTCGGCAAGGAGTGAGAATGCAGCTCGCCGACACCGCCGCGCTCGTCACGGGCGGGGCGTCCGGACTCGGTGCCGCCACCGCGAAGGCGTTCGCCGGGGCCGGGGCGCAGGTGTTCGCCGTCGACCTGAAGCCCGCGATCGACGGAGCGCCCGAGGTGGCCGGGGTGACGTACGTCCCCGCCGACGTCACCGACCCCGAGCAGGTGGCCGCCGCCGTCGCCGCCGCGTCCGGGGCGGGGCTGCCGCTGCGGACCGTCGTCAACTGCGCCGGGATCGGGCCGTCGATGCGGATCCTGGGCAGGAAGGGGGTCCACGATCTCGCGCTGTACGCGAAGGTGATCCAGATCAACTTGGTGGGGACCTTCAACGTGCTCGCGCTCGCCTCCGAGGCCATCGCGCAGACCGAGGCGGACGCCGACGGGCAGCGCGGGGTCATCGTCAACACCGCGTCCATCGCCGCGTACGACGGGCAGGTCGGGCAGGCCGCGTACGCGTCGTCCAAGGGGGGCGTCGTCGGGCTCACCCTGCCCGCCGCCCGGGACCTCGCGCAGTACGGGATCCGGGTGTGCACGATCGCGCCGGGCATCGTCGACACGCCGATGATGGGCACGGTCTCCGAGGAGTTCCGTACGTCGCTCGCGGCCGGGGTGCCGTTCCCGCACCGGTTCGCCTCGCCGGAGGAGTACGCGAAGCTGGCGCGGATGATCGTGGACCACGACTACCTGAACGGGGAGACGATCAGGATGGACGGGGCGTTGAGGATGGCGCCGCGATAGGTCGTGTTGCGGGTGCGGGTGCTTCGTGGCTGGTCGCGCCCGCGCGGCGGTAGCCGCAAATCGATACAGCCCCGCGCCCCTAAAAGACTTGGCGCGTCGCCGTCGTCGGCTGTCCGGCTACGCCCTTACGAGCAGCTGGAAGTCGAAGGCGTACCGGGACGCACGGTAGATGTGCGTCCCGTACTCCACCGCCCGGCCCGTGTCGTCGTACGCCGTGCGCTGCATCGTCAGTAGTGCGGCGCCCGGGGATTCGTCGAGGAGGGTCGCCTCCTCCGGGGTCGCCGCGCGGGCGCCGATCGTCTGGTGGGCGCTGTGGAGGGCGATGCCGGCTGTGCGGAACATGGTGTAGAGGCCGGTGGCTTCGAGGTGGGGGGTGGAGAGGTCGAGGAGGCTTTGGGGGAGGTAGTTGGAGAGGTAGGCCACCGGCTGGCCGTGGGTCGCGCGGAGGCGTTCGATGTGGATGACCTCGCTGCCCTCGGGGACGGCGAGGGCGGCGGCGACGTCGGCGGGGGCCGGGAGGGTCTCGTTGCGGACGACGACGGTGGTGGGGCCCTGGCCCGCCGCGGCGAGGTCGTCGTACAGGCTGCTGAGTTCGAGGGGGCGCTTCACCTGGCTGTGCACGACCTGCGTACCGACGCCTCTGCGGCGCACCAGGAGCCCCTTGTCGACGAGCGACTGGATGGCCTGGCGGACCGTGGGGCGGGAGAGGCCGAGGCGGTTGGAGAGGTCGATCTCGTTGCCGAGGAGGTTGCCGGGGGCGAGCGCGCCGTGCTCGATCGCCGACTCCAGCTGCTGGGCGAGCTGGTAGTACAGCGGGACCGGGCTGCCCCGGTCCAGCGCGAAGTGCACCGCGTCCAGCGCGGAGGCGGACACGGTACGGGCCCGCTCGCCGGTCTTCGGCATGCGAGGCACCTCCTCGGGGGTAGAGATCGGCTCCGGAGTGTGCGTTCCTCAGGTGTAGGTCTCCGCGGTCACCCCTGTCAATGATTTGTTCTTACATTCGGACCTGTTACTGAAATGATGTCTTAACAAACTATTGACACCGGGTTCGGCAAGGGATTTGATCCCGTCCCAACAGCGCAGCGTCCCGCACAGTGAGGTGCCGGAAAGATGGACAGTGCAACGCCAGCCCGCTCCCGCAGAATCGTCCCGCTCGTGGCCCTCGCCGCCGCGGCGGCCCTGACCGTCGCGGGGTGCTCCAGCGGTTCCGGTGGCAAGAAGGCCGAGGAGGACGCCTCGTCCGGCGCCTCCGCCGGCAAGGCCACCACCGCGCGGATGAAGGTCGCCCTCGTCACCCACGCTCCCCCCGGGGACACCTTCTGGGACACCGTCCGCAAGGGCGCCGAGGCCGCGGCCCAGAAGGACAACATCGAGCTGGTCTACTCCCACGACCCGATCGCCGGCAACCAGGCCAACCTGGTCCAGAACGGCATCGACCAGAAGGTCGACGGCATCGCCGTCACGCTGGCCAAGCCCGACGCGCTGAAGACCGTCATCGCCAAGGCGAAGGCCGCCGGGATACCCGTCGTCGGCCTCAACTCCGGCCTCAGCGACTGGAAGAACCTCGGCCTCCTCGAATTCTTCGGGCAGGACGAGTCCGTCGCCGGCGAGGCGTTCGGCAGCCGCCTCAACACCGACGGCGCCAAGCGGGTCGTCTGCGTCGTCCACGAACAGGGCAACGTCGGCCTCACCCAGCGCTGCGACGGCCTCAAGAAGACGTTCAAGGGCACCACCGAGATCCTCAACGTCAACGGCACCGACATGCCGTCCGTCCAGTCGACCATCACCGCCAAGCTCCGCCAGGACAGCGCCGTCGACCACGTCGTCACCCTCGGTGCGCCCTTCGCGCTGGCCGCCGTCAAGTCGGTCTCCGAGGCCGGGTCCAAGGCGAAGGTCGCGACCTTCGACCTCAACAAGGACCTCGTCAAGGCGGTCCAGGCCGGCACCATCGAGTTCGCCGTCGACCAACAGCCCTACCTCCAGGGCTACCTGGCCATCGACGGACTGTGGCTCTACAAGAACAACGGCAACTCCAGCGGCGGCGGCGAGCAGGCCGTGCTGACCGGTCCCGCCTTCGTCGACAAGACCAACGTCGACAAGGTCGCCGAGTACGCGGCGAAGGGGACGCGGTGATGAGCACCGCCCAACTCGCGCCCGTGAAAGACGGCCGCACATCCGAACGCCCGGTTGTCGTACGGGTGCTGGCGCGTCCCGAGGTCGGGGTGTTCCTCGGCGCGGCGGCGGTGTTCGTCTTCTTCCTGATCGCGGCGCCCACGCTGCGTGACGGCGGCTCGATGGCGACGGTCCTCTACCAGTCGTCGACCATCGGGATCATGGCCCTGCCGGTCGCGCTGCTGATGATCGGCGGCGAGTTCGACCTCTCGTCCGGCGTCGCGGTCATCTCCTCCGCGCTCACCGCGTCCATGCTCAGCTACCAGCTCACCATGAACGTGTGGGCCGGTGTGGTCGTCGCGCTGATCGTCTCCCTCGCGGTCGGGTTCTTCAACGGCTGGATGGTCGTGAAGACCGGACTGCCCAGCTTCCTGGTGACCCTGGGGACGTTCCTGATCCTCCAGGGCGTCAACCTCGCGGTGACGAAGCTGGTCACCGACAACGTCGCGACCGACGACATCAGCGACATGGACGGCTTCGACCAGGCCCGCAAGGTCTTCGCGTCGTCCTTCGGCGTCGGCGGCGTCCAGGTGAAGATCACGGTCGTGTGGTGGGTCGTGTTCGCCGCCCTGGCCACCTGGGTGCTGCTGCGCACCAAGTTCGGGAACTGGGTCTTCGCCGTCGGCGGCAACAAGGAGTCCGCCCGCGCCGTCGGCGTACCCGTGAACTTCACGAAGATCACCCTGTTCATGGCCGTCGGGTTCGGCGCCTGGTTCATCGGCATGCACAACCTGTTCTCCTTCAACACCGTGCAGTCCGGTGAGGGCGTCGGGCAGGAGCTGATCTACATCGCGGCGGCCGTCATCGGCGGCTGTCTGCTCACCGGCGGTTCCGGCTCGGCCATCGGCCCGGTCTTCGGCGCCTTCATGTTCGGCATGGTCCAGCAGGGCATCGTCTACGCCGGCTGGAACCCCGACTGGTTCAAGGCGTTCCTCGGCGTCATGCTCCTCGGCGCCGTCCTCATCAACCTGTGGATCCAGCGCACGGCCACCCGGAGGTGACTTCCATGACGACCGAAGGAACACACGGGGCGACCCTCCAGGACACGCCCCCCGGGAACGCCGCGATCGTCGAACTGCGCGGCGCGGGCAAGGCGTACGGCAACATCCGTGCGCTGCACGGGGTCTCCCTCGCCGTGCACCCCGGCAAGGTGACCTGCGTCCTCGGGGACAACGGGGCCGGCAAGTCCACCCTCATCAAGATCATCTCCGGGCTCCACCAGCACACGGAGGGGGAGTTCCTCGTCGACGGGGAGGCGGTGCGGTTCTCGACCCCCCGCGACGCGCTCGCGCGCGGGATCGCCACCGTCTACCAGGACCTCGCCACCGTGCCGCTGATGCCGGTGTGGCGGAACTTCTTCCTCGGGTCCGAGATGACCAAAGGCCCTTGGCCGGTACGGCGGCTGGACATCGAGCGGATGAAGAGGACCGCCGACGAAGAGCTGCGCAACATGGGGATCGTCCTCGACGACCTCGAACAGCCCATCGGTACGCTGTCGGGCGGCCAGCGGCAGTGCGTCGCCATCGCGCGGGCCGTGTACTTCGGGGCCCGGGTGCTGATCCTGGACGAGCCGACCGCCGCGCTCGGGGTCAAGCAGTCCGGCGTGGTGCTCAAGTACATCGCCGCCGCCCGGGACCGGGGGCTCGGGGTCATCTTCATCACCCACAACCCCCACCACGCCTACATGGTCGGCGACCACTTCAGCGTCCTGCGCCTGGGAACCCTGGAGTTGAGCGCCGCACGGAGCGAGGTCAGCCTTGAGGAGCTGACCAACCACATGGCCGGCGGGGCCGAACTCGCCGCGCTCAAGCACGAGTTGGCGCAGGTCCGGGGCGTGGACGTGGACGAGCTGCCGGACAGTGTGGGGGAGAGGTCGTGAGCGCGGCCGGGTGACTTACCCTGCCGCCATGGACAAGATCGTCATACCGCTGGAAGCCGGCTCTCCGCAGCCGGCTTCCGCGTTGTCGCTGCGGCCCTGGCAGCCGTCCGACGCCCCGGCTCTGCTGGCCGCGGCCCAGGACCCCGCCCTGCGCCACTGGACGAGCCTGGCCGTCGACACCGAGGCCGACGCCGAGCGGTGGATCGACGAACAGCGACAGGGGCGGGAGAGCGGCCGGCGCCTCGCCTTCGCCGTCGTGGGGGAGGGGGACGGACTCCTCGGACACGTGGTCCTGAAACGTACGGCGGTCGCGGTCGCCGAAGTCGGCTACTGGACGGCCGCCGAGGCCCGGGGGCGGGGCGTCGCCCCGAACGCCCTGCTGGCCCTCACGGAGTGGGCCTTCTCCCGCTACGGCTCCCTGGAGCGCCTGGAGTTGATCCACCAGCTGGACAACGCGGCGTCCTGCCGGGTCGCGGTCAAATGCGGGTACGGTCTCGAAGCGACGCTGCCCGCGCTGCCGCCGGCGTATCCGCTGGACGGGCATCTGCATGTGCGGGTGCGGAACTGACGGGGTCAGGAGAGCGGGCGCGTGAACACGGCCATGGGCTCGCCGGGGCCGTTGTAGTCCTCGACCACCGCCACCTCGAACCCCAGCGCCCGGTGGAACGCGATCGACCCCGCGTTCCCCGTACGGGTGATCGCCTTCAGTCGCACGGCGCCTCGCGCCCGAGCCGCCTCGCCGAACGCCCCGTACAGCGCCCGCCCCAGCCCCGTCCCCCTCGCGTCGTCCCGCACGGCGACGATGTGCACGTACCCGGTGCCCGTCGGCGTGACGAAGCCGAGCAGGTAGCCGTGGATGCCGTTCGCCGCGCGGGCCACGAGGCAGGTCTCGGGGAACTCCTGGACGAGGGCGCGGAGATGGAGCGCGCGGAGGTCGCGCTCGCCCCAGTAGCGGGGGTGGTCGGCGAGGGCTTCCTGGAGGTCGGTGAGGCGGGCGGGGGTGATGGGGGTGGGCATGGAGTGAGGATGGCAGAGGACGCGGGAGCGTCCAGAGGCGGGGGCGTCCGCAGTCCCGCCGCGTCCCGCGCGGAGGGCGTGCCGTACGACCACCACCCCGTCGTACGGCACCTCGCGTCGCGCCTCAGGCCCCCCGTACCTCCGCGATCGTCACCGGGCGGTGCTCGTGCAGGGACAGCGTGCAGGCGTCCGCGATCCAGCCCGCTTCCAGGGCGTCCTCGATGGTGCAGGGGGAGGGGCGGGTGCCCGCAACGACCTCGGTGAAGGCGGTGAGTTCGGCGCGGTAGGCCGCGGTGAAGCGGTCCATGAAGAAGTCGTGCGGGGTGCCGGCGGGGAAGGTGACGCCGGGTTCCACGGAGCGGAGGGGGAGCTTGTCCTCCAGGCCGACCGCGATGGAGTCGGTGAAGCCGTGGATCTCCATGCGGACGTCGTAACCGCGGCCGTTGTGGCGGGAGTTGGAGACGACGGCGATGGTGCCGTCGTCGAGGGTCAGGACGGCGCCGGTGGTGTCGGCGTCGCCCGCGGCCTTGATGTAGTCGGCGCCCCGGTTGCCGCCGACGGCGTAGACCTCGGTGACCTCGCGGCCGGTCACCCAGCGGATGATGTCGAAGTCGTGGACGGAGCAGTCGCGGAAGATGCCGCCGGACCCGGCGACGTACGCGGCGGGCGGCGGGGCCGGGTCGAGGGTCGTGGAGCGGACCGTGTGCAGGGTGCCGAGTTCACCGGTCTGGACGGCCGCGCGCGCCGCGACGAAACCGGCGTCGAAACGGCGGTTGTAACCGATCTGGATGGGTACGCCGCTGCCCTGGACGGCCTTGAGGACCTCGACCCCCTCGGCCATCGTCTTCGCGACCGGCTTCTCGCAGAAGACGGGGATGCCCGCCTCGACGCCCGCGCGGATCAGCGCCGGGTGCGCGTCGGTCGCGGCGGCCACGACGATGCCGTCCACGCCCGCCGCGAGCAGCGCCTCGGGCGAGTCGACGACCTCCCCGCCGAACTTCTCGGCGGCGGCCTTCGCGGCATCGGCGAACGGGTCGGTGAGGACGAGGGAGTCGACGGCGTCGAGTCCGGAGAGGGTCTCGGCGTGGAAGGCGCCGATGCGGCCGAGGCCGAGGATTCCGATGCGCATGGGGGTGCAGCTCCTAGAGGGGGTGGTGCGAAGAGATGACGAGAAGGTCTAGTCGAGGCCGCCGAGCACGTTCTGGTCCCAGTCGATCACCGAACCGGTCACCACGCCCGACCGGTCGGACAGCAGCAGGACCACGAAGTCGGCGATCTCGTCGGGCTGGCCCAGCTTGCCCATCGGCAGCTTCGCGGACGCCTCCGCGAGCCACCCGTCCTCGGCCCCGTGGAAGGCCCGCTGGGTCGCGTCCTCGCCCTCCGTGGCCGTCCAGCCGATGTTCAGCCCGTTGATACGGACCCGGTCCCACCGGTGCGCGTGCGCGGCGTTGCGGGTGAGCCCGACGAGCCCCGCCTTGGCGGCGACGTACGGCGCGAGGAACGGCTGACCCCCGTGCGCCGACGAGGTGATGATGTTGACGACCGTCCCCGGCTCGCCGCGCGACACCATGTCGGCGACGGCCGCCTGCATCGCGAAGAACGGCCCCTTGAGGTTGACCGCGATGTGCGCGTCGAACAGCTCGGGCGTCGTGTCGAGGAGCGTCCCGCGCGAGGTGAGGCCCGCCGAGTTGACGAGGCAGTCGATACGGCCGTACGTGTCGACGACCGTACGGACCGCCGCCTTCGCCCGGTCGGCGTCCGCGAGGTCGGCGCGGACGTACAGCGCGCCGGACCCCAGCTCGGCCACCAGCGCCTCGCCCACCTCCGGGCGGCGGCCGGTCACCGCGACCCGCGCGCCCTCGCGCACGGCCGCCCGCGCGATCGCCGCCCCCACGCCCTGGCTGCCGCCGTTGACGAGGACGACCTTGTCCTTGAGGAGTGTCATGCCGGTCCTTTCAGCTCTCGCGCCGTACGGCACCGGCGCGCAGCGCGTCGCGCAGGGCACGGGTGGTCCAGCCCTCGGCGAGCGCGCGCCGCACGACGTCGGCCTGCGAGGGCGGGGCCATGCCGTCGACCGGCGGATCGCGGTCGAGGTTGGTGGGGAAGGCGTAGCCCTCGGCGCTCGCGGCGATCACCCGCTCGACCCACGCGGGCTCGCCGGCGTGCTGGAGGAGCGCCGGGTAGACGGCGTTCGCGATCGCCTCCCGGTCGACGGTCTCCATGGCCCGCCCGAACGCCGACGACACCTGGAGGAGGTTCGCAACCCGCCGTACGTCGAGCGTGCGGTTGGTGCCGGCCGCGTGGAACACCGCCGGGTTGAAGAACACCGCGTCCCCCTTGGCCAGCGGCAGCTGGACGTGCCGCTCCTTGAAGTACGCCTGGAACTCCGGCCGGTGCCACGCCAGATACCCGGGGGTGTATCTCTGGGAGTACGGCAGGTACAGCGTCGGCCCCGACTCCACCGGCATGTCGCAGTGCGCGACCGCGCCCTGGAGGGTGAGGACGGCCGACAGGCGGTGGACGTGCTCGGGGTACGCGGCGACCGCCTCGGCCGACAGGAACCCCAGGTGGTAGTCGCGGTGCGCGGTCTGCGCGGCCCCGCCCGGGTTGACGACGTTGACCTGCGAGGTGATCTGGTAGCCGGGCCCCAGCCAGGCGCCGGAGACCAGCGCGACGACGGGGTTGGCGTAGTAGTCGGCGAACGCGGACGGGTCGTACAGGGCCGCCTTCTCCAGCGCGTTCCACACACGCTCGTTGGCGCCCGGCTTCGCGAAGTGGTCGCCCGCGGGGGCCTCCGCCGCGCGCTGCTCGTTGATGAGCGCCTCGAACACCGAGGTCAGCCGGTCGACGACGGCCAGGTCCGGGAAGGCGCGGCGGAACAGGACGACGCCGGGGCCGTCGGTGAACGCGCGCACCAGCTCGGGGCCCTCGGGGAGGTCCTCGCTGTCGTACACGAGGACGTTGCCCTCGACCGCACGCGCGCGCGGGTAGTCGGCCAGGTCGGTGGTGCGCTCGACGAGTGCGCGGAAGGCGTCCAGGTCGCAGTCCTGGTCGGTCAGCCAGGCGGCGGACGCGGGGGCTTCAGGAGCTTCGGAGCTGAAGGACATCCTCGTCCTTTCGGCGCACTTTCGGTGCACAGGAGGGCGACTCGGGACACGTGGTACTGCGGCTCTGTCATTCTTGTCAGCACAAACCCCTCGAACAACCGGCAGCAGGCCATCAAAAACCCCTCAAGAACCGGCGCCGGTGAGGTCTTAGGAGTCAGCTGTGGGCCACCCCTTCCCGATCCGCGAGATCGCCCGTCAGGCGGGGCTCAGCGAGGCCACCGTCGACCGCGTCCTCAACGGCCGCGGCGGCGTGCGCGCCTCCACCGAGCAGGAGGTACGGCGGGCCATCGCCGACCTCGACCGGCAGCGCACGCAGGTCCGGCTGGTCGGGCGGACCTTCATGCTGGACATCGTCATGCAGGCGCCCGAACGGTTCACGACGGCCGTACGCGCCGCCCTGGAGGCCGAACTCCCCGCCCTGCACCCGGCGGTCCTGCGCTCCCGTTTCCACTTCCGTGAGACCGGCCCGGCGCGCGAGACCGTCACCGCCCTGGAGCGCATCGCCCGGCGCGGCTCCCAGGGCGTCATCCTCAAGGCCCCCGACGCGCCCGAGGTCACCGACGCCGTCGGCCGCCTCGTCGACGCGGGCATCCCCGTCGTCACCCTCGTCACCGACCTGCCCGCGAGCGCGCGCCTGGCCTATGTCGGCATCGACAACCGCGCCGCCGGTGCCACGGCCGCCTACCTGATGGGGCAGTGGCTCGGCGAACGGCCCGGGAACGTCCTGACCAGCATCAGCAGCGGGTCGTTCCGCAACGAGGAGGAACGGGAGATGGGGTTCCGGAGCGTGATGCGGGCCCGGCATCCCGCGCGCGTGCTCGTCGAGATCACCGAGGGACAGGGACTGGACGCGACCCAGTACGACCTGGTGCGGGCCGCGCTGGAACGGGACACGGAGATCCGCGCCGTGTACTCCATCGGCGGCGGCAACAACGCGACGCTGCGGGCGTTCGCGGACCTCGGGCGGGAGTGCGCGGTGTTCGTCGCGCACGACCTCGACCAGGACAACACACGGCTGCTGCGGGAGCAGCGGATCTCCGCCGTGCTCCATCACGATCTGCGGCAGGACATGCGGGACGCGTGCCAGACGGTGATGCGCGCGCACGGGGCGCTGCCGCCGGCGGGGGCGGTGCTGCCGTCGGCGATCCAGGTCGTGACGCCGTACAACATGCCGGTCGGGAGGTGAATGGCGTTCCCAAGGGAGCGCCGATTGGCTCTTGTCGGATTATCGACCCATGTCGTCCGGCTCCACGTCCACCCACCCCCGGCTCTCCGCCGACCGCGCCATCGCGTCCAGGACGGCCGCACTGCGCACGGCGTCCGCGAGGGTCGTGCCGTACGCCGTCCCCTCCGCCACCGACCGGAGGAAACGGTACGCCTCGATGACCTTCAGATCGTCGTACCCCATCGCGTTCGCCGCCCCCGGCTGGAACGCCGCGAACTCGCCGTCCCCGGGGCCGACGTACACCGTGCTGACGGGCTGGTCCTGGTACGACGTGCCGACGCTCACGCGCAGCTCGTTCATGCGGCGGAAGTCCCAGAGGACGGCGCCCTTCGTGCCGTGGATCTCGAAGCCGTAGTTGTTCTGCTCCCCGACGGACACCCGGCACGCTTCGAGCACCCCGCGCGCGCCCGAGGCGAAGCGCAGGAGGCAGTTGACGTAGTCCTCGTTCTCGACGGGACCGAGGGCGCCGCCCGAGGCGAGCGCGTGGCCCGACGTCGCGCCCGTGGGACGCGCCCGCTCGGGGACGAACACGGCCGTGTCGGCGGTCAGCGAGACGATGTCGCCCAGCAGGAAGCGCGCCAGGTCGGCGCCGTGCGAGGCGAGGTCGCCCAGCACCCCGCTGCCGCCGCGCTCGCGCTCGTACCGCCAGGTGAGGGCGCCGTCCGGGTGGGCCGCGTAGTCGCTGAAGAGCCGTACGCGCGCGTGGGTGACGTCTCCGAGGCCGCCGGAGGCGATGAGGTCCCGCGCCTTCTCGACGGCCGGGGCGTTGCGGTAGTTGAAACCGACCGTCCCCTGGACGCCCGCCCCGGCCACCGCGTCGGCCACCGCGCGCGCGTCGCGCGAGGTGAGCCCGACCGGCTTCTCGATCCAGATGTGCTTGCCGGCCTGGGCCATCGCCACGCCGATCTCGCGGTGCAGGAAGTTCGGGGCGGTGATGCTCACCGCGTGCACGCGCGGGTCGTCGGCGATGTCCCGCCAGTCCCGGGTGGCCGCGGCGAACCCGTACCGGTCGGCGGCCTCCCGCGCGCGCCCGGGGACCTCCTCGGCGACGGCCACCAGGCGCGGGCGCACGGTCAGGCCGGGGAAGTGGTGCGGCACGCGCGCGTACGCCTGTGTGTGGACGCGGCCCATCCAGCCGAATCCGATGACGGCGATACCCAGGTCGGTCACGGCAACCCCTTTGTTTGGACCGGTCCACAGACTGTCCGGGCCACCTTGGAGCTGATGGAGTGGGCCTGTCAACGGGATGGAGGCGCTGATGTGCGGCTTTGACAACGCGTCGGGCGAATGGAACGGTCCACGCATGAGACCGCCCACCATCCGTGACGTCGCCGACCGGGCCGGGGTGTCCAAGTCGCTGGTCTCCCTCGTGCTGCGCGGCGCGCCCCAGGTCCGGCCCGAGAAGCGCGAAGCCGTGCTGGCGGCGATGCGCGACCTCGGCTACCGGCCCAACGCCGCCGCGCGCAGCCTCAGCGAACAGCGCACCCGGACGGTCGGGGTGCTGCTGAACGACCTGCGCAATCCCTGGTACGTCGATCTGCTGGACGGGCTCAACTCGCTGCTGCACGCGAGCGGGCTGCACATGCTCCTCGCCGACGCGCGGCTGAACCGGCGGGTCGGGCAGGACCTCGCGGACCCGTTCCTGGCCCTTCAGACGGACGGACTCGTCGTCGTCGGGACATTTCCCGAGGGGACCGCTCTCGACGCCGTGGCGGGCCGTATGCCGGTCGTCGTGGCAGGTGCGCGGGAGGCGGTGCCGGCCGGGGTGGACGTCGTCGCCGCCGACGACGAGAAGGGGGCGCGGCTCGCGACCGAGCATCTGCTGTCCCTCGGGCACCGGCGGATCGCGCACGTCGCCGGGTACGGGGCCGTGGGGGAACTGCGGCGGGAGGGGTACGAGGCGGCCATGCGTGCGCGCGGGGTCGATCCGGTGGGGCTCGGGCTCGTCGAGGCGAGCGACATGACCGAGGAAGGCGGCTACCGGGCGACCGTGCGGCTGCTGAGCCGCGCCGAGCGGCCCACCGCCGTGTTCGCCGTCAACGACATCGCCTGTGTGGGGGCGTTGTCGGCCGCAGAGGAGATGGGGGTGCGGGTGCCGGGGGAGCTGTCGGTCGTGGGGTACGACAACACGAGCATCTCCCGGCTGCGGCATCTGTGGCTGACGACCGTCGATCCGGCGGGGCGTGAGGTGGGGCGGGAGGCGGCCCGGTTCCTGTTGGACCGGCTGGCGGGGGAGCGGGGGGAGGGGCGGGTGCGGCTGGCCGTGCCGGTGCTGGAGCGGAGGGGGAGTACGGGGCCGGTGGGGCGGGGGTAGGGCGAAGCCGGCGGCGGGGCGGGTCGGTCGAGGAGGCCGTCGCCGAGTGCCGCACGGTCCTCGAAGGACTGTGCGCGGCGGGGGTCCTCGCCGACGACGGCGGCGTGGTCGTCGTACCGCGCCGCCGTGTTCCTCGACGGTGAACCGGGACTGGACCGGTACGGGGTGGGGCCGTCCGTGTGCCCGTCGTCGGGGTGCGGGGCGGCTCGTGCGGGTCACTCCCGGCGCGCGACCACCCGGTACGCGTTGCACATCCGCCACCGCCGCGCCAGCGGGCGTACGGCGATCCGGTCGAGGACGGTCGCCGCGAGCAGGGCCGGGATTCCCGCCACGAACACGGCGGTTCGGGTCGCCCGGCGCAGCAGGCCCGGCGGCTGCTTCAGCCAGGGCGTGTTCTCGGGCGGCGAGATGTGGCCCAGCGCCAGCCACACGGCGGCCACCAGGTCGACCGCCTCATGGGGCTCGGTGTGCTCCTCGGCGACCACGGTGAACCCCAGCTCCGCCAGCCGGTCGCGCAGGTTGGCCACCGGCATGAAGTGCAGGTGCTGCGGCTGGAGCCAGGGCAGCCACCACCGCCCGAGCACCCGCGACAGCCGGCTCTCCGCGTCGGGCACCTCGATCAGGAGGTGCCCGCCCGCCCGCACCACCTGCCGCGCGGCCCGCAGCTCCCGGTCCGGGTCGGTGCTGTGCTCCAGGTAGTGGAACATGCTCACCACGTCGTACTGACCGGCGAGTTCGTCGGCGAGCGCGGGGAAACTCCCCCGGAAACCGCGCTCCACGCGGTTCTCCCGCTCGGCGATCTCCACCCCGTCGGTGAAGTCGAGCCCGTCGAAGACCGTGTCCGGCAGCAGTCCGTCACGCACCGCCGCGCAGAAGTGCCCCTGCCCGGTCCCGACGTCCAGCCACCGCTTGGGCGCCGGATCGTGCGCGGTCATGGAGCGGGCCCGCCCCAGGTAGGAGGTGTCCCGCCCGTCGAAGAGGTCCCCGAGCTGCTTCTCGCCGAGCCCGTCGTAGAAGTCCCGGTAGTAGAACTCCAGGCCCTCGGGGGTCAGTTGGGGGTTCTGGAAGGTGTGCCCGCACGTCTCGCAGCGGTCGAGCACGAACCGCCCCGGCTTGTGCTGCAACAGGTCGGTGGTCCGCAGCCGGGTGCTGAGCAACTCCCCGCCGCACCAGGGGCAGTCGGCGCGGCGCGGTGCGAAGAACCGCTCCGTCCCGTCCGCCAGGTCCCGCTGGTAGCGCGGCCTCAACTCCGCGATCCACCGCTCCCGCTCGTCCTTCGCCTCACTCACGCACGACTCCTCTCGGCAAGCTCTTCGAGATGGACGGCGGCGGCGTCCGCACCCCCGGCCGCCCGGAACGCCGCCCCCACCCGCGCGGCCCGCGCGCGGTACGACGGCTCGTCGAGCACGGCGTCCAGCGCCGCCCCCAGCGTCCGCGCGCCGACCCGCCCGAACCGCACCCGCACCCCGGCCCCGGCGGCCACGACCTGCCCGGCGACCAGCGGCTGGTCGTCCCGGATGGGCGCGACGACCAGCGGCACGCCGTACCAGAGCGCCTCGCACACGGTGTTGTGCCCCGCGTGGCACACGACGGCGTCGACTCCCTTGGCCAGCAAGGCGATCTGCGGAACGGACGGCACGAGCAGCACGTTCTCGCCGGACTCGCCGCCCAGCACGCCACCGGGGTCGACCACCACCGCCTGGAGCCGCGCCGCCCGCTCGCGCACCACGTCCCGGCACACGGCGAGGAACCGCTCCCCGGCGTCGGTGTTCGCCGTGCCGAGGCTCACGAGGACGGTCGCGCGGTCCGGGTCGAGCCACTCCCACGGGAACCCCTCGTCGCCGGGGCGGTCGCCGACCGACGGCCCCACCCAGCGAACCGACCCGATGTCACCGGCGAGTTCGGGCGTGCTGAACCCGATGACGAGATGCGGCGAGAAGCGGGGGTCGGCGGTCCCGGACGCGTCCCCGACGGCCCGCCGCAGCGCGCCGAGCCGGGCCTCGATCCACTCCCGCACCTTCGGCAGACCGGCCAGCGGGTCCATGAACTCGGCCGTGGTCGTCGCGGACGTCGCCCACGGCACCCCGGCCCGCTCCGCGACCAGCGCCCCGGCGAACGCCTGCTGGTCGGCGACGACCACATCGGGGCGGAACACCTCCACGGCCCGGCGCACCCCGGGCGCCATCGCCTCCGCGAGGGGGAGCAGGAACCGTTCCCACAGGAACTTCAGCGCCTCGGGGCCACGGATCCCGGGCGGTCGGTGGGAGAGCGCTGTGCCGGTGCGCAGGAGGTGCGCGATGCCGTTCCCGGCCTCGGTGCCGGTGCCGGTGCCGGTGTCGGCGAGGTGCGGCGCCCCGCCCTCGTCCTCGCAGCCGAACACCACCGCGTCCGCCCCCGCCAGCCGCCGCACCAACTCCCGGTCCGGGCACACCCAGGCCACCCGGTGCCCCCGGGCCGCGAGGCGCGCGGCGACGCCGACGGCCGGGTTGACGTGGCCCGTGAGGGGCGGGACGACGAAGAGGAAGCCGCTCACCGGGCGGTCACCGCCGCGCAGGTCCCGGCGATGAGGGACCGGACGTGCTCGCCGACCGTGGCCGGGGCCTCGACGAGGATCGAGTGCTCGTGGCCGGGCAGGATCACCGTCCGGCAGTCGGGCAGCAACTCCGCGAGCCGGGGCGCGAGTTCGGCGACGTCGGACTCACCGCCGTACAGCGCGAGGACCGGGCAGGACACCGACGCGATCTGATGGTCCGTCAGGATCCGGCTGGCGGGGATGTCCTGGCCGAGCGAGGTCTCACGGGCCAGGCGGGCGGCGCCCCTCGCGAGGCGGGCCACGTTGTGGCCCCGGTGCGCGGCGATCCACGTGATGGTGTCGGACTCGTTGTGCGCCAGCTCGTGCACGACCCGCCCGAGGATGCGGCGCAGCTTCGACGCCCAGGCGGGCGTGGCCGGTTCGGACTCGATCAGACTGAGGCTCGCGACCCGCTCCGGATGCCGCACGGCGTACCCGAACGCGATCGTCCCGCCGTAGGAGTTGCCCACCAGATGCACCGGCCCGGTCACCCGCAGCCGCTCCAACAGGGCTTCCAGATCAGTGATGTTGTCGTCCAGGGAGTACCCGCCGGGCGGCCGGTCGCTGCGGCCGTGCCCACGCAGGTCGTACATGATCACATCGAGCCCGTCCGCCGCGAACGAGGGCGCCACGGTGAAGTAGTAGCTCGCGAGACTGTCGGTGAGCAGCCCGTGGACCAGTACGACCGTGGCGCGCGAACTCCGGCTGCCCCGGGGCCCGATGCGCTGGACGTGCAGCCGCAGCGCGCCGGTGTCGACCATCGACACGGGTCAGCCCTCCTCGGCCGCTTTGAGACCGAGCACGACGTACTCGACGAGCCGCCCGACAGTGAGCTCGATGATCTCCTCGAACTCCATCCCGGCCAGGAACTCGGCGAAGTTGATCCGCTCGCCGTACCGCTCCTGGAGGAGCCCGGCCAGCGTCACGAGGTCGATGCTCTCCAGCTCCAGGTCCCGGTTGAAGGACGTCTCCATGCTGATCTCGGCGTCGTCGACGCCGTACTCGTCCTCCAGGAGGCGGGCGAGCATGGCGGACACGTCGGCGAGAACGGTTTCCTCGTTCATCGGGCCTCGTACTCCTCTTCGTTCGCGTGTCCCGTCGTCCAGGCCACGACGTACTCCCGCGCCGGCAGGCCCGGCGGGTTGGCGGCCGGTGCGCAGTGCACCGGGTAGGCGCGCTCCAGGCGGCCGGATACGGTCAGCAGGTCGCCGTCCGGGGAGACGTCCAGGACCGTGAACTCCCGTGGTCTGCCGCCGAGTCCGGTCCCCTCGGCCTTCGCGACCGCCTCCTTCGCCGCCCAGAACCGGGTGAACCACAGCGCGCGCGAGCCCACCGAGCCGTCCACCAGGCCGTCCAGCAGCCGGAGTTCGGCCGGGGCGAGGGCGGCGGCCTCCGTCTCCGGGGTCCGTTCGGTGACTTCCTCGATGTCGATGCCGGGTCCCGGGCCCGCCCGGCGCCGCCGGACGATCGCGGCGCCGGCTTCCGCGCAGTGCGCCAACGACACGTCCAGCGCGGGCAGTTCACGCCCGTGCACGCCCACGACGTACGGCCGGCCCAGGCCGTCGTTCTCCACGCGCAGCTCCGCCGGGAACACCGGGCCCTCGCCGTGCTCCCACAACCACCCGCGCACCGCGTCCTTCACGGCGATCCGGCCCAGCAGCCACTGCCGCCGGCCGCGCGGGGCGTGCTCGGCGTAGCGCGAACGCTCCACTCCGCCCAGGGAGTTGCGCATGATCAGATCCCGCGAGGCAAGGTCCGGCCAGCGCTCGTGCACCAACGTCCAGCCACCGGGGCGCGGTTCGGAGAGCGTGTTGCGCTCCGGGAAGCGCTCCACGGGGCGGGTGCGCGGGTCGTTGTCGAAGCGGCGGTCCTGCCAGCCGGTGATCTCCGCCCAGGGCGTGCCGTCCACGGTGAGCTCGACGTCCGCCTCCAGGACGGTGTCCGTGAGCGCTGTGATCCGTACCAGGCAGGCGACTTGGGTGCCGGGGGAGGGGTGGGGGCCGTGGAAGCGGATCTCCCGGATGCCGACCGGGAAGACGACCGTGCGCTCCGTGCGGGTCGCCATGATCCAGTAGCCGAGGAGCTGACCGACGTTGTCCAGGAGGGCGCCCGGGGCCGGTGGGGTGGTGATGACGCCCCGGACATGGCGGTCACCGATCGCGGTCAGCTCGGTGACGCCCTGGAACGCCGGGCCGTGGAACATCCAGCGCTCTTCGTAGAGTTGGGCCGCCGTGTGGTCCGGGACGCGTTCCGGGACGGGCGGCGTGCCGCGAGGGGCGGGGGGCGGGTAGGCGGGGGCCACTTCCACGGTGGCGCGGGCGCGGGGGCCGAAGGAGACCGCCAGGCGGTTCGTGGCCCGGGGGGCGACGGTCACCGGGACGTCGACGGCGGGGGTGGCGGTGAGCCATTCCTCGAAACGGGCGTCGTGGACGGCCACGGGCAGGAGGCCGGGGCGGGCTCGGACGGCCGCGTCCAGCATGTGGTGGACGATCGTGGTGGCGGGGACGACCGGCCAACGGTCGGAGATGTCGGGCCAGTCGGGGCGCTGGGGGAAGAAGCAGTGGTCCAGGAGGTAGGGCATGGCGTCGGGGGAGACGCGGACCGTGGTGTTCCGCGCCGGGGCGGAGACGGCCCTCATCAGGGCGCTCGCCGTATCGGCCGTCTCCCGCAGGAGCGCGCCGAGTTCGGCGGCGATCGGCAGGTCGGGGGCGAGCGCGGACAGCGGGTCGGAGGCGGTCGGGCGCAGGACGGGGCGGGCCTCAGGGGGGAGGGAGACGAGGGCGCCGCTCAAGTCCAGGCGTACGGGGGCTGGTCGGGGGCGCGCGGGCTCTGTCGTGATTCGGTCGGGCTCTGTCGTGGTTCGGTCGGGCGAGTGTCGTCGGGGCGGGAGCGCCGGGATCACCTGCGCCCCGGCCGCCCACAACGCCGCCGCCACGCGCCGGAGTTGGGGAAGTCCGTCGCGGTGCGGGGAGTTGGCCGCGACCGTGAGATGGTCCTTGGCGCCGAGGGTGTCGTCCACGAGGGAGCCGAGGCGGCCGGGGCCGACCTGGACGAAGACGTGGTGACCGGCCTCGTACAGGGCCTCGGTCAACTGGCGGAAGCGGACGGGCTCCAGGAGGTGGCGGACGAACAACGCCCGTACCGCGGCCGGGTCGTCGGGGAAGGGCGACGCTGTCGTGCCGGACCAGAGGGGGACCGTCGGGCGGCGCAGGCGGAAGCGGTTCGCGGCCTGTTCGATGGGGGCGAGGTGGGGGCGCAGCATCGGGGTGTGGAAACCCGAACGGAACGGCAGGACCTGGCTGATGACACCACGGGCCCGGAAGGCGCGGACGAACTCCTCGACCGCCGCGTCCGGACCGCACACCATCGACTGGCCGGGCGCGTTGTCGTGCGAGAGGACGACGTCCTTGTGCCCCGACTCGGCGATGGCGTCCAGGACTTGTCCGGCCGGCGCGCCGATCGCGCCGAACGCCAGGCCCGGCACGGTCAGCGAGGCGGGGTCGAACTCGGCCATGAACGCGTCTGCTTCGGCCCCGTCGTACAGGCCCGACGCGACCATCGCCGTCCACTCGCCGACGCTGTGCCCGGCGACCGCGTCGGGGACGATGCCGGTGCGGCGCAGGGCCGAGTCCAGGAGGCGGCTGACGGCCACCACGTCCAAGCCGTGCCGGCCGACGTCGTCGACCTGGTCGCCGGGGGCGGGGAGCGCGGGGAGGCCGAAGTGGGCGGCTACGTCGTCGACGTGCGGGGTGAAGTCGACTTCGAGGCCGGGGAAGAGGAAGGCCAGCTTGCCTCCGGCTGCGTCTCCGTCTCTGCCGAGCAGGGGAGTCGGGCGGAGCCAGACGTCGTTGCGGCCGTTCCAGGGGCGGGACTTGGCGGCGGCGCGGCGGGCCAGGGCCAGACGTTTGGCGGTGGGATCGACGACGGCCAGGCGGGCGGGGCCCGCGGTGGGGTGCGGGCGGGCGGGGTCGAGGCCGGTCGCCAGGAGCGTGGCGTCGTCGGCGTCCAGAAGTGCTGCTAGGGCGACGGGGGTTGGGGCCGCGAGGAGGAGGATGCGCTCGGGCTCGACCACTTGGGCGGGTCGGGCGCGGTCGGTTGGACGCGCCGGGGAGGGGATGCTCGTCGGGGCGGTCGGGGCGGTCGGGGCGGTCGGGGCGGTCGGGGCGGTCGGGGCGGTCGGGGCGGTCGGGGCGGTCGGGGCGGTCGGGGTGCGGAGAGCCTCGCTGTGCCCGTTCGCCCCGGTGCCTGCGACTCCGTGCCCGTTCGCCCCGGCGCGTTCACCCCCGCGCCTGTTCACCTCTGTGTCGGCAACTCCGTGCCCACACCGCGGAGTTGTCGGCGAGCCCAGCGGCGCCTGCTCCAGCACCACATGCCCGTTGATCCCCCCGAACCCGAACGCGTTCACCGCCGCCCGTCGTACCTCGCCCTCCCACGGCTCCGCCTTCTCCAGCGGCCTGAACCGGGTCCGTGCCAGCGCGGGATGCGGGTCGTCGCAGTGCAGGGTCGGCAGCAGCACGCCGTGATGGACGGCCAGCGCGGCCTTCACCAGCCCGGCGACCCCGGCGGCCGGCATCGCGTGCCCGATCATCGACTTGACCGACCCGATGACGGCACCCGAGTCGTCCGAGCCGTCCGAGGGGCCGCCGAACACCTCGGCCAGCGTGGCGAGTTCGGCCCCGTCGCCGGCGGGGGTCGCCGTGCCGTGCGCTTCGAGGAGGCCCAGGGAACCGGGCGCCGACGGGTCGAGGCCGGCGGCCCGCCAGGCCTGGCGTACGGCGCGTGCCTGGCCGCCGGGGTCGGGGTTGACGAGGCCCGACGCGCGCCCGTCGCTGGAGATGCCGGTGCCCCGGATCACGGCGTAGACCCGGTCGCCGTCGCGTTCGGCGTCGGTCAGCCGCTTGAGGACGACGACGCCGGTGCCCTCGCCGATGAGGATGCCGTCGGCGTCGCGGTGGAAGGGGCGGATGCGCTCGGTGGGGGAGAGGGCGCGGAGTTGGGAGAAGACGCTCCACAACGTGATGTCGTGGCAGTGGTGGACACCCCCGGCGAGCATCATGTCGCAGCGCCCGGACGCCAGTTCGCCCACCGCCTGGTCGACGGCGACCAGCGAGGACGCGCACGCCGCGTCCACCGTGTACGCAGGCCCGCGCAGGTCGAGCCGGCTCGCGACCCGCGACGCGGCGAGGTTGGGCACCAGCCCGATCGCCGCCTCCGGACTGTCGGGCCCGAGCCGCTCGGTGAACGCCGCACGTACGCGGTCGAGTTGGCCGGCGGACAGGTCGGGCAGCAACTCGCCGAGCGTGCGCACGAGTTGGCCCGCCGTCCGGACCCGCTGATCGAGCCGGACCAGCCCGGGAGTGAGGTAGCCGCCCCGGCCCAGGACGACGCCGACCCGCTGCCGGTCGGGCAGCCGTGCGGCCCCGCCCGCGTCGTCCAGCGCGGCGGCGGCCACGTGCAGCGCGATCAGCTGGTCCGGTTCGGTGCCGCCGACCGACGCCGGCATGATCCCGAACCGGGTCACCTCCACCTCGGCGAGCCCGTCCACGAACCCGCCGCGCCGGCAGTACACCCGGTCCGCTACGGCCGGTTCGGCGGCGGTGCCGGGGCGGTAGTAGTCGGCGTCCCAGCGCCCGGCGGGCACCTCGCCGATCGCGTCGACGCCGTCGCGCAGGTTCCGCCAGTAGGTGTCGAGGTCGGGAGCGCCGGGGAACAGGACGGACATGCCCACGATGGCGACCGGGACCTGACGACCGGTCGGATCGGCGGCGTCCTCGGGGCCTCTGAGATCCACCCCGTCACCAGCCCGACGCCGTGTGCACGACCGCCGTCAGCGACGGGTCGCCCCACGCCAACTCCCGCAGCAGCGCGGCCGTTCCCTCTTCCGGGTCGATCAGCGCGACCCCGCGCCGCGCGTACTCCCGCGCCAACTCCGGCCCCACCATGCCCCCATGGGAGGCGTCGGGCGCCCACGGCCCCCAGTGCACGGTCAGCGCCCGCGACCCCGTACGCGCCGCCCACGCCGAACCCAGCGCCTCCAGCGCGTCGTTGGCCGCCGCGTAGTCGACCTGCCCCCGGTTGCCCAGCACCGCCGAGATGCTCCCGAACAGCACGGTGAACGACGGCCCGCCGGGCAGCTCCTCCAGCGCGGTCAGCAGGGCGTGCGCGCCGAGCGCCTTCGTCGCGTACACCCGGCGGAACGACTCGGGGCTCTTCTCCGCGATCAGCCGGTCCTCGATCACCCCGGCGGCGTACACCACCCCGTCCAGCCGCCCGTGCTCGGCGTGGATCTCCTTCACCGCCTGCAACACGGCTTCGGACTCCCGGAAATCGACGCTCCGGTACCGAACGGCACTGCCCAATGCGGTCAGTTCGGCCAGCGTCGCCCTGATCTCCCGCTGGGCGAGCAGGAGTTCCGCCTCCCGGTTGACCTCCGTGAGGCTCCCGCCCCGCGCGGCCAGGACGGCCCGCAGCTCGGCCGGGGTCCGCGCGGCGGCCGTCGCCTCGTCCTCGGGACCGTCCGGCACGGGCGTACGGCCCAGCAGTTCGAGCCGGCACCGCGAGGCCCGCGCCAACGCGAGGGCGCACTGCGCGGCGATCCCCCGGGCCCCGCCCGCCAGCAGGACGACGGCGTCCCGGTCGAGCCCCAGCGCGGCGGCCTCCGCGGCGCCGTCCCCGGCGGGACCGGCCCCGGTGCTCCCGAGCGCCCCGAGCGGCGCCTCGGCCAGCTCGAACCCGTGCCGCCCGACTGCCCCGCACACCACGGCGGGTGACGTGTCGTCGGCCAGGATCTCGCCGATCACCGTGTCGGCCACGTCCTCGTCGACGTCCACCACCCGCGCGACCGTCCCCGGGTACTCCCGCGCCACGCTGCGGAACAGCCCGCGCAGCCCCACCGCGTCCCCGTCCACCGGCCGCACCGCCACCAGCCACCGGGGCTCCCGCGCCAGCGCCGCCTTGAGCACCGCGAAGGCGTCCGGCAGCACCGGCACCCCGTCGGCCGCCCCCAGATAGACCACCCCGTCCACCGGGCCGTCGGCCTCGGTCAGCAGGTGTTCCATGTCCCGTACGGTCACCTCGGCGCCGTGCGCCGCGAGCCGGTCGGCGATGCCGGAGCCCTCCTCGCCGAGCAACACCCAGCGCGTGCCCGCGAGATGGGACGGCGGATGGTTGCCGGTGTCGAGCAGGACGGGGCGCAGGACGAGCCGCCTGGGTGCCTGACCGGTCACCGGTTCCCGCTCCTGGGCGGGTTCCTCGGCGGCTACCGGTCCCGACAGGCGCGAGGTGAGCCAGTCGGTCACGGCGGCGGCCGTACGCGCCTTCGTCAGCTCCTCCAGCTCGTCGTCCGCCAGGCCCGCGAGGTCGGTCGAGCCGCCGAGGCGGCGGGCCAACTCGCCCGCGATCTCGGCCCGTTTGATGGAGTCGATGCTGAGGTCGGCCTCCAGGTCGAGGTCGGGCTCGATCATGTCGACGGGGTAGCCGGTGCGTTCGCTGATGATGTCGAGGACCACTCGGCCGACGTCCACGGCCTCCGGGGCCGGCGCGTCGACGGGCGCCGTCTCGACGGGCGTCTGCGGTACGGGAGTTGCTTCGAGGACCGGCAGGGGCGGCGCCGCCGGTCTCTCCACCGGCCCCGCGCCGGACCCGAAGTACGTGAGCAGCACGTCCCGTTGGGCCGCGATCATCTCCCGGCTGGTGCGCAGGAACTCCGCGATGAGGGCGTCCTGACCCTGATGGGGAGTGGTCGTCACGTTCGCCTCCGAGGAATCCAGGGACAGGGGGGAAGCCGGGGAGCCCGGCAGCTGTGCCACACGCCGGGCCGGTGTCAGCCCGCCGGACACCGGCTCGCCGTCGGCGGTCCGCACGAGCTGTCCGTCGACCGTCCAGCCGGGCCGCTTCGGCGCCGGGGTGCGTACCGCGTCCACCGCGCCGCGCCCGCGCAGCAGCCACCCGGCCCGCACCGGCACCCCGGCGAGGGCGAGTTGGGCGAGCGCGTCGAGCCAGCCCCGCAGCCCGCCGCCGGGGCGCGGCTCGCAGGCGACCGTCCGGTGCGGGCGGTCCCCGAGCACCTTCCCGGCCAGCCGCGTCAGCACCGACCCCGGCCCGGCCTCGACGAAGACGCGCGCACCGGCCTCGTACATGGCCTCGATCTGGTCGGCGAAACGGACGGGGGAGCCGATCTGGGCGGCGAGTTCGGCGGGGACCGTGTCGGCGGAGCCGTAGGGGGCCGCCGTGCGGTTGGCCCAGACGGGGAACTCCGGGTCGTGGAAGGCGTGTCGGGCCAGGACCGCGGCGAAACGCGGGCCCGCGTCGGCGACGAGGGGGCTGTGGAAGGCACAGGCCACCGGGATGCGCCGGGCGGTGAGCCCGGCCTCACGCAGCAGCCGCGAGGCTTCGGCGACAGCCTCGGTGGGGCCCGAGATCACCGTCTGGTCCGGCGCGTTGAGGTTGGCGAGCACCACCTCGCCCGCCTCGCCGAGGACCTGGGCGACCGTCGCCGCGTCGGACGACACCGCGGCCATCGTGCCCGGGTCGTCCCCGGCGGCGGCCAGGATCGCCGACGCCCGCTCGCCGCTCAACTCCAGCAGCGTTTCCGGGGAGATGACCCCGGCGGCCGAGAGGGCGACCAGCTCGCCGTAGCTGTGTCCGGCCGCCATGTCGGGGTGGACCCCGGCGGCCGTGAGGAACGCGTGCGCCGCCAACCCCGCCACACCCAGGGCGGGTTGGGCGACGCGGGTGTCGGTGAGGGCGGCATTCTGGCGGTCGCGGGTGGTGTCGTCGAAGGCCGTGGGCGGGTACATCGTCGGGGCGTGGGCCCGGCCCAGGTCCAGATAGTGGCGGAGTTCGGGGAAGGCGATGAAGAGGTCGGCGAGCATGCCGGGGCGCTGGCTGCCCTGACCGGGGAAGAGGAAGGCGACCTTGCCGCCCACCGGGGACACGCCGGCCGCCTCCGCCGCGCGCGCCTCCTCCAGCGCCTCCCGCAACCCCCGCACCAACTCCCCGGTATCGGACGCCACCACCGCGAACCGCACCGGCTCCTCGCCCGCGTCCGCCCGCCGCGCCGCACTCAGCGCCAGGTCCCGGAGCCGCCACGGCCCCTCGGCGGCCTTCAGCAGCTCCTCCACGCCCCGCCGGGCGGACGCCACATCGCGCCCCCGGAACAGGAACAGCTCGGCGGGCCACTCCTCGGCCCCCCGCACCCCCTCGTCATGAGCGGCGAGCACCACATGGAAGTTGGTCCCGCCGAACCCGAACGCGCTGACCCCGCCGATCCGCCGGCCCGCGGGACCGTCCCAGGGCCGGGCCCCGGTCGACAGCGCGAAGGGGCTCTCCCCTTCCTTCCAGGCCGAGTTGGGGGCCTTCACATGCAGGGTCGGCGGCCGGACCCCCGTGTACAGGGCGAGCGTCGTCTTGATCAGCCCCGCAAGACCGGCCGCGCACTTCGTGTGCCCGATCTGCGACTTGACCGACCCGAGCACACAACTCCCCGGCGCGGCACCCGCGTCGGCGAACACCTCGGTGAGGATGGACAGTTCGGTCCGGTCCCCGACGACCGTCCCGGTGCCGTGCGCCTCCACGATCCCGACGTCGGCCGGTGACACCCCGGCGCCCCGGTACGCCCGCTCCAGCGCGGCCCGCTGCCCCTCGGGGCGGGGTGCGGTCAGGCCCAGGGAGCGGCCGTCGCTGGAGGAGCCGAGTCCCTTGACGACGCCGTAGATCCGGTCGCCGTCGCGTTCGGCGTCGGCCAGCCGCTTGAGGACGACGCAGGCGACGCCCTCGCCGAGCGCGATGCCGTCGGCGCTGGAGTCGAAGGCGCGGGAGCGGCCGGTGGGGGAGAGGGCGTGGACGGAGGAGAACAGGGCGTAGTCGTTGATGCCGTTGTGCAGGTCGGCGCCGCCGCACAGCACGACGTCGCTCGTCCCGGACAGCAGTTCCTTGCAGGCGACGTCCACCGCAGCGAGCGAGGACGCGCAGGCCGCGTCCACCGTGTAGTTGGCACCGCCGAGGTCGAGGCGGTTGGCGATGCGGCCCGAGATGACGTTGGCGAGCATGCCGGGGAACGAGTCCTCGGTGAGGCGCGGGAGCTGGCCGTCCAGGGCTTGGGGGACCTCGCCGTAGTACGAGGGCAGGACGGAGCGCACGGTCGCCGCGTTCGACAGGTCGCTGCCCGCCTCCGCGCCGAACACCACCGAGGTGCGCGAGCGGTCGAACTCCCGCCCCCCGTCGCCGTATCCGGCGTCGTCGAGCGCGCGCCGGGCGGCCTCAAGGGACAGCAGCTGGACCGGCTCGACGCTGCCGAGGGAAGCCGGCGGGATGCCGTAGCGCAGCGGGTCGAAGGGGATGCGCGGCAGGAAGCCGCCCCACTTGGAGTCGGTGGACGTGCCGTGGTGGACGGCGGGATCCCAGCGCTCCGGGGAGACTTCGGTGACCGCGTCGACGCCCGCGACGACGTTCGCCCAGAAGGAGGGCAGGTCAGGCGAGCCGGCGAACATGCAGGCCATGCCGACGATCGCGACGTCCAGCGGCGCCGGTGCCGGAGGCTCGACTGCCGTGGGCGGACTGACCCGTTCGGCGAGGAAGGCCGCCGCGCCGGTCGTCACCGAGGCGTGCAGCGCGGCGATCGTCGTCGTCCGGGAGCGCAGCACGGCCACCTCGCCGGCCATGAACATCCCCTCGGCGAGCTGCCGTCGCTCGTCCACGGACGCCAGCGCCCCGTCCTCGTCGCGCTCGACGCCCTTGCTGGCGATGCGCAGCCGGCCCACGTTGAGCCGCTCCAGCCGCTCCCACACCTCCCGCTCGGGCAGCCCCCGCGCACGCAGCCGGGCCGCCTCCTCGCGGTAGCCGTCCGCGAACGGGCTCGGCACGCACCGGGTGGCGTGACCCGGCGCCGACTCCAGCAGCGTCGTCGAATCGGCGGCCAACACCCGCTCCTGGAACAGGGGTTGGATGGCCCCCTCGCTGATGGCCTCCTCAGTGAAGAGGTACGCCGTCCCCATGAGGACGCCGACCGCCGCGCCCCGCGCGGTCAACGGGCCCGCGAGGGCCGCGACCATCGCCGCCGACCGCTCGTCGTGCACCCCGCCCGCGAAGAACACCTCCACGTCGGAGACGTCCCCGAAGTCCTCCAGAACCGCCGACTGGGCTTCCCACAGCGGGAATGCGGCGCGCGGACCGACGTGGCCGCCGCACTCCGCGCCCTCGAACACGAACCGCCGGGCACCCGCGTCGAGGAACTGCCGCAGCAGCTCCGGCGACGGCACGTGCAGGAACGTCCGGATGCCCGCCTCCTCCAACGCCCGTGCCTGGGACGGACGTCCGCCCGCGATGATCGCGTGGGTCGGCCGGGACAGCCGTACCGCCTCCAGCTGGGCGGCGCGCAACTCCTCCGGCGCGAAGCCCAGCACGCCGACGCCCCAAGGGTGTTCGCCCACCGCCTCGCGGGCCTGCGCGAGCATCGCCCGTGAGCGCTCGCCGTTCGCCAGGGCCAGCGCGAGGAACGGCAGCGCCCCGCCCTCGGCCACGGCCGCCGCGAACGCCGCCCGGTCGCTCACCCGCGTCATCGGCCCCTGGGCGACGGGCAGGCGCGTCCCGAGCGCCCGGCTCATCGCCGAGTCCGGGCCCAGCGTCCGCACGAGCCCGCCGTCGCGCAGGGCCGAGCGCACCGCACCCCTCAACTCCCTTACCGTGCCCCGCACATCGCCCCAGCGGTCGGCGAACCGGGCGGCGAGGAAGCCGTCCTGGCCCACCGGGAGCCGTACGCCCCGGCGTTCCACGGCGCGGACGCCGTCCGTGACGGCCGACTCGGAGCCGTCCAGGGTGCGGACCAGAGAAGCGAGCCGGTCGGGTAGCGACGATTCGGCCAGCAGGGCCAGTTGGGAGTCGAGGACGACTCCGGCGGCGCCGCCGGCGACCGCCGCTGCGGCCGTACGCGGTCCGATTCCGCCGCAGGCCCACACCGGTACGCCGACCTCGGACAGGAGCTGCTGGAGGAGCACGAACGTGCTCAACTCGCCCACCTGGCCGCCGGATTCGCAGCCGCGCGCGATCAGGCCGTGGGCGCCGCGCGCGACAGCCGCTCGCGCCTGCGCGAGGTCGGTGACCTCCGCGAGCACCCGGTGGCGAGGCGACGCCTCCCACCTGCGGCCCGGGGCGAGGACGATCGTCACGTCGCGGTCCGGGAGGTCCGCCGCGGCGAGGCGGCAGTGCGGCCCGATCCGTAACCCGACCGGCGCCCGCCGCACCCGCTCCAGGGCCTCGCGCGCCGTGCGGTCGCCGTCGCCGAGGTCCAGGATGCCGAGGGCGCCGGACCGGGCGAGGGCGAGAGCGAGTAAGGCGTCGGGCCGGCCGAAGGGAGTGATGCCGATGATCAGGTCCTCGGGGCGCACAGCGGGCGTCATGTCTCTCCAGAATCAACGCTTCGAGGAGGAAACCGCACGGTGGGGGTGCGGGGAACAGCGGGGAAAAACGGCAGGGCCGGACAACGGCTTCCCAGGCCACGCCATTCGGGCAGGGCTCACCGGGGAAACACCGGTCTGTCTTTCGACGCGCGTGCGTGAATCGCTGGAAAGGTAGTGCGGTTATTACTCGCGGGTCAATAAGCGCGCGGCCCCCTGATCGGCCGTCGAACCGATTCGGTCAGACGCAGGTCAGGGGGCAGCAGGGCGGAAAACGGGCCAATCGTGGTGCGGGCGGACGCCGTTCACGCCGGGCTCACGCCGCCGAAACACGGACGGTGGCGGGAAATGCGCTCGGATGGCCGCGCATGTCCGAAACGGCCCCTGGAATCGGGGCCGTTGATGACCGCAGCGGAAATTCCGCGTGGCGGTCCCGGTGTGACCAGGAAAGGGTCAGGCGGTCTTGCGGACTCCGTCCAGAGCGATCGACAGGACGCGCTCGCGCTGCGCGTCGCTCGGGAAGTAGGTGGCGGTGACGCCCGCGACCAGCCGCAGCAGGTCCGAGAACTCCATGTCGCCGCGCGCCTCGCCGGCCTCCTGGGCGCGGACGAACAGCGGGCCGCCCGACGCGTACAGCGACTCGCGGCAGGCGTCGAAGATCTCCGACTCGTCCTCCAGCGCCTCGCGCACCGCGCGCTTGGTGACCATGTACGCGGTGAACGCCTCCAGCCAGGTGACCACCGCGGGCCAGGGCGGGAGGTCGGCGACCTCGTCGGCCCGCTCGCACAGGGCGTTGACCTCGTCCGCGTACACGCTCTCGAACAGGGCGCGGCGGGTGGGGAAGTTGCGGTACAGCGTGCCGATGCCGACGCCCGCGCGGCGTGCGATGTCCTCCAGGGACGCCTCGGCGCCGTTCTCCGCGAACGCCTCGCGCGCGGCGGCGAGCAGGGCGTCGTAGTTGCGGGCCGCGTCCTTCCGGTGCGGGCGCTGGGCGGCGACGATCGCGGCGATGGGGTACGAGTGGGCGGTCACGGTGGCCTCCCTGGGCCGGTTCGACGAAAGCGGAGGTTCATCTCCGGTACGCCTTGAAGCGGAGGGTTCCCTCCAGTAGAGTGGAGGCGTTCCTCCACTTTATCAGTGCTTCTCGCCCGAGAGGTCCTCCATGCCTCGCACGTCCTCCCGCCTCACCTTCGCGGTCCTCGCGACAGGCGCGGGTGTGTTCGCCATGCTCCAGTCGCTCATCGCGCCCGCCCTGCCGACCGTGCAGCACGCCCTGCACACCTCGCAGTCCACGGCGACGTGGGTGATGACCGCGTACCTGCTGTCCGCGTCCGTCTTCACGCCGATCCTCGGCCGCGTCGGCGACCTGATCGGCCGCAAGCGCACGCTCGTCGCCGTCCTGGCCGCCGTCCTCGTGGGCTGTCTGCTCGCCGCGCTCGCCCCCACCATCGGCGTCCTCATCGTCGCCCGCGTCGTCCAGGGCGTCGGCGGCGCGCTCTTCCCGCTCTCCTTCGGCATCATCCGCGACGAGTTCGCCGCCGACGCCGTACCCGGCCGCATCAGCGCCCTGTCCGCCGTCATCGCCGCGGGCGGCGGCGTCGGCATGGTCGCCGCCGGGCCGATCGTCTCCGCGCTCGACTACCGCTGGCTGTTCTGGATACCGGTCGCGATCGTCGCGGGGGCCGCGGCCATCGCCGTGCGGTACGTACCCGAGTCGCCCAACAGGGCGTCCGGCAAGGTCAGTTGGCTCGGCGCCGTGCTCCTGTCCGGGTGGCTCGTCGCGCTCCTGCTGCCGCTCAGCCAGGCCGGCACCTGGGGCTGGGGCTCGGCCCGCGTCCTCGGGCTCCTCGGCCTCGCCGCCGTCCTCGCCGCCGCCTGGCTGTACGCCGAGTCCCGCGCCGCGAGCCCCCTCATCGACCTGAGGATCATGCGGCTGCCCGCCGTGTGGACGACCAACCTCGCCGCCCTCCTGTTCGGCGCGGGCATGTACGCGATCTGGTCCTTCCTGCCCGGCTTCGTCCAGACGCCCGCCAGCGCCGGGTACGGCTTCGGCGCCAGCGTCACCGCGTCCGGGCTCCTGATGCTGCCGATGCTCCTCGCGATGTTCGTCTCCGGCATGCTCAGCGCCCGCCTCACCCCGCGCTTCGGCTCCAAGGCCCTCCTCGTCACCGGCTCCGGGCTCGGCGCCCTCGCCCTCGGCTTCCTGACGCTGTGGCACGACGCGCAGTGGCAGATCGCCCTCGTCGCGGGCGTGTTCGGCCTCGGCATCGGGCTCGCGTTCGCCTCCATGGCGACCATCGTCGTGGCCAGCGTGCCGCCGGCCCAGACCGGCGCGGCCACCGGGATGAACGCCAACATCCGCACGATCGGCGGCTCGATCGGCGCGGCCGTCACGAGCGTCCTGGTCACCGGGCACCTCCAGCCGTCCGGCCTTCCCTACGGCAGCGGCTACACCCACGGCTTCACCCTGCTCGCGCTGCTCTGCCTCGCCGCGGCCCTCGCGGCGCTCCTCGTCCCGGCCACCCGCTCCGGCCGCCCCGCACCGCGCCCCGCTCCGGCACAGGCACCCGCTCCCGTGCGGTAAGGTTTACCTGCGTGTTCACGCGGTCACCGGCCGCGCGAACGGCACCGGGACGTGGCGCAGCTTGGTAGCGCACTTGACTGGGGGTCAAGGGGTCGCAGGTTCAAATCCTGTCGTCCCGACGGTGAAGTCCGGAGGCCGTGTCAGAGAGATCTGACACGGCCTCCGACGCGTTTCCGGGGACCCCGGGGGGCCCAGGGCACCGGGAGCCCTCACATGGCGTCGGCCCGGTCCGTCAGGTCGTCCTGCGTCAAGGCGTCGTCCTGTGTCAGGTTCCGCCGCCAGTAGCCCGCGAACGCCACCGCCGCCCGGTCCAGGCCGCGTTCGTCCACCAGGTGGCGGCGGATCGCGCGGACCGCCGACGCCTCGCCCGCGATCCAGGCGAAGAGCGGGTCCGCGGGGAGGCGGGCGGCGCGTATCGCGTCCGGCAGGAGCGGGGCCCGGTCGCGGTGCAGCCAGTGGATCTCCACCTCGCCCGGACTCTCCCAGCGCTGCTCCTCCGCCGACCCCGCGACCTGCGCGTACACCAGCGCGCGCTCGCCCGGCGCGAGATCCTCGACCAGCGCCCCGATGGCCGGCAGCGCCGTCTCGTCCCCGACGAGGAGCCGTACGGCGCCCGGGGCGGGCGTGCGGTGGTGCGTGGCGGCCGGACCGTACATGCCGACGGTGTCGACGGGCGCCGCGACCGTCGCCCAGCGGGAGGCGGGGCCGCGGTCGCGCTCCGCGCCGTGCAGGACGAAGTCGACCTCGATCCGGCGCTGTCCGGGCAGGTGGCGGCGGACCGTGTACGTCCGCATCCACGGCCGCCGGTGCTCCGGGATGGCCAGATAGCCCTGGTACCAGCGGGTCACGTCGGCGCCGTCCCGGGGCGGCTCGGGCAGTTCCACGGGGCCGCCGTCGCGGGCGAAGAACAGCTTGAGCTGCTGGTCGGGGGCTATCGGGACGAAGCCGGCGAGGCCGTCGCCGCCGAACGTGACCCGCCGCATGCCCGGGGTCAGGTCCTGTACCGAGACGACGTGCAGCGTCGTGGAGAGCAGCGCGAGCGGTCGGGTCATGCGGAGTTCCTCCCGGAGAAACCGATGGAGAGGGCCGATGGGAGCCCCTGGAGAAAGGGTAGCCTTGCTTATTAATGACGACCTGTTGCAAACTATAGCCGCCCGCTGAACCCCCGTTCCTCCCAAGGAGTTTCCGCATGCCCGACGAGTCCACCGCCGCTCCCGGCGCATCCCCCCCGGCGGGCACCGGCACGGCCGGCCGGGCCCCGGCCCTCGCCGAGCTCACCGCCGAGGTCAGACCCCGGGTCGTCACCGCCGCCGTCCTCGCGGCCGTCTCCGGTATCGCCTCCCTCGTCCCCTTCGCCGCCGTCCACCGGCTCGCCGTCGCGCTCTCCGGGAACGACCCGGACCGGCGCGAGGTGTGGACGATCGTCGCGGTGACGGTCGCCGCCGTCGTCGTCCAGTTCGTCAGCCACGGCATCGCCGTGTCCCTGTCCCACCGGGCCGACATGGACATGCAGCTGCGGCTGCGCCGGTCCATGGCCGAACGGCTCTCCCGCGCCCCCCTCGGCTGGATCTCCGAGCGCGGCGCCGGCCGCCTCAAGAGCACCCTCCAGGACGACGTCGAGGACATGCACTACCTCGTCGCCCACGCGCTGCCCGACTTCGTGGTCGCCGTCTCCACCCCGCTCGCCGCCATCGTCTACCTCTCCTTCGTGGACTGGCGGCTGATGCTCGTCTGCCTCGTCGGCATCCCCTGCTACCTGCTCGGACACCGGCTGATGATGAAGGTCGCCGGCAGCCGCATGCCCGCGATCGGCGCCGCGATGGGCCGGCTCAACAGCGCCGTCGTGGAGTTCGTGCAGGGCATCTCCGTGGTGAAGGCGTTCGGCCAGACCCGCCGCGCCCACAGCCGCTTCGCCGCAGCCGCCGACGACTACCTGGAGTCGTTCAGCGCCGCCAACGGCCCCATCATGCGCATCCAGTCGATCTCCACGGGCCTCCTGTCACCCGCCTCCACCCTGCTGATCGTCGCCCTCGCCGGCACCCTCTTCGTCGGCCAGGGCTGGGCCGAGCCGCTCGACGTCGTCCCCTTCCTCACCCTCGGCCTCGGCCTCGCCGCCCCCGTCCTCGTCGTGGGCCTCGCCGCCAACTCGCTGCGCTCCGCCCGCCAGGCCGCCGACCGCGTCGGCGAACTCCTCTCCGTGGCCCCCCTGCCCGAACCCGAGCACCCCCTGACCCCCGCCGGGAACCGGGTGGAACTGCGCGGCGTGACCTTCGGGTACGAACCCGGCACCCCCGTCCTGCACGACGTGAGCGCCACCCTCGCCGAGGGCACGGTCACCGCGCTGGTCGGCCCCTCCGGCTCCGGCAAGTCCACCCTGGCCGGCCTGCTCCCGAGGTTCGCCGACCCGGACAGCGGACAGATCCTCCTCGGCGGCGTCGACGTCCGCGACATCGCCGCCGACGAGCTCTACCGGCACGTCGGATTCGTCCTCCAGGACGCCCGGTTCCTGCGCGCCTCCGTCGCCGAGAACCTGCGCCTGGCCCGCCCCGACGCCACCGACGCCGAACTCGCCGACGTGCTCGCCGCGGTCGCCCTCGACGAACGCATCGCCCGGCTGCCGCGCGGCACCGACTCCGTCATCGGCGAGGACGCCCTGTTCTCCGGCGGCGAGGCCCAGCGCCTGTCCATCGCCCGCGCCCTGCTCGCCGACACCCCCGTCCTCGTCCTGGACGAGGCCACCGCCTACGCCGACCCGGAGTCGGAGGCGGCCGTCCAGCGCGCCCTGTCCCGCCTGGTCGTCGGCCGGACCGTGCTGGTGATCGCCCACCGGCTGGGCAGCGTTGTCGACGCCGACCGCATCATCGTCCTCGACGAGGGCCGCGTCGTCGAACAGGGCCGCCACGAACAACTCCGCACCGCCGGCGGCCTGTACGCCTCGATGTGGGCCACCTACCGCCGGCACACCGCCGCGGACCACGACGACGTCCGCGGCGCGGAGCAGATCGGAGCGAGGCCGTGATCAGACAGCTCTTCCAGGTGGTCGGCCCCGCCCTGCGCCGCCGCCTCGCCCTCCAGCTGGCCGTGCTCCTCGCCTACAGCGTCCTCCAGGGCGTGGCCTTCGTCCTGATCGTCCCGGTGCTGCGCCGGCTCCTCGCCGGGGACACGGACGCGGCCTGGCCGTGGGCCTGGGCCCTGACCGGCGTCGCCCTCGCGACCGCGGTCACCTACTACGTCCAGCAGATGCTCAGCTTCCAGGTGGCCCTCGCCGCCTCCCACCGCCTCTACCACCGGCTCGGCGACCACGTCTCCGCCCTGCCGCTGGGCTGGTTCTCCGGCGAACAGGTCGGCGGGCTCGGCCAGCTCGCCTCCCGGGGCGTGCCCCAGGTCAGGGGCATGGTGGCCCACCTGCTCCAGCCGCTGTGCACGGCGGTGGTGACCCCGCTGACCGTGGTGGCCGCCATGGCCTTCTTCGACTGGCGCCTCGCCCTGGCCACCGCGCTGTGCGCACCCTTCATGTACGTCACCTTCCGCTGGGCCATGAGCACGGTCGCGCGCGCCGACGAAGCCGCCGACCAGGCCGCCTCCGAGGCCAACGAGCGGGTCGTGGAGTACGTCCGCGCCCAGCCGGTGCTGCGCAGCACCGGCAGCACCGAGCGCGGCCGGGACCTGCTGGAGTCGGCGCTCGCCGAACAGGACGCCGCCGCCCGCCGCCAGTCCGCCGCCATGGCGCCGGGCCGCACCTCCTTCCTCGCGGTCGTGCACCTCGCGGTCGCCGCCCTCGTGGTCGTCGGCGCGGTCCTCGGCCTCGACGGCTCGGTGGACGTCGCCGAACTGGTGGCCCTGCTGGTGCTGGTGGTCCGCTTCGCCGAACCCGTCTCCGGCATGGCCGAACTCGGCGGCAGCCTGCGCGGCGCGCGCGGCGCCCTGGCCCGGATCGACACGCTGCTGGCCGCCCGCCCGCTGCCCGAACCCGAACGGCCCGGCCCGCCGCCGGCCGACTCCTCCCTGGAACTGCGCGACGTGCGCTTCTCCTACGAGGGCGCCCCCGGCGCGAAGGCCGACGCGAAGACCGTCCTGGACGGCGTCTCCCTGCGGCTGCCCGCGCGCACCACGACCGCCGTCGTCGGTTCCTCCGGCTCCGGCAAGACCACCCTGATCCGGCTGCTGGCCCGCTTCTGGGACGTCGACGACGGCGCCGTCCTGCTCGGCGGCACCGACGTCCGCGCCCTGGGCACCGACGCCCTCATGGACCACTTCTCGCTGGTCTTCCAGGACGTGTACCTGTTCGAC
This sequence comes from Streptomyces niveiscabiei, assembly GCF_033794345.1. Lineage (NCBI taxonomy): Bacteria > Bacillati > Actinomycetota > Actinomycetes > Kitasatosporales > Streptomycetaceae > Streptomyces > Streptomyces niveiscabiei. The sequence continues at coordinate 128,698 of NZ_JARAYJ010000007.1, forward strand.
GAGAGCATCCGCGACAACATCCGCCTCGGCCGCCCCGACGCGAGCGACGAGGAGGTAGAGGAGGCCGCCCGGCTCGCCCGGGTCGACGAGATCGTCGACCGCCTTCCGCAGGGCTGGGACACCCGGGTCGGCGAGGGCGGCACCGCCCTGTCCGGCGGCGAGCGCCAGCGGGTCTCGCTGGCCCGCGCCCTGCTCAAGGACGCGCCCGTGATGCTGCTCGACGAGGCCACCTCCTCCCTCGACCCGGCCAACGAGGCGGCCGTGCAGCAGACCCTGGAGTCCCTCGCCGGGCGGCGCACCCTGGTCGTCGTCGCGCACCGGCTCCAGACCGTCGTACGCGCCGACCTGATCGTCGTCCTGGACGCCGGGCGGATCGTGGAGAGCGGCACGCACGCCGAACTCCTCGCCCGCGGCGGCCGGTACGCCGACTTCTGGCACGACCGCGACCGCACCCACGGCTGGCGGCTCACGGAAGGCGCCCGGTGAGCGCACCGGACACCGGGGGGCGCCTGGGCAAACGTCCCGGGCGCCGCCCCCGGGTGGACCTCGGCCGCGTCGTGGACGCGGTCGCCGAGGAGGGGTTCCAGGGCATCACCGTCTCCTCGGTCGCCGAACGCCTCGGGGTGCGCTCCTCCACCCTGTACCGCTACTTCGCCACCCGCGACGACCTGCTCGCCCACGCCGTGGACGCCCAGTTCGCGTGCGCCGAGCAGCCCGCCGGGGCCGCCGAGTGGCGCGGCTGCCTGGAGGCGCACGCCTGGGCCCTGTGGGAGGTGTACGCCCGCAACCCCGGACTCGCCCAGGCGGTCACCGCGCTCCCCGTGACCCCGCCCGCGCTGACCCGGCGGATCGACGCCGCGGCGGTGCACCTGCTCGACCTGGGGTTCGCCCCCGAGGACGCGGTCCTCGCCGTCGACGTGATCGGGGAACTCACCCTGGACACCTTCCTGCTGGGGCGCATCGCGCAGACGCGGCCCGACCGGTCCGCCACCCCCGCGCCGGACCGGCGCACCCGGGTCGCCGCCGCCGCTCCGCTCCTCGACCCGCGGCTGCGCGGGCTGATCGAGGAGGTCGTGACGGCGGCGCCGCGCGCCTGGTTCGGCCGCAAGCTCGCCCTGGTCCTCGACGGTCTGCGGGCCCGGGCGCCGGCCGGGCCCGCAGACTCCACGACCACCGTGTGAGGGAAGGGCCGGGAGCGGGGCGGGCGCCTGGGCCTCGCCCGCCCCGCTCCCGGCCCGGCCAGGGGTGGTGGCACCGGAGCCGTGGGCGGCCCCGGCGCCACCACCCCGCGTGAGGGCGGCGCTCAGTCCGCCGAGGCGTCCCGCACCAGCTCCGCCCACGCGCCGAGCCGGGGCGCCCGCGCGAGATCGGCGAGCCGCAGCCGTACGCCGTACGCGCTCCACTTGCTCACCAGCGTCATCATCCCCACCGAGTCCAGGCCCTGGACCAGCAGACTCTCTTCGGGATCGATCTCGGTGCCCGGGCGGCGCAGGGTCTCGGCGATGTCCCGGCGCATGACCTCGACGGTGAGCCGGGACCCGCCCGGAACCGCACCGGCCGGCACCGCAGCGGCCGACACCACGCTGAGGGAGACGCTGCGCAGCTTCTCGCACGTCTCGGTGAACTCCCGCTCCGGCGTCGACTGCCCGACGATCCCCGCACCGGCCCGCAGCCAGGTCCGGTCCTCGCGCTGGTACACCGACCGCAGCACCAGCGCCGCGTCCAGCGTGCCGTCCTGCCCGACCGTGAGGACCGCGCCCCCGTACAGGCCGCGCGGCTCCGACTCCAGGCGGCGGATCGCGTCGTACGCCTCGGGCTTGGGGATGCCGGAGGCCGTCACCGCCGGGAACAGCGCGGCCAGCGCCGCCCAGCGGTCGCGGCCCGGGGCGAGCTGCCCGTACAGGTCGGAGGCCAGGTGCTGGGCGGTGCCGCGCTCCTTGACGGTCAGGTACTCCGAGACCCGGATCGAGCCGGGCACGCAGATCTCCTCCAGTTCGTCGAAGGACGTACGGACGCTCACGGCGTGCTCGTACACCTCCTTCGGGTCCTGGAGCAGTTCCTCGCGCAGTCTGCGGTCCTCGCCCGGGGAGCCGGTCAGGGCGCGGGTGCCGGCCAGCGGCTGGGTCCGCACCCGGCCGTCCGCCTCGACGGACAGCACGATCTCCGGGCTGAACCCGGCCGCGCGCTCCCCGCCGAGGTGCAGCAGGAAGGAGCGCGCCGGGGTGTTGCGCGCCCGGCCGTGCGTGTAGGTCGCGACCAGGTCGACCGGCTCCGGCACCCGCACCACCCGGGAGAGGATCACCTTGCGCAGCGCGCTGTCCTGGATCTCCCGCACGGCACCCGCGACCGCCTTGCGGTAGAGGTCGCTCTCGTCGCGTTCCACGTCGACCCCGACCAGCGCCGGCCCGGCTGCCGGAGCCGCCGGGTCCGCCGCGTCCAGCGCGGCCACGGCGGCCCGGGTCAGCGGGTCCGCGAGGTCCAGGGCGCGCACCGTCGCCGCGCCCGCCTCGATCCGGATCTCGGTGTGCGGCACCACCAGGCGCAGCAGGACGGTGTCCGGGGCGAGGTCGGCCAGGGCGGGGGTGCCGCAGTAGGACAGTTCGAAGGCCGCCGTGCCGTACGCGCGCCAGTCCTCGACGGGCAGGTCGGCCAGCAGGTCCCGCACGGTGTCGCCGGGGTGGCCCCGCCAGGGGGCGGTGCGCTCGCCGCCGGCGCCCGAGAGCCGGACCAGCGACGGGGTGACGGTCAGCTCCGCGACCGACCCCAGGCCGAGGGACCACACACCCCGGCGTTCGTACAGGACGTAGGGCTCGTCGTGGGCCCGGCGGGCCACGCGGACGGCGGCGGCCATCGGCTCGCCCGACAGGGGGCGGGACAACAGGTCGTAGCGGAGCGGAGAGGTGACGGAGGACAACGGGAACTCCCTTGCCGGTGGGGGGTGTTGGAACGGGTCAGCGGTCCGCCGCGAGCGCGGTCAGCGCCCGGCGGTCGATCTTCCCGACGCCGGTGAGCGGCCACGACGCGACCGTCTCCACCTGCTGCGGCCACTTGAAGGCGGCCAGCCCGCGCTCCCGCAGGAACGCGCCGAGCGACGCGACGTCCGGGCCGGGCGCGGCGGCGTCCGGGGCGAGCAGCAGACAGGCGCAGACACGCTCGCCGAGCACGGCGTCGGGCACGCCGACGACCACCGCCTGGGCGATCGTCGGATGGGCCAGCAGATGCTGCTCCACCTCCTCGGGGGAGACCTTCTCGCCGGCCCGGTTGATCTGCTCCTTCACCCGGCCCACGACGGTGAGGCCGCCGTCCGGGGTGCGCCGGACCAGGTCACCGGAGCGGTAGAAGCCGTCGGGGGTGAAAGCGCGGGCGTTGTGCTCCGGGGCCCGGTAGTAGCCGCGCAGCGTGTAGGGGCCGCGGGTGAGGAGTTCGCCCGGCGCGTCCCCGGCGTCGGTGCCGTCGTCGGCGAGGACCCGGACCTCGTCGGCGGGGGAGACGGGACGGCCCTGGGTGGTCGCCACGACCTCCTCGGGGTCGTCGAGGCGGGTCGCGCACAGCAGCCCCTCCGCCATGCCGAACACCTGCTGGAGCCGGCAGTCCAGCGCCTTGGGCAGCAGCCGCGCGGTCTCCTCCGGGAGCCGGGCGCCGCCCACCTGCACGAGCCGCAGGCTGGAGAGGTCGGAGCCGTCCCACTCCACGGCCCGCGACCACAGCGCGGCCAGCGGCGGCACCAGCGCGGTGACCGTCACCCGCTCCCGTTCGATCAGCGGGAACACCTCGGGCGGACTGGCGTTCTCGGCGAGCACCGTCGCGGCGCCCGCCCCGAGCGCGCCCAGCAGCCCCGGACACGCCAGCGGGAAGTTGTGCCCGATGGGCAGGACCACCAAGTGGACGTCGTCGGCGGTGAGTTCGCAGACGGCGGCCATGGTGCGCGCGTTGTAGGCGTAGTCGTCGTGCGTGCGCGGGATCAGCTTGGGCAGCCCGGTGGAGCCCCCGGACAGCAGCAGCAGCGCGGGCCCCGCCGGATCGGGCTCGGCCAGCTCCACCGGCTCCCGGTCCAGGGCCGCGTACGGCGTGGTCAGCCCGCTGTCGTCGGCCTCACCGACGATCACCGCGTGCCGCAGCGACCGGCACTGCTCCAGGAGGGCGCGCGCGGTGGGCCGGTGGTCCTCGCCCTCCAGTTCGGCGGCGGTGACGTACGCGACCGCCTCCGCCAGGTCGCACAGGTGCCGCAGCTCGCTGATCCGGTGCCCGGGCAGCGCGAGCACCGGCAGCGCGCCGAGCCGCAGCAGCGCGAACAGCAGCACCCCGAACTCGGTCCGGTTGGGCAGTTGCACGAGCACCCGGTCACCGGGCCGCACACCCGCCAGGGCCAGGCCGGACGCGATCCGGTCGGCGCCCGTGTCGAGACCGGCGAAGGTGAGCCGGGTACGGGAGTCGGCCAGCGCGGTGCGCGGCCCGTACCGCCCGGCCGCCACCCGCAGCAGCCGTCCCAGGGGCTCGCCCCGCCAGTAACCCTCCTTCCGGTACCGCTCGGCCGACGGGCCGGGCCAGGGAACGAAGCCGTCCTGCATGGGAGTCCTTTCCGGGGTGCCGGGGGAGGGGCGGGGAGGGGCGAGGGGGCGGATCAGACGGGGCGGGCCTCGATCAGGCACTCCTCGTCGGGCCGCAGATCGCTGTAGGACAGTTCGAGGTCCGCCCGCGCGAACAGCTCCCGGTACTGCTCGGGGGTCCGCAGCCGCGCCTGGAGCAGCACGAACATGTACAGGTCCAGGGCGCGCACGTAGTGGGTGCGGTCCTCGTCGGTCGGCATGTGGCCGACGACGACGAGCCGGGACCCGGGGTGCATGGCCGCCCGCACCCGCCGCAGGATGCGCACGGAGTCCTCGTCGTTCCAGTTCCCGATGACCCGCGACAGCAGGTACACGTCGCCGCCGGCCGGGACCTCGTCGAAGAAGCTGCCCGCCACCACCGTGGCCCGGCCCGCGACCCCGGCGTCCGCGAGCAGCTTGTCCGCGCCCCGCACCGCGTTGGGCAGGTCGAACACCGTCCCCGTCAGATGCGGGTGCGCGGTCAGCAGGCCCGCGATCATGGCGCCCCGGCCGCCGCCGATGTCGACGACCCGCGCGCCCTCGGGGAACGCGTAGCGCGACCCGACCGAGCGCCCGGCGGCGGACTCGGCCATCGCGCGGTGGAACACCCCGGAGAAGTCGGCGTGGTCGGGGTCCGACATGTGCGCGAACAGCGGCCTGCCGTACGCGGCGTCGAAGGCGGGCTCCCCGGTGCGCGCGGTGTGCGCGGCCTTCGCCCAGGCCCGCGCGAACTCCTCCATGCCGGTCAGCCGGCACATCTCCCGCATCCCCTCCGGGTGGCCGGTGCGCAGCACCTCGCCCACCTCGGTCAGCGAGAAGGTGCCGTCCGGGTGCGCGTCGAGGACACCGGCCGCCGCCGCCGCGTACAGGAAGCGGCTGAGGCCGTCCGCGTCGGCGCCGGCCCGGGCGGCCAGGTCGGCGGCGGTGCGCGGGGTGTCGAGATGGTCGGCGATGCCGAGCTCGGCGAGCGCCGAGACGGCGGCGGAGATCCAGCCGGCCGAGACGACCTCGATGAGGCGCAGCCGGGGCGGGAGAGCGGAACGGGAGTCGGACATCGTGGTTCCTGTTCGTTCGGGACACACCGCGCGGTGTGTCAGGAGGGGGAGTCCGCCGAGGCGGCCTGGGCGAGGAAACCGGCCGGGGTCAGCCGCTGGGCGAGATACAGCTGCCGCACCGACAGCTCGGCCCCCAGCAGGTCCCGGACCTGGGCGGTGAGGCGCATCAGGAGCAGCGAGTCGCCGCCCAGGTCGAAGAAGTTGTCGTCGGGGGCGATGCCCTGGACGCCGAGGGCCCGTTCCCACAGCGCGACGACCTCCCCGAGCGGCCCGTCACTGCGCGGGACGCGACCGGCCGAGGTCCCTTCGGCGGGCGCGGCCCGGTCCGGGTCGGCGGCCGGCACCGGCCCGCCCGCCGGGGCCTCGCCGCGCGGCGGCGGGTCGATCCAGTGCCGGGCCCGCTCGAAGGGGTACCCGGGCAGCGGCACCGGCCGGGGACGGCGGGTACGGCTCCCGGTGAGCCGCCAGGCCCCGGCGGCGGCGTCGGCGCCGTGGCACCACAGCGCGCCGAGCGCCTCCAGCAGGAACACCTCGTCGCTCTGCTCCGCGTACGCGTGCCGCAGCGCCGGCACCACGGGCGCGTCCGGGCCGAGCACCTGCCGGGCCAGCTTGCCGAGGCCGCCGCCCGGACCCGCCTCCACCAGCAAGGGGGCCGGATCGGCCGCGCCGAGGGTCTCCAGCGCGTCGGCGAAACGCACGGTCTCGCGGCTGTGCCGGACCCAGTAGCCGGGATCGGTGGCCTGCTCGGCGGTGATCCAGGTGCCGGTCACGTTGGAGACGTACGGCACGGACGGCGGCTTCAGCGACAGCCCGGCGACCAGCGCCCGGTACTCGTCGAGCACCGGGTCCAGCAGCGGGGTGTGCACCGCCGACGGGACGCGCAGCCGGTGGTGGTCGGCGCCCGCCCCGGCGAGCCGGCTCTCCAGCGCGACGATCGCCTCCGTGGTGCCGGACACCGTGCACGCCTCGCCCGAGTTGACCGCCGCGATCGCCGTGTCCGGGCCGAGCAGCGGGGCGAGGGCGTCCCGCGACAGCCGGACGCTGAGCGCGACACCGCCGACGGCACCGAACAGCCGCTCCCGCTCCGCGACCAGCGGCAGGACGTCCGCCAGGTCGAGGACCCCGGCGAGACAGGCCGCCGTGTACTCGCCGAGGCTGTGCCCGAGCAGCGCCACCGCCGACAGCCCGTGGCTCTCCAGCAGCCGCGCCAGCGCGTACTCGGTGGCCACCAGAGCCGGGAACGCGGCAGGCCTGAGGCCCGTGGAGACCCCGTCGAGACGGGCGGTGTGCTCCCCGGGCGCGGCGGCGGCCCGCCGCTCGCCCGTGCCGTACAGCGCGGTCCGCAGGTCGTGGCCGAGCACGGGCCGCAGGATGCGGGCGCACTCGTCGACGACGTTCCGGAAGACCGGCTCCCGCGCGTACAGGCCGGCGCCCATGCCGTCGTAGTGGACACCCCCGCCCGGCAGCAGCAGCGCCACCGGCCGCTCCTGCGCCGGACGCGGCGCGGTACGCGGCGGGGTGCGCAGCTCCTCGGCGGCCCGCCCCGGCTCCCGTACGACGACGGCCCGGCGCAGCGGGTGCGCCGCGCGCCCGGCGGCGAGGGTGTGGGCGACGTCCTGCGGGTCGAGGTCCGGGTGCGCGTCGAGGTGGCCGGCGAGGCGGTGGGCCACCGCGTCGAGGGCGGCCGGGGTGCGCGCGGACAGCACCCACAGGGTCGCCGCGTCGGGCTCGGCGTCGGCTGGCCGCGCCTGGGGTGCCGGGGCCTGTTCGAGGACGGCGTGCGCGTTCGTGCCGCCGATGCCGAAGGAGCTGACGGCGGCCCGCCGGATGCCCGGCACCCGCCAGGGCCCCGCCTCGGCGGCCGGCACGAAGGGCGCGCCGGACCAGTCGAAGAGCGGGCTCGGCGTGTCGTGGTGCAGGCTCGCCGGGACCAGCCCGTGCTCCAGCGCGAGGACGGCCTTGATCAGGCCCGCGATCCCGGCGGCGGCGTCCAGATGGCCGACGTTGGTCTTCACCGAGCCGACGAGGCACCCGCCGGGATGCCCGCCGGCCCGCTCGAACGCGTCGCGCAGCGCCGTCAGTTCGACGGGGTCGCCGACCGGGGTGCCGGTGCCGTGCGCCTCGACGTACCCGATGCTCCGGGCGTCCAGGCCGGCCTCCGCCAGCGCGGCCACGATCACCTCGGTCTGGCCCGCCGCGCTGGGCGCGCTGAAGCCGACCTTGCGGTCGCCGTCGTTGTTGACGGCGGTGCCCCGGATCACCGCCCGGATCGTGTCGCCGTCGGCCAGCGCGTCCGGGAGGCGCTTGAGGACGACGGCCCCGGCACCGTCCCCCGCGCTCATCCCGGCGGCGCCCGCGTCGAACGCCCGCACCCGGCCGTCGGGCGAGTACGGCCCGTCCTGCACGTACCGGTAGCCAAGACGCGCCTGCGGGTTGAGCGCCACGCCCCCGGCCAGCGCCAGGTCGCAGCGGTGGGCCAGCAGGTCCTGGCAGGCCAGGTGGACCGCGACGAGCGAGGTCGAGCAGGCCGTCTGCACGCTGACGCTGGGCCCGGTCAGCCCCAGCAGGTAGGAGACGCGGGTGGGCAGGGTGCCCGGCGAGTTCCCGGACAGCGCCGCCATCTGGTCCAGGGAGCCCGGCACGCCCGCGTACCAGGGCGCCAGGTTCTGCGCGTAGTAGCGGCTCACCCCCGCCCCCGCGTACACCCCGACCGGGCCCGGGCACCGCGCGGGCACGTACCCGCTGTCCTCGAAGGCGTGGTGGGCGACCTCCAGGAACACCCGCTGCTGCGGGTCCAGGAGCGCGGCCTCGGTCGGCCGGTAGCCGAAGTACGCGGCGTCGAACCGGTCGGCGCCGTCGATCTCGCGCACCACCCGGACGTGGTACGGATCGTCGAGCAGCGCGGGATCCCCGCCGGCGGCGAGGTAGTCCGCGTCGTCGAGGACGGTCAGACTGTCCCGGCCGGCCACCAGGTTCGCCCAGAACGCCTCCGCCGTCGCGGCCCCCGGGAAACGGGCGGCGAGGCCGACGACCGCGACACTGAACTCGGGATCGAGGGAATCACTCATGTGCGCGGCGCTCCTTGCTGCGGGCCGGTGGCGGTCGTGGTCCTGCGGGCGGCGGCCCGGTCGCGTACGGCCCGCCGCCGCTCGACGCGCGCGGCGGCCTCGTCCACGGCCGGGGCGTGTGCCGAGGCGGCCCGCTCCCGGTCGTCGAGGAGCCGGGCCAGGTCCGCCACGGTCGGATGGGCGAACAGGTCGACGACGCTGACCCGGCGGCCCAGCTCGCGCTCCAGGGCGGCCTGCACGCGCAGGGTGAGCAGCGAATGGCCGCCCAGGTCGAAGAAGTTGTCGCGGGCGCCGACCTGCGGCACGCCCAGCACCTCGGCCCACACCCGGGCCACGGCACGCTCCAGGCCGTCCCGGGGGTCGAGGTAGGGCGCGCTGACCGGGACCCGGGCCGGCAGCGCGGCCAGCGCCGCCCGGTCCACCTTGCCCGACGGCATCAGCGGCAGCTCCGGCAGCACCTGCACGGACTGCGGCACCGCGTACTCGGGCAGCCGCTCGGCGGCGAAGCCGCGCACCGCGTCCTCGGCGGGCGCAGCCGCGTCCGAGCGGGCCAGGCAGTACGCGGCCAGATGCCCCGTGCCCGGCGTGTCCTCCCGCAGCAGCACCACCGCCTGGCGCACCTCGGGATGGCGGGCGAGCACCGACTCGACCTCCTCCAGCTCGACCCGGTGGCCCCGGATCTTGATCTGCCGGTCGGCGCGCCCCAGGAACTCGATCACGCCGTCGGGCCGCAGCCGCCCCAGGTCCCCGGTGGCGTACAGCCGGGCACCGGGCACGTCACCGAACGGGTCCGGCACGAACCGGTCAGCGGTGCGCCGCAGGTCGCCGAGGTAGCCGTCGGCCACCTGGACGCCGCCGACGTGGATCTCCCCGGGCACCCCGGGCGGCACCGGACGCAGGCCCGGACCGAGCACGTACAGCCGGGTGTTGGGGTTCGGGCGGCCGATCGTGACCCCGGTGCGCCGGCTCTCCCCCCGGTAGACCTCGCAGCTGACGCCGATGGTCGCCTCGGCCGGCCCGTAGCCGTGGTACATCGTGCTGTGCGGCAGCCGCTCACGGAACCGGGCGAACAGCTCCGGGGTGAGGACCTCCCCGCCGCACCACACATGGCGCAGGCCCGGCGCGACGGCCGCGATGCCGGGGCGCTCCAGCATCGCGTCCAGCATGGTGGAGGTGACGTACACGAAGGCCACCCGCTCCTTCGCCGTCACCGCGATCAGGGCGTCCGGGTCCTTGTCGGCGCCGGGCGGCGCGAGCACCAGACGGGCCCCGCAGCTCAGCGGCAGGAAGATCTCGTTGACGGAGATGTCGAAGCCGAGCGGCGCCTTGTGCAGCACGCCGTCGCCGGGCGCGAGGCCGAGCAGCTCCGACTGCCAGGGCAGCCGGTTGCGGATGCCCGCGTGGGTGATCATGGCGCCCTTGGGGCGGCCCGTGGACCCCGAGGTGTAGATGACGTACGCGAGGCCGCCGGGCCGGTGCACGGACGTGAACGCGTCCTCCTCCGGCCCGGCTCCCCCCTCCGGCTCGTCCGGGTCGAACACCGGGACGTCGCCCCAGCGGTCCGCGTCCCGGGACAGCACGGCGGCCGGGGACGCGTCCGCGACGACCTCCTCGATCCGGCGCGTCGGCCAGGCCGGCTCCAGCGGGACGAACGCCGCACCCGTCTTCAGGGCCGCCAGCATCCCCACCACCAGCCCCGCCGAACGCTCCAGATGCACCCCGACGAGCCGGCCGGGACCCGCGCCGGCGCCCGCCAGCCGCCGGGCCAGCCGGCCGGCCGCCGCGTCCAGCCGCCGGTACGTCCACCGGTCGTCCCCGTCGACGAGGGCCTCGTCGTCCGGCGCGCTGCGCACCCGCGCCTCGAACAGGCCGTGCAGGGTGTCCGGGGTCAGCAGGTCGGGCCGGTCGGTGGCGTTCCAGTCCCGCACGATCTGCTCCCACTGCGCCTCGGAGAGCATCGGCAGGTCGGCCACCGGGGTGTCGGGCGCGTCCACGGCGCCGCCCAGCAGCCGCCCGAGGTGCTCCAGGAGCCGGGCCACCGTGGCCTCGGTGTACAGCTCGGTGCGGTACGTGGCGCCCAGTTCGGTCCCCGCGCCGGTCGCGACGGCCTCGACGGCGAGGTCGAAGCGCGCCGTGCCGCCCGGCACCGCGACCTCCGTGACCGAGACACCGGGCAGGTCGAGGCCGTCGAGGGGGCCGGTGCGCGCGGAGAACATGGTGTCGGCCAGCGGACTGCGCCCGGCCCCCCGGTACGGCCGCACGGCCTCCACGACCCGGTCGAACGGCACGCCCTGGTGCGCGTAGGCGGCCAGGCACTCGGCGCGTACCCGGCCCAGCAGGTCCCGGAAGCTCGGGTTCCCCGACAGGTCGACGCGCAGCACCACGCTGTTGCCGAAGTTCCCGACCAGGTCGCGTACGCCGGGTGCCTCCCGGTGGACGACCGGGGTGGCGACACAGAGGTCGCTCTGTCCCGTGTACCGGTGCAGCAGCGTCAGATACCCGGCCAGCAGCGCCATGAAGGGGGTCACCGAGGCGGTGCGGGCGAGCGCCGTGAGCCGCTCGTGGACACCCGGCGCGAGCGGGTGCGCCACCCGGGCGCCGGCCTCGCCCGCCGTCGCGGGCCGGGGCAGGTCCGGCAGCGGCGCGGCCGGCGGCGGGGCCGGGGTCAGGCGCTCCCGCCAGTAGGCGAGGTCGGCCTCCGGCGCGGGACGCTCCCGCGCCGCGTGCTCGCCGTACTGGAGCGGCAGCGGCGCGGGCGGGATCGCCGGGGCACAGGTCGCGTTCCGGTACCCGGCGCTCACGTCACCGAACAGGGGGTCCCAGCTGAGGTCGTCGCAGGCGATGTGGTGCAGGACGACGAGCAGGAGGTGGCGGTTGGGCCCCGCACGGTACAGGCGCAGCCGCAGGGGGGTTTCCACCGCGAGGTCGAAGGGAAGGGCAGCGGCCTCGGCGGCCCGGCGCACCGCGTCACCGAGGCCCGTGGCGTCCCTGGTGCCTTCGGCGTCCGCAGCGTCGTGAGCGTCTGCGGCGGCCCCGGCGCTCCCGGCGTCCTCGACGTGCTCGACGTCCTCGATGCCGATGACCGGTTCGGCGGCCGGGAGCACGTGCTGGGACGGCAGGCCGTCGGGGCCCGTCCGGTAGACCGTGCGCAGGATCTCGTGCCGCTCGACGACCCCGGCGAACGCCGTCCGCAGCGCCTCGGCGGACAGCGGGCCGTCGAGGCGCGCGGCGACCGCCAGGTTGTAGGCGGCGCTGTCCGGGCGCGCGTGCTGGTGGAACCACATGCGGTACTGCGCGGCCGACAGCACGCCGGTCCGCTCCGCCGCACTCTCGGCGCTCTCGGCGGGGGCCGCGCTCTCCTGCGCGAGCAGCGCCCGCAGCAGCCGCCGGCGGGCCTCGTCGGGGTCCGCCGGGGCGGTGTCGTGGTACGGGTCGGGGGTCATGACCTGTCCTTCGGAGGTACGGGGACGGTGGTGTCCCGGCCGTCGGCCAGGGCCGCGTTCACCTGGTCGTCGGTCAGGGCCGCCACGTCCGTGAACAGCCGTGCCACCAGGTCGAGCCGGCCCGGCGCGCTCTCCTCCGCGCGCAGGGCGGCGGCCATGCCGGTGACGGTGAGCGTGCCGAACAGGGCGCGGGCGGTGAGGCGTTCGCCCTCGAAGACGCCGCGCAGCCGGGTCAGCAGCCGGGCGCCCAGCAGCGAGTCGCCGCCGAGGGCGAAGAAGTCCTCGTCGGGACCGACGTGGTCGACCCCGAGGACCCGGGACCACTCCTCGGCCAGCAGCCGCTCCAGCGGCGAGTCCGCCGCGTCGCGCTCCGCCGGTACGGGAGCGCCGCCCGGCTCGGGGACGGACGCCGCGAGCAGCGGCCGGTCGACCTTGCCGTTCGCGGTGAGCGGGAAGTCGTCCACGAAGACGACCGCCGCCGGGACCAGGTGCCCGGGCAGCCGCGCGGCCAGGAAGCCCCGCAGGCCCTCGGCGTCCGCCACGGCACCGGCCCTGAGCCGTACGTGCGCGGCGAGCGCCCGCACCCCCTTGCGGCCGGGCACCGCGACCCCGGTCACGACCGCCCGGTCCACGTCCGGGTGCGCGGCGAGCGCCGCCTCCGTCTCACCCGGCTCGACGCGCTGCCCGCGCACCTTCACCTGGAGGTCGGCGCGGCCCGCGAACTCCAGGGTGCCGTCGGGCAGATAGCGGCCCAGGTCGCCGGTGCGGTACAGGCGCTCCCCGGTCACCGGGTGGCGGACGAACACGGACGCCGTGCGCTCGGGGTCCTGCCAGTAGCCGCGCGCGAGACCGGGCCCCGAGCAGTACATCTCGCCGGTCACCCCGTCCGGCCGCTCCCGCAGCCGCTCGTCGAGCAGGTGGTAGACGGTGTTCGCGATCGGCCTGCCGTACGGGATGCTCGTCCGGTCGAGGTCGGCTCCGGTCACCGGGTGCCAGATGTTCCACAGCGTGGTCTCGGTGGGGCCGCCGACGCTCACCAGCCGGGTGTGCGGGGCGAGTTCGGCCAGCGCGCGGGCCGTCTCCGGCGGTATCCAGTCCCCGCCGCTGAAGGCGAGCCGCAGCCCGGCCAGCGCCTCCCGCGCCGCCGGGTGGTCGAGGAGCATCTCCAGCATCGCGGGCACCGAGTTCCACAGGGTGACCCCGTGCTCGCGCATCAGCCGCGTCCAGTGGTCCGGGTCGCGCACCGCGTCCGCGTCCGGCAGGACGAGCGTGCCGCCCGCGCCGAGCACCCCGAGCAGGTCGAAGGCGGCCATGTCGTGGTGGAGCGCGGTCAGCCCGAGGACCACGTCCCGCTCGCCGACGCCGAACGTCTCCACGGTCTCGCGCAGCGCGTTGACCATGCCGCGGTGCTCGGTCATCACCCCCTTGGGCACCCCGGTCGACCCCGACGTGAACAGGACGTACAGCAGGTCGTCCGGCGTCTGGAGCAGCTCGCAGGGGGCAGTGGGCCGCTCCTCGTCGACGGTGAGAGCCGTCACCCCGTCCGGCAGCTCCGGCACCTCGCCGCCGGCCCGGACCAGGACCGTGCCGACCCCGGCGCGCGCCAGCAACTCCCTGATCCGCGAAGGTGGTTGGGCCGGGTCGAGCGGCAGGTACGCGGCGCCGCTCAGCAGCGTCCCGTACACGGCGACCGCCTGTTGCCACCCCTTGTCGACCAGGACGGCGACGACATCGCCGCGCCCCGTGCCGCGCGCGGTGAGCGCGGCACCCAGCCCGGCCGACGCGTCGAGCAGCTCGCCGTACGACAGCGTGCGGCCGGAGGTGACGACGGCCGGAGCGCCGGGCTCGCGGCGGGCCCGCTCGACGAACGCGGCGTGCGCCGGGACCTCGGGCAGCGGGCGGGTCCGCCCGCGCACGGCCCGCCGCCGGGCGCGCTGCGCGGGCGGCAGCACGTCCAGGTCGACGGCCGTCCAGGCCGCCTCGTCGTGCCGCAGCCGCTCCAGCAGCCCGCCGAACGCCTCGTACATGGCGGCCGGCATGCCCGGCGGGAACAGCTCGTCGACGACGTCCCAGTTGTGGACGAGCCGCCCCTGCCGTTCGTCGAGCTGGACGTCGAGACAGACCTGCGGGGTCTGCGAGACGCCGTACACCTGACGCCACGTGCGGTCCAGGGCGGTGCCCTCGGGGTCGGCCCAGGCGAGGGTGGAGGTGAGCACCACCGGCATCCGGGCGTGCTCCATCCCGCCGCGCACCCGGGCGAGTTCGCGCAGCATCCACGCGCCGCTCACCTCGGGGTGGCTGAGGTCCTCCCACAGCCGGTGCTGGATGCGCGCGGCCCGCTCGGTGAAGGTCGTGCCCGCTTCCCGCTGGTCGACCTCGACCAGGCTGAACGAGGCGAACTCGCCCACCAGCCGGTCCACTTGATGGTGCAGCGGCAGCCGGTTCATCCGGGGCACGTTCACCGTGAAGCGGGCCTGCTCGCTCCACGCGGCGAGGATCTCCGCGAACACGGCGAGCAGCAGCGCGGACGGGGTCAGCCCGGCGTGCGCCGCCCGCTCCTTGAGCGCCGCCCAGTCGTCGGCCGGCAGCACCGCCTCGTGGCGCGTGAACCGGGGTACGGCGACGGAGGCGAGGTCGGCGACCATCGGCAGGCGCGGCGCGGGCGGCAGCGCGGCGACCCGCTCCCGCCAGTACGCCTGCGCCTTGCGGTACTCCTCGCCCTCCTCCACGGCCGCCGCCGCGAGGACGTACTCCCGGAAACCGGTGGTGAGTTCGGGCAGCCGCGCATCCGGGTCCTCGTAGAGCCGCGACAGCTCGCCGGACAGCACGTGCCAGCTGGCGAAGTCGCAGACGAGGCCGTCGAAGCCGATGAACACCCGCACCAGGTCCGGCCGCAGCCGCACGACCGTCACCCCGAACAGCGGCCAGCGGTCCGGCGGCCGTACCGCGTGGGAGAGCCGCTCGCGCAGTCCGGCCAGTGCCTCTTCCCGCTCGGCCGGGCCGGCGTCGCGCAGGTCGACGAGGTCGGGGACGAACGGCGGCAGGTCCGGCAGCACCCGCTGGGTGAGGGTCTGCGGGTCGATGACGGCGCGCAGCATGTCGTGCCGTTCGACCAGCAGCCGCCAGGCGGTCGCGAACCGGTCGGTGTCGAGGTCGCCCTCGAACTCGAAGTAGGCGTGCGTGGACACGTTGCCGAGTTCGAAGACGTTGCCCCGGCCCAGCAGGTAGGCGCGCTGGGTGTCGGTGAGGGGGAAGGGCTCGTGGCGGGGGTCGGCGGCGGTCATGCGGGGTCCTGCCCGGCCTCGGCGATGTGGTCGAGGCAGCCGTCCCGGGTTCCGGTGGTGCCGGTGGCCCGCCAGCCGGCGGGCAGGTCACGGCCCGTCTCCCACACCGAGTACCGGCCGGCCTCGTTGACGACCACGCTCCAGGAGCCGGGGGCCGGCGCAGGGGCGGCCCGGGTGACGGCGCGGCCCGCGTGGAAGGGGCAGCGCTCGTCGGGGGCCGAGGGCGTGTTGTCGTCGTCCAGGAAGTACTGGCGCCACTCCCGGTTGTCCTCGTCGCCGTAGGAGCCGAGGTGCGGGGAGGGGTCGACCGCGTCGTACTTGCGCAGCCGGGCCCGGATCGTGCGGCGGGCGGCGGCGCCGCGCGGGGTGTCGGCCTCCAGGCCCTCGAAGACCCAGCGCGGCTGGAAAGTGATCATGAACTGGTCCGCGTGCCGGCTGCGCCGCCTGCTGTGCACCGGGGTGTTGCAGACCACGAAGATCGGGGTGCCGCCGAAGGCGAACTCCCACATCAGGTCGTCGGGGTCGGCGGGCAGTTCGGCGGGCCAGGGCTGGGTGTCCTTGGCCACCAGGTAGCGCAGGACCGACCAGAACCGCTCCCGGTAGACGTCCATCGACGCCGGCTCGTCCTCGGGCCGGAAGAGCACGACGAGGGAGGTCTCCCGGTCCAGCGAGCGGTACTCGTCGAGGTACCGGCGCAGCAGGTCCGGCAGGCTCGACCAGTCGTCGGGGCGGTCCGTGCCGTCGACGTAGCCGAGGCGCAGCGTCCCCTTGCGGGCGGCGGCCACGGCGAAGGTGCACGGGAACAGGTCGGTCCCCGACAGGACGGAGTCGAAGAACCGCTCGGCGCTCGCCGCTCCCCATACGGGGGTCTCGCCGAGCGTCACGGCCGCCGGAGAGGTTTTTCTCGGATTCTTTTCGCGCTTCTTCCCACTGTTTTCGGGCATGCTGATGCCTGGCTCCGCTCTGGTGAAGAAATTTCCGGGAATCGGGCCTTGAGTCGGAGTCCGGTCAGTCGGCCGGGGCGCTGACGAATTCCTGGAACATTTCCTCGGGGATGATCGGCTGGTGGTAGACGCAGGTGCCGGACAGGACCACGGAGCCGTGCAGCCGGGAGGTCGGGATGAGGAGCTTGTCGCCCTCGGAGAGCGCGATCCGGTGCGTCACGTTGTTCCAGAAGTGCATCTGGCCGCTCTCGATCATGACCAGGCGGTGTTCGTCGTGGACGTGCGTGGTGGAGGTCTCCTCGTGGCTCTCCACGAACGTGTCGAGGTCGACCTCGATGCGCTCGCTGACCAGCTTGTGCTGGATGCGCTCGGCGGCGGTCTTGTAGTCCTCGATGCGGTCGGCCCACACCAACTGCGCGGTGAGGTCCGCGTTCCACCGCTCGGCGAACCGGGCGGCGTCGGCGAACCCCCGGTGGAAGGCGGTGACCTGGTCCGCGCCGAACACCTCGGGCAGCGGCCCCAGGAGCCGGTCCACCAGAGCGTCCGTGTCCTGCGGGCCGACCGGCGCGACCGAGTCGAAGTAGGCGGCGCGCAGGTTCAGCGCGCCGCGCAGGGTGTCGCGCGCGTGCGGCGCGCACGCCGCCTGGTCGATCAGGAAGTGCGCGATGGCGCCCAGGAGTTCGGGCAGCCGGTCGCCGGCCAGGGACAGCCCCAGCAGGTGGTTGCCGCGCGCCAGCGAGGTGCCGAGCGAGAACTGCCAGTAGGCGGCGGGCGAACAGGTCAGCCCGGCGCCGCTGAACAGGCTGCGGTAGAGCTCGGCGGCCTCCACCCAGCCCCGCCGGATCTCCTGGAGCTCGGCGCGCAGCCCGGGGTGCGCGAGCGAGGTCTCGGCGAGCGCGCCCCGGCTGACGGCGGTGTACGCGGCGGGCAGGAACACGCCGGTCTGGATCAGCAGGAAGGTGGCCGCGCTGTTCGCGTCCTTGCGCCCGGCGGCGGTCGCGAACGCGCTGTACGGCTCGGCGGCCCGGCGCTCCGCGTATCCCCGGACCACGGCCTTCAGCGCGTCGGCGGTGGGCGCGGGCAACTCCTCGCGGCCCTCGTCGAGATGGCCGAGGAGGTGGTTCTCCAGGACCGGCCGCACCAGGGTGCCCAGCAGCCGGTTCGCGGCGGAGTGGAAGTGCGCGCCGTCCGCGGCGGCGGCAGGGTCGGCCTGCGGCGGCAGGACGGCCGTCTCCGCGTCGTAGACGTTGCGCAGCATGCGGTGGCCGAGGAGGCCGCTGAGCAGGAGCTGGCGCTCGTCCGGCAGCACGGGGGAGTAGTCCAGCCAGGCCAGGTCGTCCGGCCGGACCGGGCGGCGGAAGGGGTTGCGCGGGTTGGTGAGCTCCTCCGCCGTGGCCGCGCGGAAGGCGCTGTTCGCGGCGTACGCCTTCAGCAGGGCGTTGGGGTCGGCGGTCAGCTCGCCGACGAGGTCCGTGACGGTGCGGGGGGTGGGCTGTGTGGACACGGGATCTGGACCTTTCGCGACGTACGTGTGGAGTGGACGTGCGTGTGCGACTCAGGTGCGAAGACGGCGTCCTCGGGCAGGCGGACGGACCGGCACGCCGACGGCGCGCGGGCGGTGCCGCCGGTGAGGGCGGTGGGGTGGGGAACGGCCGCGTGGGCACGGCCGGAGAACCGCGAGACGGACAGGACGCCGCTCTGCCGCACCTGCCGTGGCGGTGAGCGAAAAATGGAGCCTGAATACGTCGGCCGGGGCGGGGCCGGTGAATTGCGCAAGCTCAGCGGCGGAAAGAGAACGCCTGCGGTGATTGATCGGTCGAACAGGCGAGCGTCGGTAGCGTAGGCATACCTAATCCGGCGGCGCAAGCCTGGACTCGGTGATGTCCCAGGTTCTGAGAGGAAGGGGATATTCCGCTATTCCCGCGGGTTTTTCCCGGCCGCCGGGACCGTGGCCGCGATGCCGTCGAGAATGACCTCGATCTTCCGGTTCAGCCAGTCCTCGGGCCGGCCGCCGACCACTCGCTCGAAGGCGTCGGCCACCGGTCCTGGCACCGCGTCGCGCACGTCGTCCAGCATCACGCGCCGCAGCTGCGCGGTCTCCTCGGTGTTCGTCGCGGGCTGCCCCTCCTGCTGGCCCGCCAGGAAGAACAGCAGGATCTGCTCGTTGACCAGGTCCTGGGCCAGGACGGCGAACTCCGGGTCGAGACCGGTGTCGACCAGGACGGCGGCGGTCCGGGCGCCCTGGCGGGCGTACTCCACGAGGCCACCGCGCAGAGCCGCCACGTGCAGGGCGAGACCCGGATGGGCCTCGAACATCCGGAACGTGGTCCTGGCCAGCGCCCTCAGGTACGGCCGCCAGCTCGGACAGGGGGCCGGCCAGTCCATGGCGGCCACCACGTGGTCGGCGGCGGCGGCCAGCAGCGCGCCCTTGTGCGGGAAGTAGCGGTAGAGCGTGGAGTGCTTCACCCCCAGATGCCGGGCCACGGCACTCATGCTGAGCTCCTCGAACCCCACGGCGACCGCCGCCGCGACGATGGCGTCGTGCCCGATCTGGGGCGGCCGGCCGATCTTGGGCACCCGCAGCCGGGCGCTCAGTTCCGCGTGCGGACGGTTCGGGTCGCTGGGAGTTGCCTCGTGCATACGGCCATTGTCGCCGAGGCCGCCCGCACCGCGTGGACCGGGGCCGCCCGGAAGCGGTCGCGCGGCGGGAAACCAACGCCGGAATCACGCCATCGACGGACGGGGTCCGAGGTGCCGGTGAGGTGCGCCGTACGGCAGTGGCAGTGGGGCGTCCGGCGTTCGGGCGGGGCGGGTGAGGGGCGGTCGAGCGGCGAGATCGCGCCAGTTTGCGACAGCCGGTCATTAAAAAATTAGGGTACCCATGCTAGTTTTTCACCGAGGTGGCTCGAACTCGAAGGCGTGTCCGCACCTGCCGCGGCGCGTTCTGCCGAGACCCGTGTTCATCCGGATGTTCTGAGCGAGCGGAAACCGAGCGTGTCCGTACGGCCGGGGCGGCCTCGCGGGCCCGCATCCAAGGGGGAACTTCATGGAACGTGCCAGCTCCACCGGACCACCCGCACCGCCCGCCGCACCGGGACGCTGGCTGCGCTGCCTGCGCCAGGCCCGGGCCGACGCGGCCAGCCGCCTGATCCTCCTGCCGCACGCCGGCGGCGCCTCCGGCTTCTTCCGGGACTGGCCCGCCGCGCTGCCGCCCGACGTCGAACCGTGGGTGGTGCAGTACCCGGGCCGTGAGCGCCGGGCCGCGGAACCTCCGCCCACCGCACTGTCCGACCTGGCCGAAGGCGCCGCCGGGGAACTCCTCCCGCTCCTGGACCGGCCCACCGCGGTCTTCGGGCACAGCATGGGGGCGACCGTCGGCTACGAACTGCTCCGCCTGCTGGAGCGCTCCTCCCCGGACCGGTCCGAGCGGGTGGCGCACCTCTTCGTGTCGGCCCGCCAGGCCCCGCACCGCCCCCGCCGCGAACAGGTGCACCGGCTCCCCGACGACGAGTTCGCCGCCGTGGTGCGCGGCCACGGCGGCACCCACGACGAGGTGCTCGCCAACCCGGAGCTGCGCGAGCTGTTCCTGCCGCTCCTGCGGGGCGACTACCGCATGGCCGAGACCCACCGGCCCACCCCGGTCTCGCCCCCGCTCGACGTCGACATCACCGCGCTGACCGGCGACGACGACCCCTCCGTCGACCCCGCCGAGGCGGCCCGCTGGTCCGACGCGAGCCGCGCCCGCTTCACCCACCACCGCCTGCCCGGCGGCCACTTCTACCTCGTCCCGCGCCTCGCCGAGGTCGCCGGGGTGGTGGTCCGCGCGCTGCGGGACTCCGCCGCGCGGCGCTGCCCGGCGTGAGCGCAGGGCGGCGGACGCCCGGCCGGGAAGGTGACACGGGCTCTGCGGGGTCGGCGCCCGGTCGGAAAGGTGACACCGGCTCCGAGAGGCCGGTGTCCGGCACCGGCCCCCCGCGCCCCGCCGCTACAGGGCCGCCGCCAGCTCCGCCACCCGGTACAGCTTGGCGGCCTGGGTCGCGGCACTGATGAGGTTGGCGCCCGCCGCCACCGAGGCGAAGCCGCACTGCGGGGAGACGGAAACCCGCTCGCGGTCCACGTACCGGGACGCCTCGCCGACCCGGGCCAGCAGGCCCTCCAGCGGCTCCACCTCGTCCCGCTTGGTGGAGACGAGACCGAGGACGACACGCTTGTCCTCGGGGAGCGCGGCCAGCGGCGAGAAGTCGCCGGACCGCTCGTCGTCGTACTCCAGGAGGTACGTGTCGACGTGCGGCGTCCGGGCGAAGACCCGCTCGGCGAGCCACCCGTAGCCGCCCGAAGCGGCCCACATGCCGCGGAAGTTGCCCTTGCACAGGTGCAGCGAGACCGAGACGCCGGGGACGGCCGCCAGCGAGTCGATCAGCGCGCACCCTTCCGACAGCGTGCGCTCCACCGAGATGCCCAGCTCCTCCCGCGCGCGCCGCTGCTCCTCGTCCACGAGGACCGCCATGTCCGGCGCGTCGATCTGCACGCGCGTACACCCCAGGGCGGCCAGCTCCTCGATCTGGGCGCGCAGCAGCGCGGTCCAGTCGGCGAACAGGTCGAACGGGTCGGGGTACACCCCGGCGGTGCGCTCGGCCGACCAGAAGCCGTACAGCATCAGCGGGCTCGGTACGGTGATCTTGACCGGGCGGTCGGTACGGCCGCGCAGGTACACGTACTCCTCGACCCCGATGTTGCGTCCCGGGGTGATCCGCTCGACCACGGCGATCGGGTTGTCGACCTCGTAGGTGCCGCCCGACTCGGAGTCGGCGGCGATCGGGGCCTCGTGGTCGAGGGCGCCGGGCACCGTGGCCAGCAGGTGGTCCATGAACGAGGTGCGCCGCATCTCCCCGTCGTTGACGACGTCGAGCCCGGCCGCCTCCTGGAGCCGCAGCGCCTCCAGGGCGGCCCGGTCCTCGACGGCCTTGAGGTCCGCCGCCGTCGACCGGCCGGCCCGGAAGTCGGCCTGGGCGGCGGTGAGATAGGCCGGGCGCAGGAGCGAGCCGATCGCCTGGCCTCTGACTGCGGGTGTGCCGTTCATATCTGTCCCCCTTGGAACGAACTCGGTGCGAACGCGTCGCGGCGTGAACTCGGGGCCGCGCGAGTCAAAGTAAGTCGCACCTTACTCATTAGTGTCAATCTGTCATTAAGGATCGGGCAAAGCTGGGAAGGTAACCCTTGCCCATTAATGACAGGGTGTTGCAAACTGGCGGTGCCGACCTGGTTCCTCCCCCGTATCCGGGTCGGCACTTCCCTGTTCACGGCCTTGAGGTGCCTGCCATGCCCGAGACGTCCTCCCGTTCCCCCGGCCTGCTGCTGACCGCGCTGTGCGCGGCCGGCATGCTCGCCGCGACCATGCAGACCGCCGTCGTCCCGATCCTCGGGAACATCGGTGACCAGACCGGCGCGAGCCCGGGCGCCCTCAGCTGGATCGTCACGGCCAACCTGCTGTCCTCGGCGGTGACCACCCCGCTCTTCGGCCGCCTCGGTGACCTGCGCGGCAAGCGCGGCGCGATGCTGCTGTGCCTGCTGCTGATGCTCGCGGGCAGCGTCCTCGCCGCGATCACGACCTCCCTGCCGCTGCTCGTCCTCGCCCGGGTCCTCCAGGGCGCGGTCACCGGCGTCTTCCCGCTCGCCCTGAGCGTCGCCCGGGACACCGTGCCCCGGGAGCGGCTCACCGGGGCGATGGCCCTGATCAGCGCCACCCTCTCGATAGGCGGCAGCATCGGCCTCGTCGCCGCGGGGCTGCTCGCCTCCGACGGCGCCGACTACCGCAACGTGTTCTGGCTGGCCTCGGCGGTCGGCGTCCTCGCGCTCGGCGCCGTGGCCGCCTGGGTGCCGGCCGACACCGGGCGGTCCGGCGGCGGCCTCGACTGGGCCGGCGCGCTGCTGCTCGGCGGCGCCCTCGTCCTCGTCCTGCTGCCGCTGTCCCAGGGCGGGGCCTGGGGCTGGAGCTCCCCGGTCACGCTCACGCTCTTCGCCGCGGCGCCGGTCGCCCTCGCCTGCTGGGTCCTGCTGGAGCGCCGGGTCGACGCCCCGCTCGTGGACGTCCGGATGCTCACCCGGCGCACCTTCCTGCTGACCAACGTCACCGCGGTCCTCATGGGCTTCGCGATGTTCGGCCTCTACCTCGGCGTCTCCGACTTCGTCCAGATGCCCAGCGCCCAGGCGGGGTACGGGTTCACCGCATCCGTGCTGTCCGCGGCCACCGTGTACCTGCTGCCCGCGGCGCTGGTCAGCCTCGTCGCGGCTCCCGTCGGCGGCATCCTGGTCAAGCGGTACTCCGGGCGCGCGGTGCTCGCCGTCTCGGGCCTCGCGGGACTCGCCGGCTTCGGCTCGCTCACGCTGTGGCACGGCTCGACGGCCGCCGTGATCGCCGGCGCGCTGGTGGCGGGCGGCTCCCTGAGCCTCGCCTACGCCGCGATGCCGGCGCTGGTCGTGCAGTCCGTGCCGGCGGCCAGGACCGGCATCGCCAACAGCATCAACTCCATCGGACGCTCCGTCGGCGCGTCCGCCGCCGGCGCGGTGGTCGCGGCGCTTCTGGTGGCCACCACCCGGCGCACCACGGGGCTGCCCGCCGAGTCCGGCTTCACCTGGGTCTTCGCCCTCTCCGCGACAGCCGGCGCACTCACGGCGTGCGCCGCCCTCCTCATCCCCCGGACCCCGGCGGCAGTGGTGTCCGGCGCCGCCCCGGCCGGCACGGCAGCCGGCCCGACCGCCGACACGGCGGCTGTCCGCGAGAGGGGGTGAGCGCGGCGCGGGGCCCGGACCGGCCGAGGTGAGCGGCCCTGCTGATCCCCGGCACGCCGGCGGTCGAGTCCGGATCCGCCCCGACGGACACGCGCACCGGCCCGGGGACGGTCCGTGAGGCACGGTGACGGCTGGCTGGGGATGGTGCGTGGGGCGCGGTGACGGCTGGCTGGGGATGGTGCGTGGGGCGCGGTGACGGCTGGCTGGGGATGGTGCGTGGGGCGCGGTGACGGTCGGCCGGGGACGGTGCGTGAGGCGAGGGCGGGGTGGGTGCGGGCCCGGGCGCGGTCCTTGCGGTGCGGCGGCCGGCCGGTGCCCGGTCTCCCTGGTGTGCTGAGCGTGCGGTGGTGAGTGGTCGGCGCCCGGGCGCTTTGGTGCGGTGAGCGTCGGGCGGGGGCCCCGCGGTCTGCGTGACGGGGGCGGCGTCGGGCGGAATCCGCCGCTCGGCCCGCCCCACCCCCGCGACGCGCCCAGTGCCCCGCTCAGCCCGGCAGGGGCCCGATCTCCGCCCGCAGCCCGAGCACCTCAAGCACCCGTCCCACCGAGGCGATCACCGACTCCGTGTGCCCTGGCCGGTCCCCGGGATGGCCCAGGGCGACCACCAGGGCACCCCGGCTGTCGGGGCGGACCTGGTGGGCCGCCGAGTCGGTGTCGCGCCGGCCCAGCCAGGCCATCGGCGTGAACGTGCCGTCGCTCGCCTCGACGCCGTAGGTGAGGTCGCCCGCCGGGACGGGGCGGGAGCGTGTCGAGAAGGCGGGGACGATCCGCTCGCCGCCCGGTGACCTCCGTACGACCAGTGCCGAACCCGCAGGCAGCGCCCCCGGATCGTGCAGCCCGACACCGCCGCCGGCCGCCACCGACGCGAGGGTCACCGCGTCGACGAGACCGCCGTGCCCCTGCCAGGGCCGGTCCGCGACCAAGGCGCGCAGCCGCTCGCCCGCCGGGGTCGTACCGGGGTGGCCGAGCGCCGTGAGCAGCGACCGGTAGCCGGCCAGGGAGTCCTCGCGCGGGAGGCTCTCCAGCAGCGCCGCCGCCTGCGCCGCGCCGAGCACCGGCTCCAGCAGCGGACTCGCCGAGCGCACGCTCCACACCCGTACGTGGTGCAGGCCGAGGCCGTCACGGACCTCGGGCGCGACGGCGAGCTTCAGGTCGTACGGGGGAGGCAGGGACACGGTGACGCGCTCCGTTCCGGGACCCCGGCGCCGGGGCCCGCAAGGCTGATGACATGGTGTCATTTACAAGTGAGCCATACCTTAGTAGGTGGCCGGACTGTGGTGAGGGGAGCGGTATGGACACCGTCGGAGCAAGACCCCGGCAGCGGGCGGCGGACCCGCACGACCCGCCCCCGCCGCCCGTACCGGACGCGCGCGGCACGGCGGCAGGCCGCCGCCGGGTGCGCGTCCTGGGCGTACCGGCCGTCCTGGCGCTCATCGTGCTTTTGGCGCTGGCATCCGTCGCGGTCGGCGCCAAGCCGATCCCGCTCGGCACCGTGTTCGACGCGGTCTTCGACTTCCACGGCACCACCGACGAACAGCTCGTACGCGCCCTGCGCCTGCCGCGCACCGGGCTCGGCCTCGTCGCTGGAGCCGCCCTGGGCGTCGCCGGCGCCCTGATGCAGACCCTGACCCGCAACCCGCTCGCCGACCCGGGCATCCTCGGCGTCAACGCGGGAGCCTCGGCGGCCGTCGTGCTGGCCATCGGCTTCGCCGGACTGCGGACCTTCACCGGGTACGTGTGGTTCGCGCTGGCCGGCGCCGCCGTGGTCGCCGCCCTGGTGCACGTGCTCGGCGCCGTCGGGCCGGGCGGCGCCACCCCCACCCGGCTGGTGCTCGCCGGCACCGCCATCGCCGCCGCGCTCACCGCGCTGACCTCCGCGGTGCTGCTGGCCAGGCCCGCCGTGTTCGACGCCTTCCGGTTCTGGACGATCGGCTCCGTCGCCGGCCGTGAGGCGTCCGTCCTGTACCAGGTGACGCCGTTCCTCGTGGCGGGCGCGCTGATCGCCGCCGCCGTGGCCCGGCCCCTGGACGCTCTGGCCATCGGCGACGACGGCGCCACCGCGCTCGGCGCCCGCGTCGGCCTCACCCGCACGCTCGGCGTCGTCGCCGTCACCCTGCTGTGCGGCGCGGTCACCGCGGCCGTGGGACCCATCGGCTTCGTCGGCCTGGCCGTACCGCACCTGGCCCGCGTGATCAGCGGCCCCGACCACCGGTGGATCCTCTTCTACTCCGCCGGGCTCGGCGCGCTGCTCCTGCTCGCGGCGGACGTGCTCGGCCGGGTGGTCGCGAGCCCCGGCGAACTGGAGGTGGGGATCGTCACCGCGTTCCTCGGCGCTCCCGCGCTCGTCGCCCTGACCCGCCGGGGCCGGGGGAGGCGGTCATGAGCGGCACGCGGATGTCCGCACCCGGGGTCCGCGTCCTGCGCGCCGGACAGGTCTCGCTGCGGGTACGGCCCCGGGGGCTCGCGGTGTGCCTGTGGCTGCTGCTCCTGGCGGCGCTGGCCTTCGCGGCCGGCTGCGCCACCGGCGACTATCCGGTGTCCCTCGCGGAGGTGGTGCGCGTCCTGACCGGCGGCGGTGACTCCGGCAGCCGTTTCATCGTCCTCGAACTGCGGGTGCCGCGCGGGGTGACCGGGCTGCTCGTCGGCGCCGCCCTCGGGGTCTCCGGGGCGCTCTTCCAGACCGTCACCCGCAATCCGCTCGGCAGCCCCGACATCGTGGGCTTCGGCAACGGGGCCGCGACCGGCGCCCTGCTGTCCCTGCTGTGGTGGCGCGGCGGCCCGCTGGAGACCTCGCTGGCCGCGTTCGCGGGCGGCGCGCTCACCGCGACCGCCGTGTACCTGATCTGCCGGCACGACGGCCTCGGCGGACACCGCCTGATCGTGGTCGGCATCGGCGTCTCCGCCATGGCGTACTCCTTCAACGCCTGGCTGCTGAGCCGGGCCAGGCTCCAGGACGCCGAGACCGCCCAGCTGTGGCTCACCGGCACGCTGAACGGCCGGGGCTGGGAGAACGTCGTCCCGGTCGCGGCCGTCCTCGCGGCCTTGCTGCCCGCCGCGCTGGCCCTGAGCCGCTCGCTGGAGGTGCTGGGCCTCGGCGACGACACGGCGCAGGCGCTCGGCGGCTCACCGGCCCGGACCCGGCTGCTCGCCCTGGTGGTCGGCGTCGCGCTGATCGGTGTGGCGACCGCGGCGGCCGGACCGATCACGTTCGTCGCGCTGGCCGCCCCGCAGGTGGCCCGGCTGCTCACCCGCGCCCCCGGCCCCGGGCTCGGCGCCTCGGCGCTGACCGGGGCGGTGCTGCTGACGGGCGCGGACGTCGCGGCCCAGTGGGCGGTGCCGTCGGCGGAGGTGCCGGCGGGGCTGGCCACGGGGCTGGCGGGCGGGGCGTACCTGGCCTGGCTGCTGACGAGGCGGAAGAAATATTAGGTAAGCCTTGCCTATTAATGACGAGCTGTCTTAAAGTGCGGTGCGCGTCCGGGACAGGCAGCCGCGCGTCGGCGTCCGGACGACCGGACAGGGAGAGGGAAACAACCATGGGGACAGCCCGCACGACACGCCCGGCATCCGGCGCGGCCCGCACCGGCTCGGTACGGCACCGGGGCGGTGCCCTGCTCGCCGTCGCCGCGCTGTCCGTGACCCTCGCCGCCTGCGGCTCGTCCGACGACGGCGACGGCGACGGTGACCGGAGCACCCCGAGCACCCAGGCCGGCGGGGCGTTCCCGGTGCAGGTCAAGCACTCCGAGGGCAGCCTGTCGCTGAAGGCGGCCCCCACCAGAGTCGTCGCCCTCAGCGCGATGGACCTCGACGCGGCGCTCGCGGTCGGCGTCACCCCGGTCGGGGCGGCCAAGGACCCCTTCGGAGAGAAGGGGATCAGCCCCTGGCTCACCGGGAAACTCGGCGCGGACACCACCCTCGTCAACACGTCGCCCGACGTGTCCTTCGAGCAGATCGCGGCACTCAAACCCGATCTGATCCTCGCCACCGGCGACTATGGCATCAGCAAGAACTACGCCCGGCTGAACCAGATAGCGCCCACCCTCGGCCCGGCCAGCTCGGCCGCCGACGACTCCTGGCAGAGCCGTCAGACGCAGATCGGCAAGGCCCTCGGCAAGGAGGCGGCGGCCACGAAGGCGGTCACCGACACCGAGGCGCTGATCCGCAAGACCGCGGACACGTATCCCGCGCTCAAGGGCAAGACGTTCTCGGCGTCCTTCGCCTACTCGGCGACCCAGATCGCCACGATCGCCTCCCCGGACGACTTCGCCGTCAAGTTCCTCGAATCCCTCGGCCTCCAGGTCACCCCGGCCCTCAAGGGGACCGAGGGGACCGCCACCAAGACCCAGCCCGGCCTGCTCAGCCCCGAACAGGCGGGCCGCCTGGCCTCCGACTTCACGGTGATCGGCTTCACCTCGCCGCAGGTGAGGAGCTCCGTCGAGAAGAACCCGGCGTACACGAAGGTCAAGTCGACCGGCGTCTACACCCCGGTCGACACCGCCACGATCACCGAACTGCGCAACCCCTCGATCCTGGGCATCCCGTGGCTGCTGGAGGAACTGACGCCGTCGTTCAAGGCCGTCAGGTAACAGGCAGGGGCCCGCCGACCGGCGGGTGCCACCCCGCCGTGTGGCGGGAGCTTGCGCGCGTCGGGTCGCCGGGGGTTTCGGGGGCTCTAGGGTCGGTCCGACAGGGGCCGGACGAGCAGGGTGGAGGCGGGGCGGGCGTGACGCGGGCGGTGGTGGTGCTCGGCGCCGGGGAGTACGGCGGTGGCGGGCGGGTCGGTGCCGGGTCTCCGTGGCCGGAGGTGTCGCGGTGAATCGGGCCCGCGCGCTGTGGGAGCGTGTCCCCGCGCCGGTCGTCGACCTTCTGCTGGTGGCCGCGGCGGCCGTGGACCTGCGGCTGAACCTGTGGGACGACACGCGCCTCGGCATCGGGCTGGCCTCGCTCGGCTGCGTCGCGCTGGCCTTCCGGCGCCGGTTCCCGCTCGGCGTGTTCCTGCTCACCCTGCCCAGCGCGTTGACGCAGCCCGTCGCCGTCGCCCCGGTCGTGGCCCTGTTCACGCTGGCCGGGCGGTCCCGCAACCGCCGCCTCCTCGCGGTGTGCGTCGCCCTGACCGCCGTCGCGAACAGCACCCCGTGGCCCCTGGAGGCCGTCACCGACGTCGGCCGGACCATGACGCTGGTGACCTTCGTGTACGGCCTGGCGATCGCCGCCGCCCCCGTCCTCATCGCCCAGCTCCTCCAGGCTCGCCGGGACCTGGCGCGCAGGCTGGTCGAGATCGAGGAGGCCAGGGAGCACGAGCGGGCCCTGCACGCGCAGGCCGTCCTCGCCCGTGAACGCGCCCAACTGGCACGGGAGATGCACGACGTGGTCTCGCACCAGGTCAGCCTCATCGCCGTACAGGCCGGCGCGCTCCAGGTCGCGAGCAAGGACGCGGACGCGAAGGAGGCCGCCCGCACCATCCGTTCGCTGAGCGTCACGACGCTCGACGAACTGCGCACCATGGTCACCCTGCTGCGCGCCTCCGGCGGCCACACCACCGAGCTGACTCCCCAGCCCACCCTGGCCGACCTGCGCACCCTCGTGAAATCGAGCGGCACCCACGTACAGCTGACCGGCGAACTGCCGCCCGCCGTCGGCAGCCCGGCCCAGCGCGCGGTCTACCGCACGGTCCAGGAGGCACTGACCAACGTCCGCAAGCACGCCCCCGGTGCGACGGCCCGCGTGGAGCTGTGGCAGGACGGCGACGACATCGGTGTGACCGTCACCAACACCGCGCCCACACGCCCCTCCCTGGCCCTGCCCGGCTCCCACCAGGGCCTGGTCGGCCTCCGCGAACGGGCCGAGATCCTGCACGGCACGCTGGAAGCGGGCCCGACCGCGCAGGGCGGCTACCGGGTGAGCCTGCGCATCCCCCTGGACGGCGACTGACCGGGGCCCCCTCGCGCGGCCGGGCTCCGGCCCGTCGGTGGGCAGGTGGGTACCCGCCGACCGGCGGGGGTGGTACCGACGACTGTCGGATGGTCCGCACCCGGCCGGCCACGCGAGATTCTCCCCATGTCCTCTTCGCAGCCTCTGCTGAAGCCGTCCGCTCCGCAGGAGAACTCGCCCCCGGCCGCCCCCGGCGCGCCCGGCCCCTCCACGACACGTCTCGTCGGCGTGGATCTGGCCCGCGCGCTGGCCGTGTTCGGCATGTACATCGTGCACATCGGACCCCCGCTGTCCGCGACGCACGGCGTGGCGAGCTGGATCCGCTACCTGGCGGACGGCCACTCGTCGGTCCTGTTCGCCACCCTCGCCGGGTTCTCCCTGATGCTGCTCGCCGGCCGCCGGGAGCCCAGGACCGGGCTCGCGGGCCGGCAGGCCAAGGCCCGTATCGCGATCCGCGCCGTGGTCCTGATCGCCCTCGGCACCGTGCTGGCGATCGAGTACGGCGGAGTGATCATCCTCGCCTTCTACGGCGTCTACTTCCTGCTGGCCCTCCCCTTGGTGCGGCTCGGCGCCAGGACGCTCGCGATCATCGCGGCGACCCTCGCCGTCGTCACCCCGCAGCTGGCGTTCGCCCTGAACGGCGTGCTGACGGAGTCGGTCCAGCAGAGCGTCAACGCCTACGACCCGCTGCACCGGCTCAGCGGCGTCGGCGTGCTCGACCTGCTGTTCACCGGCTTCTACCCGACGATCACCTGGATGTCGTTCGTGGTCGCCGGCATGGCGCTGGCCCGCCTCGACCTGTCCGCGTCCGCGGTCCGGCGGCGCCTGGCCGCGCTCGGCGCCGCCCTGATCGCGGTCGCGTACGGCCTGTCCCTGCTGCTCGCGGGCAGCGGTGCGCTGCGGAGCATGGCCGAGGACGGCCCGTCGTCCGGCGGCTCCGGGACGATGCCCCCGGACGGCGGGGCGCTGTCGGCCTCGTCGCTCCTGACGGCCGGGCCGCACAGCGGCACCACGTTCGACATCGTCGGCAGCGTGGGCGTCGCGATCCTCGTGATCGTGGGCGCGACCGCGCTGATCGAACACCTCCCGAAACTGGGCCGCCTGCTCCGGCCGGTGATCGCCGTGGGCACCATGTCCCTCACGGCCTACGTCGGCCACTTCATCGCGCAGTCCGCGCTGTCCATGTCCGGCGGGGACGCCACCCAGCAGTCCTGGACACCGCTGCTCCTGTACGTCCTCGCAGCGATCGTGTTCGCGGGCGTGTGGTCCCGCTTCGTCCGGCGCGGCCCCCTGGAGTACCTGCTCAACATCGCGACCAAACCGGCGAAGTACGTCCGGTGAGACCCCGCGGCGGCGTTCCCGAGCGTCCCCGGGAACGCCGCCGCGGCTGTACCCGAGGCGCCCTCCCGACCGGGGGTGGTCTCCTGCCGTGTCGGTCCGGTCACCCGCCGCTATCATGTGGGCCGTCCGCAACACGCCCAGCGGGAGGTCGAGTTGACCGGTGCAGTGCCGGAGTTGTCCGAGGCCGAGGTGGTGGCCTGGCGGGATGCGGGCGCATCGGTCGTGGAGCTGCTGGGGCGGGCCCAGCGGCTGGGGCCGGTCAGCGGGATCCGGCTGGGGGAGCGGCCCGTCGTGCTGGTGACCGGGGCGGAGGAGGTGCGGCATGTGCTCGCCCGGCATCCGGGGCGGTACGTGAAGCGGTCGCATCGGCTGCGGCACCTGCTCGGGGACGGGGTGCTCACCGTGGACGGGGCGGCGTGGCGGGGGCAACGGCGGCTGTTCCAGCCCACGTTCACGGTGCAGGGGGTGCGGCGCTACGAGCGGGCCATGCGGGACGCCGTCGAGGACGTCACCCGGTCGTGGGGGGAGTCCGCCCGGAGCGGACGGCCCCGGGATCTCGTCGCCGACATGCGGCGGTTCACCATCGACGTGATCTGGCGGGCCACCACCGGGCTGCCCCTCGACGACACCACCCATCGCCAGCTCCTCGCCGCCGCGCGCATCGTCGCCGCGATCTCCGCGCTCGGGGCGGCCGACACCACGCGGCTGGAGAGCGACCTCGCGGAGGTCGACGCGGCGGCCGGGCGCGCTGTCGCCGCCGCACGTGCCAACGGGGACCCCGGCATCCTCGACGCGCTGCTCGACGCCGTCGAACTCCCCGACCCCGACGGGCGGTTGGTGCGCGACAACTTCGTCACCTTCCTCGTCGCCGGGTACGAGACCACCGCCGCCACGCTCAGCTGGCTCCTGCTGCTCCTGCACGACCACCCCGAGCACCGGGAGTGGGCGCTCGCCCAGGGGCCCGCCGGGTCGCCCGCGCGTACGGCCGCGATCCGGGCGTTGATCAGCGAGACGCTCCGCCTCTATCCGGCCGCACTGCTGTTGTTCCGCAACGCCACCGAGGACGACGTCCTCGCCGGATGCCGGATCGAGGCGGACGCGACGCTCGCGCTCTGCGCGTACCTCACGCACCGCGATCCCGGACTCTGGCCCGAGCCCGAGCGGTTCCTGCCCCAGCGGTTCCAGGAGGCGGCTCCCCGGCCGGTCCTCGGCACCTACTACCCGCTCGGGCTCGGGCCGCGTACCTGCCTGGGGGCGCAGTTCACGGTTCAGGAGATGACGTTGCTCGCGGAGGCTCTGTTGCCGGCTTTCGAGTACACGGTCGTGGGGGAGCGGCCGGAGCCCGCGTTCGACGTCACGATCCGGCCGGACGGGCCGATGACCGCGACAGTGCGGGCGCGGGGCGCGCGGGGCTGAGGCGGGCGGACGCGGAGAGGGAGTCACGGGGGCGGCTCCTTCCCACGGGGCGCGGGGTGTGCGGCTCGTCGCGCGTACGGCGCGGGATGGGCGGTTCGTTCCGCGTGCGGCGCGGGGTGCGAGTGACCGGCCGGTGCCGGCTCCTCCCCGGCCGGCGCTTCCCGGCCCGGTGCCGTCCCCGTCGTGCTCGGCGCCCGGTTCGCGCCGCTTCCGCCTCGCCCCGGCCTCCCCAGCACCACCCCCGCCAACACCAGCACCAGCCCGCCCAGTTGGCGTCCGCTCAGGCTGTCGCCCGCGACCGCCGTACCGAGCAGGACGCCCGTCGCCGGGTTCAGGAGCCCGATCAGCCCCACCGTCCCCGCCGGGAGATGTCGCAGCCCCGCGAACCACAGGCCGAACGCCAGGGCCGTGGCTATCAGGGAGGTGTAGCCGGCCGCGAGGAGTGCCGGACCGGACAGCGCGGGCGGGGCGCCCTCCACCACGGCGGCGACCGGGAGCAGGAACAGGCCGCCCGCGGTGAGCTGCCACGCCGTCGCCGCGAGGACGTCGGCCCCGGAGCCCCAGTGCTTCGTGAGGACGTGTCCGAACGAGGAGACCAGCATCGCCGCGGCCGAGGCGAGGACGCCCGCGAGGCTCGTGCCGCCCGCGCCGGTGAACAGCATCAGGCACACGCCGGCCAGGCCGACGGCGGCGCCCGCGAGGTGCGCGGCCCGGGGGCGCTCGGCGACCATGCCCCACGCGATCAGCATCATCGTCAGCGGGGACACCGCCATCACCGTCGACGCGACGCTCGTCGGGAGCAGCTGGGAGGCGACGTACACGAGGACGAAGAACACGCTCGCGTTCAGCAGCCCCAGCACGGCGGAACGCCCCCACCACACCCCGCGCGGCAGCCGCCGGCGCACGACGAGCAGCGCCAGCCCCGCGGGCAGTGCGCGCAGGGCCGCGCCGTACAGCGGGCTGTCGGGCGGCAAGTACTCGTGCGTCACGAAGTAGTTCGCGCCCCACGCCACCGGCGCGAGCGCCGTGAGGAGGGTCCACCGCACATTCGCTTCCATGGAAGGAAAGGTAGCTTCCCGGGAAGGTATTGTGGAAGGCGTGAACGAGAACATTCGCTCGGAAGAGTGGCGGACCGAGGTTTTGGGAACCGGGGAGCGCGGGGCGGCGGAGGACCGCGTCGCCCGCATCCAGGCCGACTGGCGCCGCGAGCGCCCCGACCTCGACGTCTCACCGCAGGGCGTGATCGGCCGGCTGCACTCCCTCGCGGGCCGCCTGACCGACGAACTGTGCCTGGTCTACGGGCGGTACGGCCTCGGGGAGGGCGAGTTCGACGTCCTGTGCGCACTGCGCCGCGCGGGAGCGCCGTACGAACGAGCCCCCGGGGAGCTCGCCGCGCACACCATGGTCACCACCGGCGCGATGACGAAACGCATCGACCGCCTGGAACGCGCCGGCCTCGTCACCCGGCGGCGCGCGAGCGACGACCAGCGCGGCCGGATCGTCGCCCTCACCGCACCCGGCCGGGACCTGATCGACCGGGCCTTCACCGACCACATGCGCAACGAACGCAGACTCCTGGACGTGATGACCCCGGCGGAAGCGGCGATCCTCGAACAACTCCTCGGAACCTGGCTCGCGCGACTGGACGGAGGCCGTACGCCGGCCGGCTCCTGACCGGACAGCGGGCGAGCGGCCACCGCCGGGACCGGCAACTCCCGCGCCCGCCCCGTGCTTTCACGGGATGCCCACTCGCCCTCACCGTTTCTTTAGATTTCAAAAGCTACGCTCACGGTCAAGCCGAGCGGCCGAAAACGGCCCCCACGCCGCGGCGCTCGCGTGTTGCACCCCCACAGGTACAGGAGACAGGCCGTGCGCGACGGCGACGTAGTGGTGATCGGCGGAGGATACGCCGGAGTCCGGCTGGCCAAGAGGCTGGACGCGAGCGCGCGGGTGACTCTGGTGGACCGCAAGGAAGTCTTCTTCCACCGGATCGCGTCGCTGCGCGCGGGTGTGGATCCCCAGTGGACGTCGACGCCGTTCATCCCCTACGACCGGCTGCTGACCCACGGAAGGATCGTCGTCGGCAAGGCACTGCGCGTCGACACGGACGCGCGCAGCGTCGTCCTGGCGACGGGCGAGAGGATCCCCTACGACGTCCTGGTCGTGGCGACGGGCGCCGACTACCCGGAGCCGGCGAGGTTCACGGGGACGACGGTCGAGGAGGCGTCGAAGGCGTTCGTGGCGCACCAGCAGAAGATCGCCGGGGCGGGGCACGTCCTGATCGTCGGCGGCGGCCCCTCCGGCGTGGAACTCGCCGCGGAGGTCCGCCTGGCGCGCCCGGACGCGCGCGTGACGCTCGCCCACGCGGGCGGGGCCCTCCTCGACTCGACCGGCAGCGCCTGGGCGGGCCGCAAGGCGCTGGGCTGGCTGGAGGCGCACGACGTGGAGGTCCGCCTCGGCTCCTTCATGGCCCCCGGCACCGAGTTCGGCGTCTACAAGGACGCGCAGGGCGGCACGGTGGAGGCGGACGTCTCCTTCTGGGCCACCGGCATCACCCCCAACACGCTGTGGCTGCGCCTCGCGGGCCACGGCGACTGGCTGAACCCGGCGGGCCACGTCAAGGTCGACCGGGCCCTGCGCGTGGCGGGCCTGCGCGACGTCTTCGCCGTCGGCGACGTCAACGACGCGGCCGAGCAGAAGATCACCCTGGCCGCGATCACCCAGGCCGACCTCGCCGCCCACAACATCCGCGTCCACCTCACCACGCAGGGCCGCCACCGCAAGGAACCCCGTCTCTACCGAACTCCCCACCGCAGCCCCCTCATCGTCCCCTTCGGCGGCGCCGACGGTCTCACCCTCGTACCCGTCCCGGGCGGCGAGAGCGCGGTGCTCGGGAGCCGGACGTCGACGCTCGCCAAGGCGAAGACGCTGATGACGCCGTACATGCGGCGGCAGTTGGGGTATACGGCGGCCTGAGCGCACGCGGAAGGGCCGCCCCGTGAGGTCACGGGACGGCCCTGGGAACGGCCCGGTGTCAGCATCGGGACACCGGGATCGCCGCTACACGCAGCCGGGAGGCGGGCACTTGCGGGCCAGCCGGGCCCTCGCCCCCGGGAACCGGAGGGTGGCGGCGATGCGCAGCAGGAAGGAGACGTGCACCGGACCGGGCGGGCCTCCGCCCTCACCACCGGCCCGGGGAACGGTCGGGTTCTTGTTCATGTGTTGCTCCCTTCGGCGCCGCTGCCGCGGCCTGTGATCGCTCACGAGTCTTCGCCGCCCGCTGTCCCGGCCGCATGGGACGGCTGTCCCGACGTGGTCCCGGGCTCCGCCGGGAACGCGGCCTCCACGACCGTCCCGGCCCCGTCGCTGGTCAGCGAGAACGCGCCGCCCAGCTCCTCCGAGCGCTCGGCCATCGACCGCAGCCCCACCCCCGCGCAGTGCTCGTGGGCGGGGAAACCGTCCCCGTTGTCCGTGATCCGCAGCCCGACCCTCCCGTCCGCCACCGTGACCAGGGCCCGCGCCCGGTCCGCGTGCGAATGCCGCACCACGTTGTTGAGCGCCTCCGCCGTGATCCGGTACACCGCCACCTGGAGCGCCGCGGGCAGCGGCGGCAGCGGGTCCGGCTCCACCGCCACGGAGATCCGCAGGCTCCGGCTGCTGAGCTGATCGGAGAGCCGGCGCAGCGCCCGCGCCAGATCCGCCCCGTCCAGCGCGGCCGGCGCCAGCCCGTCGGTGATGTGCCGCAGCTCCTTGATCGCGTACCCGATCCCCTCCGACACCCCGCACAGCGGTTCGGCGACGTGCGGTCCGGCGCCCCGCCGGACGGCGTCCACCTGGAGCCGCAGCCCCGACAGGGCCGGTCCCAGGCCGTCGTGCAGCTCGTGCCGCAGCCGCCGCCGCTCCTCCTCGCGGGTGTGGACGATCTGCTCGCGGCTGCTGCGCAGATCCCGGTACAGCCGCAGCGAGGCCAGCGCGGGGCCCGCCTGCTGCGCCAGCACCTGCACCGCTTCCCGGTCCTGCGGGTCGAGCGTCAGCTCGCCCGGTCTCGGCGCGACGTCCAGCCGGCCCGTCTCCTGCCCCCGGTAGCGGA
Source organism: Streptomyces niveiscabiei (assembly GCF_033794345.1). Classification (NCBI taxonomy): domain Bacteria; kingdom Bacillati; phylum Actinomycetota; class Actinomycetes; order Kitasatosporales; family Streptomycetaceae; genus Streptomyces; species Streptomyces niveiscabiei. The sequence goes on from NZ_JARAYJ010000007.1 coordinate 164,639, forward strand.
TCGGGAAGCGTTCCGCCCGGGGCCCCGGGTCGCCCACGCGCACCAGCTCGTGCGGCCCGTGCTGCCCGTCCACGGTGACCGAAGCGGCCGGCAGCCCCAGCGTGTGCACGACCGTCCCGGCCAGCAGCTGCGGGGTGTCCCCGGGCTCCACCGCCTGACTGAGCGCCTTCGACAGGTCGCGCACCACCTGGTACGGCTGAGCGCGCGACCCGTAGAACCAGCGGTCCACCAGATACGAGGCCCCGCGCGAGACGGGCCGCAGCAGCAGCCCCACGACCAGCCCCAGCGCGAGGGCGGGCAGCAGCTTGGCGGCGTTGGTGTGGTGCGGGGCGAAGCTCAGCACGAGCGCCACCGCCGCCGTGCACACCACCATCATCAGCAGCGTCAGCAGCAGGACCGTCAGCACCCGCCGGGCCCCCCGGTCCAGCGCCCAGGTGCGCGCCCGCACGTGCACGAACGCCAGCGCGACCGGCCAGGACGCCGCCGCCGCGTACGCCAGCGGCGTCCGTACCCCGTCCGAGATGAGACCGCGCTCGACCAGCAGGAGCTGCGCGCACCAGGCCAGGTAGGGCAGGTTCACCCAGTACGTCAGCCGCCGGTACTCCGAGGAGCTGAGCACGCGGACGACCGTCAGCAGCACCGCGAGGCCCACCAGCGCCTCGCCGCCGTCGTCGTTGAAGGGGCCCATCACCGGCGAGGTCCACGCCCAGAAGTCGGCCCAGGCGCCCTGTGACATCGGGTTGGTGATGTCCATCCGCACGGTGACGCCGGTGCTCCAGCGGTACGCCTGCTGCACGACGGCCAGGGCCAGCATGACCCCCGTGTACCAGCGCGCCCAGCGGCCCCCGAGCCGGCCGTCGGGCAGCCACAGCGGCTGGGTGTAGAGCAGGGTCAGGAACAGCGTGAAGAAGACCATCCCGCTGAAGAACGCGAGCCCGGCGAGCGCCCGGGGCATCAGCCCCAGCCAGATCGTCAGCTGGAGGGTGAAGCACAGCACCGCCGTCGCGCCCGCGGCCAGCAGGAACCAGCCGAACACGGTCCCCGAGCCGCGCGCGACGAACACCATCCCGGACAGGGCGAAGCCGAGGCCCAGCATCATGTACTGGGCCGCGTAGTCGAACTCCTGGTACCGGGTGGCGGCGTCGAGATGGGTGAGCGCCAGCACCCCCCACACGACCCCCGCGAGCGCCACGCACGCGCACACCAGATACGCCGGCAGCAGCTCGCGCCCCGTCCCCGGGACCTTCGTGCCGTTCACCTCCGCGCCCATGTCCACTCCTCGCCGTCGCCGACTCGATCCCTCCAGCCTCATCCGCCCGCTGTCCCGGACGCATGAGGCACCGGTCCCGAACCGCTACGGCTCCTCGCCGAGCCCGGCGTCCCGCGCGCGGGCGACGGCTTCCGCGCGGGTGGCGACGTGGAGCTTCTCGAAGATGTGGGTGACGTGGTTGCGGACGGTCTTCTCGGAGAGGACGAGTTCGCGGGCGATACGGCGGTTGTCGAGCCCGCGCGCGATGAGCGCGAGGACCTCGCACTCGCGCGCGGTGAGCGCCGGGAAGAGCTGCTCGGCGTCCCGGCGCCGCGACCCGGCGACGAGCGTGCTGAGCCGCGCCGCCACCCCGGCCCCGAAGACCGCGCCGCCCGCCGCGACGGTCCGTACGGCGTGCAGGACCTCCTCGGCGGCGGCGCCCTTGACGATGTAGCCGCGCGCGCCGGCCTGGAGGGCGGCGAGGAGGTCGCCCTCGTCGTCGGACATGGTGAGGGTGAGGACGGGTAGTCCGGGGTGGTCCTCGGCGAGGGCGCGGATCGCGGAGATGCCGGAGCCGTCGGGCAGGCCGAGGTCCATGATGATCACGTCGGGGCCGCTCGCGGACACGGCGGCCGGGATCTCGGCGATCGTCTCCGCCTCCGCCACGACGACCACCTCGCCGAGGCTCTCCAGCGCCGACTTCAGACCGCTGCGGAAGAGCGGGTGGTCCTCGACGACCAGCGCCCGCAGCACGGACCGGTCCGCGGGCGACGGGGGATCCTCGTTCACTCTCGAAAGGTAATCCCTTTGGGTCTAGTTCGTCATATTTTATTCCGGTACGTGTTTTCTGGATCGGGCACTTCACGGCATCAGCAGCACCGGCTTCACCGCCTCCCCCCGCACCGCCGCCGCCCCCGCCTCCTCGACCGCCTCGAACGGGAACACCGACACGATCGCGTCCACCGGCAACCGCCCCGCCAGATACAGCTCCACCAGCGCCGGCACGAACACCCGGGGCACCGCCTCCCCCTGATTGACCCCCACCACCCGGGGCCCCCGGTCCAGCATCCCCGGCACGTCGAACGCCGCCTCCGTCCCGGCCGGCGGCGCCCCCACCACCCCGCACACCCCGCTCACCGCGAGCCCGTCCACGGCCTGCCGCAGCACCTTCGGCACCCCGCTGGTCTCCAGCGCCCGCTCGGCACCCCGCCCGCACGTCAGGTCCAGTACGGCGCACAGCGCGTCGTCCTCGCACGGGTTCACCGCGTGGGTCGCCCCCAGCCGCCGCGCGAGCGCCAGCCGGCGCGGGTCCGGGTCGACGGCGATCACCCGCGTCGCCGCCGTCAGCCGCGCCGCCATCACCGCCGCGAGCCCCACCGAGCCGGCCCCGTACACGACGAGCGTGTGCCCCGCCTCGGGCCGCAGCACGTTCAGCACCGACCCGGCGCCCGTCTGCACCCCGCACCCCAGCGGCGCCAGCACCTCGGGCGGCAGCCCGGCGGGCACGGGGACGACGTTGCGCTCACCGGTCAGCGCGAGCGTCGAGAACGAGGACTGCCCGAAGAAGTGCCCGTGCAACGGCTCCTTCGCCCGCCGGCCCGCCCCCCACACCGTCGCGCTGCCGTCCAGCCTGCTCCCGCCGAACAGGTTCAGCGCGGGCCAGTGCGCGCACCGCACCGGGCGGCCGGTCAGGCACGCGGCGCAGCGCCCGCAGGACGCGAAGCTCAGGACGACGCTGTCGCCGGGCACCACCGAGGTGACCCCGGCACCGACCGCCTCCACGGTCCCCATCCCCTCGTGACCCAGCACCGCCGGGACGGGAAACGGGGTGTGACCAGCGCGGACACTGAGGTCGGTGTGACAGATGCCGGCGGCCTGGACCCGGACGAGGACCTCGTCCGGGCGAGGATCGTCGACACGGATCTCTTCCAGGGCGAACGGGGCGCCGTGGGCGCGGACCACGGCTGCGGTGGCGGTGTGCATGGGGGGCTCCGATGAGGGTGCTGCACAAGATGACATGTTTCGGCGGGAGGTGGTGGAGAAGTGCGGGATCACGCACCCTCCTCACGGCAGCACCCCGCCCTCACGCACCACCCGCAGCGCCTGCGCGGCGATCGTCAGCGTCGGATTGACCGCCGCCGACGACGGGAAGAAGCCGCCGTCGACGACGAAGAGGTTCGCCACCTCGTGGCTGCGGCAGTACGGGTCGAGGACCGACCGCGCGGGATCGGTCCCGGCGACGGTCGTCCCGCACTGGTGGCCCGTCGCCTCCACGCCCAACTGCCGGGAGAACACCAGGGGATACCCGGCCCGGCGCATCATCGCGGCGGCGGCGCGGACCAGCCTGCGGTGGGTGCGGGTGTTGGTGGGGTGCCAGCGCACGGTCACGCCGTCGGCGCCGGGCCCCGGCAGGACCCGGTTGTCCGGGTCGGGGAGGTCCTCCGACATCACCCACCAGTCGACGCTCCGCGCGGCCAGGGCCGACAGCAGCCGCCGGGGGAGCCGGGGACGGGTGGCGGCGAGTGTCGCCTCGTACACCTTGCCCATCAACTGGAGGTTCCCCAGCGGGTACTGGCCACGCGGGCCGTCCGGGAGGTAGAAGTCGTTGACGGCCAGGGTCTTCTGGAACGTCACCGGGTTGCGGCGGCGCGGATCGACCGCCATCAGCACGGAGTTGTTGTGCAGCATGAGGTTGCGGCCGACCAGCCCGCTGCCGTTCCCGAGCCCGTCCGGATGCCCGGCGCCGCCCGAACGCAGCAGCAGGACCGCCGAGTTGACGGCGCCGCACGCCACCACCACGGTCCCGGCGCGCAGCTGGACCGTACGCCCGTCGCGGACCGCGTCCACGGACGACACCCGCTTCCCGCCGGGGCCCGTCCGCAGCCGCACCACGCGCGTACGGGTGAGGAGCCTCACCGTCGGCGTGCGCAGCGCGGGGCGCAGCGCGCGGGTCTCCGCGTCGCTCTTCGCGCCGACCCGGCACGGGAACGCGTCGCAGGTGGCGCACCGCTCGCACGCCCCGCCCGGCGCCAGGTCGACGCCGAGTTCGACGGGGTAGGGGTGCAGGCCCTGCGCCGCGAGCCGGCCGGCGAGTTCGGCGATGACCGGCTCGTGCGGCACCGGCGGCCACGGGTAGGGGGTGCTGCGCGGCGGGCCGCTCGGGTCGGTGCCGTCGGCGCCGTGCACCCGGTAGAGGCGCTCGGCCTCCGCGTAGTACGGCTCCAGGTCGCCGTACGCGAACGGCCAGGCGGGCGAGGTCCCCTGGAGGTGCTCGACCGCCCGGAAGTCGCTCGCGCGCAGCCGGGGGAGGGCGGCGCCGTACACCTTCGTGGTGCCGCCGACGCCGTAGAAGCCGCCGGAGGTGAAGCGGCGGCCCTCGGCCGTGTGCCAGGAACCCGTGTTGTGGTAGCGGCCCTGCTCGAACACCGCCTCCGGGGACCAGTTCTCGGGCTCGCGGGGCAGGAAGTCGCCCCGCTCGACGACGAGGACGCGCGCCCCCGTCGAGGCCAGCGCCCAGGCGGTGGTGGCACCGCCCGCGCCCGAGCCGACGACCAGGACATCGGCCTCGTACACCTCCCGCTCCTCCGTCACGACCGGCGGCGAGCCGGGACCCCACAGGCCGGTCATGACACGGCCCTCGGCGGGTCGTAGAGCCGGACGGGCGTGCTGGCGTGGAAGGGCAACTCCTCGGGGATCTCGGAGAGTTCGAGGTGGAGCCCGAAGGGCGTGCGCAGGTAGACGAACCGGACGCCCGCGATGGGGCCGTCGGTCACGGTCTGCGGTTCGCCCAGGGCGACCACCCCTTCGTGCGAGGCGAGATGCTCCAGGGAGGCGTCCAAGTCCTCTGTGCCCAGGGCGAGATGGTGGCCGCCCCAGTCGCTGTTGCGGGGGTAGACGCGGCGCTGGTCGGGGGAGGTGTACTGGAACAGCTCGACGTTGGTGACCGGGCCGAGGCGCAGCATCGCGATGTGCGCGACCGCGTCGCGGTGGACGCCGAGCTGGCGCAGCATCCACAGGCCCGCCGGGTCCGCCACCGGGCCGGTGAGATAGGCGAGTTGAGCGCCGAGCGCGTCGGTGAAGAAGGTCACGGCCTGGTCGAGGTCGGGGACCGTGTAGGCGACGTGGTGGACGGCGCCGACGCCGGGGACGGTGATCATGGCTGGTCCTTGCGGGAGTTGAGGGCATCGCGGGCGGGCTGGTCCCGGGGTGCGGTCGCCGGGCCGGTGCGGGAGCCGCGGGCGGTGCTGGGGGTGCGGGCGGGCAGGGCGCGGGTCACGGACGCCGGGCCGAGCGTCAGGCACAGCAGCCGGGCGCCGTGCCGGCCCGCGGTGAGGGTGGTGGCGCCGCCGTGCGGGGCGAGGACGAGGCCGCCCGCGGTGAGCGGGACGGGGCGCCGGTCGGCGTGCACCGTCCCTGTCAGGACGTACCAGACGGTCTCGGTGCCGGCGCGGCCGGCCGGCTCCCAGCGGGTGCCGGGGGCCAGTTCGACCTCGTCGAACGCCTCGCACTCGCTGTGCAGCATCCCCCGCCGGGCGAGGCAGCGGACGGCGGCCCGCTCCTCGCCCGGCCCGAACAGGACGGCGCTGGACGGTCCGTCGTGGACGATCACGGCCGACTCCCTTTCTGTCGAGGTGAGTTGAGCTCGGGACTAGGCCGCGAGGCGGCGTTCGTCCGGCAGCGGGACGTCCAGGACGGCGTGGAAGTACTCCAGGCCGCCGTCCCCGGCCCACAGTCGCACCGTCCCGCCCAGCGGCAGGGTCAGCGCGGTCCCCGAGGCCACCCGGACCTCGCGGTCGGCGGTGCGGGCGACCCCCGTACCGCTCAGCACGAACACCGTGTGCTCGGTGCCGCGCGCCGCGAACTCCACGCCCGCGTGCGGCGGGAGGTCCTGGACCCGGATGGTGCGCAGCGGCCCGGTCAGGACGCTCTGGGCGTCCAGCGGTCCATGGGCGCGCAGATCGCGTACGACGATGCTGTTCACGGAAGGCTCCTCTTCCTCCGGAGACCTGCGGGGCCTCGGGAAGACGGCGGGCAACTCCACCACCAGCCAGGACAGCGGCCGTTGCCCGGTGTTGTGCAGCGCGTGCCGGGAACCGATCCCGGTGAGCACGGCGTCCCCGGCGCGCACCGGATGTGCCACGCCGTCGAGGTGGATCTCACCCCGGCCGCGCAGCAGGAAGTACAACTCCTCGGTGCGGGAGTGCAGATGCTCCCCGCTGACCCCGCCGGGCGGCAGCCAGGCCCACTCGACGGCCTCCCAGCCGCCGTACAGGCCGGTCCGCCGCGCCAGGCAGGACCAGCGGGAGATCCCGTCCGAGTCGTGCACGCCGTGCACCACGGCGGGGGCGTGCACGTCGGCCACAACCAGTGCGTCACGCATGGGACCGCACCTCCTTCGCGGCGCGCGCCAACTTCTGGGCCGCGCCGGTGATCTCACGATCCGTCAGGTCGTTCACGAACACCGCGTCACCGATGCCGACCGGCAGCGGCAGCCGCTGCATGCCGTCCCGGTGACGGACCGTGTCCGCGAGGGCGGAGCGGAGCAACTCCGGCTCCAGCAAGGGGTGGTGGACCGGCAGACGCAGGGCGCGCATCGTGTCCAGGACACGCGTGCACTGACGGTCCGTCATGAGGCCGCGGCCACGGGCGATCACGGTGGTCAACGCCATGTCGAGGTTGACCGCCTCGCCGTGCAGCAGCGCGGGCAGGGCCTTCATCTCCAGCGTCGGGCTGAAGGAGTGGCCGTAGTCGACGACCCGCTCCAGGCGGTGCTCCCACAGGTTGTCGTGGAGTTCTTCGAGCATCCCGTGCACCGCGCGGGCCAGCACGTGGTGCGCCGTGGTCCGCAGCGGGCCGTCCGCCTGGAAGCGGCCCGCCAGCAGGCGCTCACCGCTGCTCTCCAGCAGGTCGAACAGGTCGCGGTCCTTGATCAGCGCGATCTTCAGGATCTCGGCGAGGCCGTTGGCGACATGCCGCTCGTCGAGCGTCGCGAGGAACGCCGGGTCCAGCAGCGTCTCCGTCGCCGGGTGGTACGTACCGAGGCGGTTCTTGCCGGCGCCGAAGTTCACGCCGGTCTTGGCGCCGACCCCGGCGTCGACCAGGCCGATCAGCGTCGTCGGCACCCGGACGTACGGCGTGCTGCGCCGGTACAGGCTGCACGCCAGGCCCACGATGTCCAGCAGCACACCGCCGCCGATCGCCACGACCGGCTCGCGCCGCCGGTCCAGACCGAACCGGTCCATCGCGTCGACCACGGAGTACACGGAGTCCATCGTCTTCAGCCGCTCGTGCGCGGGCAGCACGTGGACCGTGTACGACGCGTGCCGCGCCGCCTCGCAGTAGGCGCGCAGCCGCGCCCCGTACAGCCGGTCCACATCCTCCTCGACGACCAGCAGCCGCCGGGCCGGAGCATCCTCCCGGTCCGGGAGCCCGGCGCGCGCGAGGGCGGGATTACGGGGGTCCAGGACACCCGGTGCGAAACGGACCCGGTAGCTCACGGGCTTCGCGGTGGCCACGGTCCAACTGCGCGCGGCACCGGGACCGTCCGTGGTGGTGAGACCGTGGGTGGTGGGAGGCGGGAAGGGCATGGCGGGTCCTCGGGGGGTGGGGGCGGGCTGGGGCCGGTGGTGGCGGGGGGCCGGGGCGGGCTGGTGGTGCGGGCTGAGGTCGGTGGGTGCGGGAACGGATCGGCGACGGCGGGCGGGATCGGGCCGGTGGTGGGGCGCGGTCTGGGGCCGGTGCTGAGCGGGGGAGAGAACGAGGTGGCGTCGGTGGGGTGTGGGTTCCGGTCGGTGGTGGCCGGGGGTGAGGGGACGGTGATGGGGCGCCCACGCTCCGCATGAGGCCGGCGGAGGCACCGGGGCGGCCTCATGCGGGCGGGGCCGGGAAGCCGGACCGGTGGCCGCTCTCGCCTGCCGCCGCCGCGCCGCACCCCTACGGCGCCCCCGTCGGCGGCCGGCGTCGCGGGCAGCTCGCGAGGAGCGTGCCGTCCGGTCCGGCTGGTCTGTGGGCAAGGGTCCCGTACGAGGCGCTTCCCCTTGCCGGGCGGCGGTGGAATCCGTGCTGTGCGCCATCTGATCCACCGCCTTCGGAAGCGAGCCTCGCGGAACGTTGCCCCCTCAAGGTCCCCCGCCCGGGGTCCCGGGGGCTTGAGCCTCCGGCCCCGTCGGGGCCCTGTCCGGGCCCGGCGGGACATGGGACCGGGGCCCGGTGGGCGTGGGGCAGCGGGGTGGGGGCGGGATCGGGGTGGGGTGGGATCGGGGTCCTGGGGGAGGGGTGCGGGGAGGGGGTGCGGGGAAGGCGCTCAGGGGGCTGGGGTGGCGCTGTGCGGGACGACTCTTAGGGGGGCCGGGGTGGTGCCGTGTGGGGACGGCTCTCAGAGGGCCGGGGCGGCCCATGCGGGGACGGCGCTCCGAGGGCGCGCCGTGGGCGGAGGTCAGGAGGTGTCCGGGGAGCGGCGCTGCCAGGCGGGGCGAGCGGTCTGTCTCGGTGCGGTCGGCCGCGTCCGACTCGCCCTCGGCGCAGGCGTCTTCGGCGTCACAGGTCCGCTTCTCCGTCGTCGCGGGACCGGGTGACCACTCCGAGGGTGCCCTCGGAGCCGGTGAACGCGCCGAGCAGGTCGTAGCCCGGCTGCTGCGGGGAGTCCCCGCCCAGCGTCGTCATCGTGCCGTCGGTGCGGGTCTTGAAGTCCTCGTAGGAGGGGTACAGCGGATCGTCCTCGGAGCGGGGCAACCGCGCTTCCCCGAAGCGCCGCGCGCGGTTGGCGCACTGGCAGATGCCGTGGTAGGTGCGGCTGTAGTCGCGGACCTGGTACCCGTGCATGTTGATGAACACGCCGTCGATGGGGTACCGCGCAGCCACTTCCGCGAGGATCTCCAGCGAATGCTCCTGCTGGTACGGGCCGTTGAGGCAGGTGTGGACCTGCCCGTTGTAGGTGACGGACTCACCGGCGAGGGTCTTAGCGGTGCGGGGTGTCAGCTTCACCCTCCATGCCGGCCAGAGCCTGGCGATCCTCGCGAGAGCGGCTCCGGCAAGAGCGTCACCGGGAAGGCGCTGCTCGGCCTGATCGACCCGCCCGGCCGGGTGCGCGGCGCCATCGAGTTCGAGGGCGAGAACATCGTCGGCTGGGACGAGGCGCGGCTGAGCGCCGTCCGCGGCAAGGGCGTTTCGATGGTGTTCCAGGACTCGCTGGACAGCCTCAACCCCGTCTACTCCGTCGGCTCACAGGTCACCGAACTGCTGCGGGTACGCCAGGGTCTGGACCGGCGGGCCGCGCGGGAACGCGCGGTGGCGCTGATGCGGCAGCACATGTGCATCGCGCTCGCCATCGCTCTGCGCCCCCGGGTGCTCATCGCGGACGAGCCGGCCACGGCACTCGACGTCACCGTCCAGGCCGGGATTCTGCGGCTCGTCAGGCAGTTGCAGCGGGAGACGGGGATGGCCCTGATGTTCGTGACGCACGACCTCGCCGTCGCACGGCTGGTGGCCTCCGACGTGGCCGTGATGTACGCCGGCAGGATCGTGGAGCAGGGCGGCCTGGACGACATCTACCGGCGCCCGGCACACCCCCTACACCCGGGCGCTGCTCGCGTCGCAGCCCGACACCGCCCGCAGCTGGAGCGATCTGCGCCGGTCGCCGGCAGCCCACCGGACAAGGCCGGCACTGTGCCCGGCTGTGCCTTCCACCCGCGGTGCCCGATCGCCACCGACCGGTGCACCACCGAGGAACCGGACCTGCGCGCCCTCACCGCGGACCGGCTGAGCCGCTGCCACCACGCCGAGGGGGTCCTCGATGCCGCGCACTGAGCCCGACACCCGGCCCGAGGGGGGCAGCGGACGGGCCCGCGTCGAGAACCTGCACCGGCACTTCGTCACCGGGCCGCCCCGGAACCGCGAGATCCTGCGCGCGGTGGACGGCGTCACCTTCGACGTCCGTGCGGGGGAGTGCCTCGCGGTGGTGGGCGAGTCCGGCTCGGGCAAGTCCACCCTGGCCCGGGCGTTGACGCGGCTCGTGGAGCCGACCGGCGGCTCGGTGCACTACAAGGGCCGCGACCTGCCGGCGCTCTCCGGCCGGGAGATGCGTAAGGAGCGCCGCAACATCCAGATGGTCTTCCAGGACCCGTACGCCTCCCTCCACCCGAGGCGCCTCGTCGGCGACGTCGTACGTGAGGCGTGGCGGGTGCACAAGGATGTCGTGCCGAAGACGCGACAGGAGTCCCGTATCGCCGAGTTGCTGCGCCAGGTGGGGTTGCCCGAAGGGTATGCGGGGCTCTGCCCCAGCCGCCTGTCCGGCGGTGAGCGGCAGCGGGTCGCCATCGCGCGGGCGCTCGCGCAGGCTGGCCTACGTCTTCATCTCCCACGACCTGAACCTGGTCCGGCTGGTCGCCGACCGGGTGGCCGTGATGCACAGGGGGCGGATGGTGGAGACCGGGACGACCCAGGAGTTGTACGGAAACCCGGCACACCCCTACACCCGGGCGCTGCTCAGTGCCTCCCCCCCCGGCCGTGTCACGGCCGCTGACCTCGGCGACGGTGTGCACCCCGGTTCCCCGCCTGGCGGAATAGAATTCTTCAAAAATGTTAATAGGGTTCTCAGTCAGGGAGAGGATCCCTATGCTGGAGCTCGCCGTCGGCCATCCCCCGCCCGCGACAAGCGGCTGCCATTGCTTCATGGAAGCGAGGACCTCCCCCATGCACATGAGCACCAGACTTCCGACCCGGCGAGGATTGCTGGCCGGAGTGGCCGCAGCGTTGCTTGCGGTGACGTCCGTCCAGTCCGTCGCCGCACAGGCCGCCGAACCCGCCGCCTCGCTCTCCCCGGCCGGGGTCTCGGTCGACTTCGGCTCGAGTGAAGGCCGGCTGCCGCACTCGGAACGACTGAACAACTTCGGCAACGTGACGGCGTGGCCCGAACAACGCGTCGGCGACGTCAGGTTCCTGAACAAGCAGGGCCTGCACGGCGACGTCTACCGCATCTGGCTCAGCAGCCCGAACGCGGCGGACAGCCTGGACGTGTTCAACCTGTGCGATCTGAAGACCCAGCGGTGCGACCTGTCCGAGCTGGACGCCTACCTCACCCAGGCGAGCACGGTGTCCGACGCGGTGATGATCAACGTCAACCCGACGGACTTCGTCGAGGGCAAGCGGCCCATGAAGGACCTCGAGCCGATGCTCGAACTGATCATGCGCAGCGTCAAGGCGAAGTACCCGCGCGTCAAGTACGTGGAGGCCTTCAACGAGCCGGACTGGCAGTTCTACGGCCAGCAGCGCAGGCAGGGAATCCCGCCGGACGAGACGACCCTGCAACCTGGTGACCTGTACCGCTTCTACAAGCCGTACTACGAGGCGGTCAACAAGATCAACAAGGGCCTCGGGCGCGCAGACCGCATCGAGCTCGGAGGGCCGGCGCTGTCGTGGCTGGACCCGAAGTGGATGAAGCCCTTCCTCGACGACTACGCCGCCGACGAGAATCCGCACAAGCGCCTGGACTTCCTCGCCTACCACGCATACCTCTCCTGGGACGACGACACGTACAAGACCCCGACGACGTACAAGAGCGACCTGAGGGTGGTGGCGTCGCAGCGGGAGACCCTGCTCGGCTGGCTGAAGGAGCGCCGCATCCACCAGCGCATCCCGAGCTACGTCACCGAGACGGGCATCTACCCCGGTCCGGCCTACGACGACACCGACCCGAAGAAGGACGTGGTACGGCAGGCGGCCGGCATGGCCACCTACGCCTACTACTTCGCGAACCAGCCGGACACCCGCATGTTCAACTGGTGCGTCCGGCACCGGGTCGAGGAGCGCAAGGACCAGTTCGTGACCCGCACCCCGGACGGGCCGCTCAACAACACCCTCACTCCCTACGGCAACGTGATGGTGATGCAGTCCCGGATGAAGGACACCAGGGTGTCCGCCACTGTGTCGGGCGCGCTCGAAGGGGACAACGGCGTCTACGCGATGGCGTCGAAGGACCGGTCCGGCGCGTCGCTGATGGTCTGGAACTGGCAGCACGTCGGCGACCGCAGCTACCGGGCCACCATCGACATGTCCCGGATGCCGTCCGAACTCAGGAACCGTCCCGTCCGCCAGCTCATGTACCGGATCGACCAGAACACCAGCAACTACTTCACCGACCCGGCCAAGGCCGGCCTCCAACTGGTCGACAGGAAGATCGTCAGGCCGGGCAGGACCCACACCGCCACCGTCGATCTCGCGCCCAACGCGATCTATCTGATTGTCTTGGAACGCGCCTGAGCCCGGCGGCGTCCGTGAACCGACCTGCCCGCCGGCCCGCCCCGGTGGACCGCGCCCCACCTGACGGTGACGCCCCACACCACGCCCGCGAAGCCGCCGCGTGATCCAGCCCTTCCCCCGGCCCCTGGCGGCCGGCCGGAGCGGGCCCTCGCCCACGCCGCGGTCAGGCTCGCTCACCGGTTGCCGACCATCCGAACCCGTCCAGCGCGGCGATCCGCGCCCGCGGATCGCCAGGGACCTGTACGCCCCCGGGCCGCCGTGAACGCCGCACGTCCCGGTCCCACCACGTACCGACGACGGCGCCGAGGGCATCGGCCAGACGGCTCCGTATCGGCCGGGCATCACAGCGAAGGTGCTGCACGAGATGGTCGCGCCGCTCTTTCCCGGCCAGGACCCGTGGGACGGCGAGGCCCTCGTGGCCAGGACACTGCTCACGCACGACAAGTTCCCGAGCACGTTCCTGCACCGGGCTCTGTGTGGAGTGGACACCGCGATCTGGGACCTGCTCGGGAAAGCGGCCGGGCAACCGGTGCACAAGCTCCTCGGCGGCGCGTACCGCACCTCGGTGCCGGTCTACGCGTCCAGCATGCGCCGCGACATCAGCCCCGAGGAGGAGGGCGAGCGCCTTCGCGGCTCGTGGCCGAACAGGGGTTCCGTGCCGTGACTCCGGGCCGTACCGAGCGCGTCATCCCGCACCTCCGGTCCGTTCTGGGCGACGGGACCGACATCAGCGCGGACGCCAACGGCGGGTTCACCGCGGCCCGCGCGATCCAGGTCGGGCGGATGCTGGAGGATCAGGGCTACTTCCACTTCGAGGAGCCGTGCCCGTACGACGATCTGGCGCACACCGCGCAGGTCGCGGCGGCGCTCGGCATCCCGGTCGCCGGCGGGGAGCAGGACAACGCGCTCGGACAGTTCCGCCGGTTGATCGACGAGGGCGTCGTCGACATCGTCCAGCCGGACATCGGTTACGTGGGCGGCGTCGGCCGGGCCAGGCAGGTGGCGGTCATCGCCGGCACCGCCGGTGTGCCCTGCACCGTGCACTGCGCGGACAACTCGACGCTGCGCGTCTTCACCGTGCATCTCGCCGCCGCCATGCCCGCCTGTCACCAGCTTCAGGAATGGGGCATCGAGAACCGCGGCTGGGAGCTCATCCCGGTGTACGAGCCGATGCTGGAGGTTGTCGACGGCCGGGTCGAGGTGCCGAGCGCTCCGGGATGGGGTGTCGAGCTCGTCCCTTTCCTTCGTCCGGGACGCGGAGCGCGCCGTGTCCCGGATCTGAGGGGTTGCGGCTGCGGTACTTCAGCTCGCTCCACGTCTGCTCGTGCATGCGGTCGATGCGCGTCCTCTTCAACGCCGGCGGCACGCTGTTGCGGGACGCGGCGGCGACGGCCAGGCGGAAGGCGAGGTCGGGCTCCGCCACGTCCTCGTCCGCCCGGGTCGCCCGCGCCTGTTTCTCGAAGGCCTCGTCCAGGGCGGTGAGACCGGTATGCCCAGGACCCCGGCGTGTTCCAGCACGCGCAGCGCTTCCCGGAGGGAACCGCGGCCGACCTGCAACCGGCTCGCCAGCGTCCGTTCCGCCGGCGGCGCGCTGCCCGGTGGGAAGAGTCTGGACCGGATGCCGGCCAGGATCTGCTCCACGACCGAGGCGTACGACTTGGGCCGTCCGGCGGCCTGGAATGCCCCATCCGGGCTGCCGAGCGCGCCGGGGAGCGGCTACCCGGTCGGTCGTGGCGCGGTGTCACAGGGTTCCCGCGAAGGCCCGCAGTTCCCGTCGGACGTCGGGTCCCGTGGGCGTGTAGACGACCTCCTGGAAGCCGAGCTCACCAAGCCGTGTCAGCTTGCGGCCGATGCGGTCGGCGTCGCCGACCATGGTCGCGGTGTCGATGTGTTCCAGCAGCAGGCGGTCGCGGTCCGTCAGGCCGGTGACGTGGCCCTCGAAGGTGAGCAGGCGATGTTCCCCGGCCCCGGCGCCCTCCTCCAGCGCCTCCCGCCAGGCGCGCCCTCCCGGCTTGGCGTCGACTGCCCCGGCCCCGCCGCGCGCATAGGCGTCGTGCCAGTCGACGACCCGCCAGGGCCCGATGGCCTCCCGCACGCGTGCGCTGCCGGCGTCCTCGCCGTCGTCGAGGACCGTGCCGGACACGATGGTCGCCGTGGGGAGGCCGGGATGAGGCCGCCCGATGATTCCGTCGGCCAGACCGGTGGCCAGGGCGCTGCCCCGCGGGCCGAAGACGCTGAGCCACACCGGCACGTCCAGCGGGCGGGCCGCCGCCAGCCCGGGGGCGTGCAGCATGCGCGCCGGTTCGCCGTCCAGCACAACGGTGTCACCCGCCAGGAGTCCGCGCACGGCGCGGACGTACTCGGCGAAGGCGTCGAGCCGCATCGGCGGCTGCCCCAGGGCCAGTCGGGCCGTGAAGCCGGTGCCGAAACAGGCCCGGAAGCGGCCGGGCGCCAGCCGGGCGAGGGTGGCGATCCCGGACGCCATGGTCATCACGGAGCGCTCGTCCGGCACGAGCACCGAGGTGGCCAGACCGATGCGGGTCGTCCGGTGGGCCGCGAGGGCCAGGTGGACGAAGGGGTCCTCCCACAGGGGCGCGGAGTCGTAGATCCACACCCGGGCGTAGCCGAGTTCCTCGGCGAGAGCGGCCAGATCGGCGAAGTCGGGGCCGGGAGGGAGGCCGCACGACAACTCAGGGACACTCACCGGGCGTCCGCAGAGCCCGGAGCGAAAGCCGCAGGGGCCCAACTCGTGTGCGGGGCATCCGAGTTGAACGCGACTGTGTTATAACGCATATGACGTATAAGGCGAATAGCGCTCATAAGGCGTATGCCACCCATTCATTACCACCCATCCATTGTCGTATGTAGTGCATTGGAGATGACCATGCCCAAGGGGTACGTGATCCTGACCGAGGCCATCCGCGACCAGGCCGGGATGAACGCCTACAGCCGGGCTGCCGCCCGGTCGATGGCCGAGGCCGGCGCCCGGGTGCTGGCCGTCGAAGGAGAGCCCGAGGTGTTGGAGGGGCAGTGGCACGGCGACCGGACGGTCGTCCTCGAATTCGCGTCGGTCGAGGCGGCGCGGGAGTGGTACGAGTCGGCCGCGTACGCGCGGGCCAAGCCGCTGCGGCAGGCGGCGGCGGAGACGAACGCCGTGCTGGTCGCCGGGTTCGAGATGCCGCCGAGGTCGGCCTGAGCCGCGTCAGTGGCAGGTGATGGCGCGCTCGGGGCAGCTCATCGCCGCCGAGCGTGCCGCCTGCTCGAACTCCTGCGGCACATCGGGCTGTTCGGTCACGGCGTAGCCGTCGTCACTCAGGTCGAACACCTGGGGACTGACGGTGCAGCAGACGCCGTGGCCGCGGCAGCGGTCCTCGTCGATGGTGATCTTCATCGCGTGCTCTCCTCGGCGGGTGTGAACTCCAGGGCGAGGTGGGTCAGGCCCCGCAGGATGTAGGTCGGGAGGTACTGGTAGCGGCGCGCGTGGGCCGGTCCGTGCACGCGCTCGGAGATCCGGATGCCGCCGGTGCGGGCCAGGAGCCGCTCGATGCCGACCCGTGCCTCGGCGCGGGCGAGCGGTGCGCCGGGGCAGGTGTGGATGCCGCGGCCGAAGGCGATGTGGTGGCGGGCGTTCGGGCGGGCGGGGTCGAAGGTCGCCGGGTCCTCGAAGCGGCGCGGGTCGCGGTTGGCGGCGCCGTTGACCACCATCAGCGTGGTGCCGGCCGGGATGTCCACGCCGCCCACCGTGGCCGGGACACGGGAGAGCCGGAAGTCGCCCTTGACCGGGCTCTCCATCCGGAGCGTCTCCTCGACGAAGTTGGGGATGCGGTCCGGCTCCGTGCGCAACAGCGTCTGGATGTCGGGGCGTTCGGCGATCACCTTGAACGCGGAGCTGAGCAGGCGGACCGTGGTCTCCTGCCCGGCCGAGAACAGGTTGGCGGCCACCCGGACGGCGTCGGCGACCTCGGGCAGGGAGCCGTCGGGGAACGTGGCGGTGGCCAGGCCGGTCAGAACGTCCTCGCGCGGCTCCCGGCGCCGGTCCTCGATGTAGTCCGAGAACCGCCCGTACAGGAACCCCAGCGGCGAGTGGGCGAGGGAGTCCTCGCCGGTGCTGCCGATGCCGCCCCCGGCCCGTGGCCGGCGCTGGAGCTTGTCGAGGAACTCCTCCCGGTCCTCCTCGGGCACGCCGAGCAGGTCCGCGATGACGAGCAGTGTGAAGGGGCCGGCGAACTCGCTGATGAACTCGCCCTCCGGACGGGCCAGGAAGGTGTCGAGCATGCGGTCGGCGATCTCCCGGACGGCCGCTTCGTTCTCCTTGAGCCGCTTGGGGGTGATCAGCCGCATCAGCAGCCCGCGGTGCGCGGTGTGCACGGGCGGATCGAGGGTCGGCAGCTGATCGCTCATCGGCAGCTCGTCGCGGTGCCGCTCGATGAGCTCGCTGACGTCGTCACCCTCCAGCGGGACCGGGAAACCCGGGAAGGGGCCGGTCACCGACAGGCAGGACGAGAAGGTCCGCGGGTCCTGGGCGACCTGGACCGCCTCGTCGTACCCCGTCACCATCATCACGCCGTGGTGGGGTTCCCGGGTGACGGGGCAGCGTGCGCGCAGGGTGTCGAAGTAGGGGTACGGGTCCGCCACGGTGGTGTCGTCCCGGAAGAAGTCGATCGCGTCGATGCCCTCGGGCGGCTCGTCGTGGGCCACTGGCCGGTCTCCTTCGTGAGCGGAAACGTGATTATGCTTCTCGTGTATGAGAATCTAGTTCTCGTCGCCGTGTGTGGCTAGTGACCCGCGCGGGTCGGTGTGGCCGCTCACGATCTCGTCGGCCAGACCCCAGCGCCGGGCCTCCGCCGCGTCCAGCGCGGCACCGGTCAGGGCCAGGTAGGCGGTTCGTTCGGGGCCGATCCGCGTCGGCAGGCTCGCTGTGCCACCCGCGCCTGGGATCAGTCCCATGCCGATCTCGGGCAGCCGGATCACCGTGTCCGGCGCAACCTTCACCCGGCCGGCGAAGGCGGCCAGTTCGATGCCCGCCCCGACGCAGGCGCCGTGCAGGTGTGCGGTCACCGCGGCAGCGCACCGCTGGAGCAGGGCGGCGGGGCTGCGGTGCACGCGCACATGGTGGGCCCTCGACGGGTCGGTCGAGGAGCCGAACTCGGCGAGGTCGCCGCCGCTACAGAAGGAGGGGCCGTTGCCGCGCAGGTCGACGCGGGTGACCGTCGGGTCGGACACGGCGACCTCCAGCGCCTCGCACAGGGCGTCCCGCATGGCGGCATCGAAGGCGTTGTGCACCCGGGGGCGGTTCAACGTGATGGTCAGCCGGTCGCCGTCCCGGTCGAGCAGGACCGGCTCGGTGGACGGGCGGGCGGCATACGGGCTCTTCCCGGCGAGCCAGGACCGGAAGGCCGCCCCTGCCTGGAGGGTGGAGTAGGCGAGGGACTCCATGACCAGTCGGTCGGGCGGCGGCAGACGGGGGCCCGTGCGGAGCACCTGCACGAGGGTCAGGCAGGCGTCAGGGCGGGCGGTGACGATGTCTCGGAGCCGTTGCGCGGTGGCGTACGGATCGGCGCACCCGACCCAAGGCCGGGGCGGGTCGGGCGACGCGGTGAGCAGCAGGTCGAACTCCCCGGCCGTTTCCACGGGTTCCGCTGCCACGGCGACGCGCACACAGGAGTTTTCCCGTGGGAGGCGGGAGGCCGGGCCGTCGAGGTCGACCAGGAGGAAGGGTTGTTCCATGACGCTCGCAGTGTAACCTTGCTTCACCCCTGACGAGAAGGGTGTTTGCGTGATGAAGAATGTCACTCTCGCCCGCTGGATGGCAACCGTGGAGGGCAGACTCGGGCCCCTGACCGCCGTCGCCGACGACTTCACCACCCTGACCGGCGTACCCGTCGACCTCGCCGGTGTGCTCTTCGAACGGGCCGAGCTCGCCGGATACCGCCTCCCCGCCAGGGTTTCGGCAGGCGGCTCCTGCCAACTCCTCGCCACCGCCGACGGCTGGGCCGCGGTCAATCTGGCGCGCCCCGACGACCATGCCGCCCTCCCGGCCCTCCTCGCCCTCCTCGGCGCACCCCGTGCCGGGCTGCGGGCCGCCGCGCGCCGGACCGGCGCGGCCGAACTGGTGCGATCCGCTCAACTGCTGGACATGGCCGCCGCGGCACTCGGATCCGAGCGCGGCGACCGCGCGCCGGTGCGCGCCGAACGGCACGGGCAGCCCCGCCCGCGAGACCTCACGGGCCTGAAGGTCGTCGACCTGTCCGCGCTCTGGGCGGGCCCCCTGTGCGCACGTCTGCTGGGGCTGGCCGGTGCCCGGGTCGTGAAGGTGGAGAGCAGCACCCGGCCGGACGGGGCCCGCTTCGGACACCCGGAGTTCTACCGCAGCCTGCACGCCGGGCACGAGAGCCTGGTACTGGACTTCGTCTCCGGCGCGCTGGCCGAGGCGCTCGCGGACGCCGACGTGGTCGTGGAGGCGTCCCGGCCGCGGGCGCTGCGGCGGCTCGGCGTGCACGCGGAGGAGTTCCTCGCCGCCCGCCCCGGCCGAGTGTGGGTGAGCATCACCGGGTACGGCCGCGACGACGACCGGATCGCCTTCGGCGACGACGCGGCCATCGCCGGCGGCCTCACGGGCCGCGACCGGCACGGCGACCCGGTGTTCCTCGGCGACGCGCTCGCCGATCCGGTCACCGGCCTGTACGCCGCCCGGGCCGTCGCCCGTTCCCTGCACCGGGGCGGCGGAGAAATGCTGTGCGTGTCCATGGCGGCCTGCGCCGTGGCACAGGCCGAGACGCCGGCGGCGACGTGCTGATCGGAGACGTCGAGGTCGAGGGACGCGGGCGGGTCGACGTCCGTGTCGAGGGCGGCCGGGTCGCCGGGATCGGACGCCGGCTGTCCGGGGACGCTCAGGTCGAAGGGCGCGGCGCGGCGCTGCTGCCCGGACTCCACGACCACCACGTCCATCTCATGGCGCTGGCGGCCGAGGCTGCCTCGGTGCGGGTGGGGCCCGCCCAGGTGCGCGGACGCGACGAACTCGCCAGGTCCTTGCGGGCCGGGGCGCCGGGGGAGTGGATCCGGGCCGTCGGCTACCACGAGAGCGTCGCGGGGGAACTGGACCGGTGGACGCTGGACGCCCTTGCCCCCGACCGACCGGTCCGGGTGCAGCACCGGAGCGGCGCCCTGTGGTTCCTGAACAGCGCCGCGCTGCGGGCGGCCGGTCTGGAGAGCGCCGATGGACGCCTGTGGCGTGCGGACGGCCGTCTGCGCGCTCTCCTCCCGCCCGTGCCGCTCGACCTGGCCGGCGTCGGGCGCCGCGCCGCGGCCCTCGGCGTCACCGGGTTCACCAACGCCGACCCACACCCCGCCGAGGGTCTCGCACGGACGCTGTCCGTCCTGCCCCAGCGGCTCGTCGTCATGGGCGTCGACCCGCCGGTGAAACTCGTGCTCGACGACCCGACCCTGCCCACCCCCGACGATCTGGCCGCCACGGTGGCCGCGATCCGGCCCCGGCCGGTCGCCGTGCACTGCGTCACCCGCGTGCAGTTGCTCGTCACGCTCCTCGCCCTGGAGGAGGCCGGCCCGATCGGGGGAGACCGGATCGAGCACGGGTCCGTGATCCCGGCCGAGGCCCTCCCACGCCTTCGCCGGCTCGGCGTGACCGTGGTGACGCAGCCCCACTTCCCGATCGAGCGGGCGCAGGCCTACGCCACCGAGGTGCATCCCGACGACCGGCCCCACCTCTACCGCTGCCGGAGCCTCACCGAAGCGGGCGTCCCGGTCGCCGCCGGCACCGACGCGCCGTACGGCACGAACGACCCCTGGGCCGTCATGCGGGCCGCCGTCGCACGCGACGCGGCAGAGCGTCTCACCCCGCGCGCGGCACTGGGACTGTTCCTGGGCAGCCCGCACCGGCCGGAACGCCCACGGACGGTGACGGTCGGCTCGCCGGCCGACCTGTGCCTGCTCCACGTGCCCCTGCGGGAGGCGCTCGACGCGCTGACCGCCGACACCGTACGCGCCGCCTACGTACAGGGCCGGCCGATCACCTGACCCGCGCCGGACGACGAAGGAGCGCGGTGGACGAGACGCCCGCCACCGCTGTGTCCACGGCGACGACGAGATCCAGGAGGGTCCCACCCGGTCCGTGAGTTGCCTGGAGTCCTGCGTCAGGCGCTGCGTGGCGTGACAGCGCGGGTGGACGACATGCCGGCGGCGCCCTTGCCCCGCTGCTTCAGACGCTGTACCCGCCGTCCACGCCCAGCGCCTGTCCGGTGATGAACCCGGCCCGGTCCGAGGCGAGGAACGCGACCGCCTCCGCGATGTCCTGGGCCCGTCCGAAGCGGCGCAGGGGGATGTTGCGGCGGGCGACGGCCAGGGCCTCCTCGTCGAGTTCGCCCGTGTCGATCAGCCGGCCCGCGATGCCGTCCGTGAGCATCCCCGGGGCGACGCAGTTGACGCGGACGCCGTAGCGGCCCTCCTCGGCCGCCAGGGCACGGGCCACCGCCTCCACGGCCCCCTTGACGCCGGAGGAGAGCCCGTCGCGCACCGGATAGCGGCGCGTGGCGACGGTGGTGACGGCGACGACGCTGCCGCTGCTCTCCCGCAGCAGCGGCAGCGCCGGGTGGACGAGGTTGAAGAACGCCACCGCGTCGGCCTCCAGTTGGGCGCGGTACCGGCTTGGCGTGACCGTGCTCAGGTGGGTCATGGGCACATGCGGTCCGGCCGCGTAGACCAGGGTGTGCAGGGCGCCGCATCCGCGAACGGCCTGTGCCGTCTCGGCCTCGTCGGTGAGGTCGAGCCGCAGCGCGGTCCCCCGGCGGCCATGGCCCTTGACCTCCCGGACGAGGTCGTCCGCCGCCGCATGGCTGCTGCGGTAGGTGAAGGTGACGTCGCTGCCGCGTTCGGCGAGCGTCCGGACGATCGCGGCGCCGATGCCGCCGGTACCGCCCGCGACGAAGGCCGCGCCCGGCCGACGGGTGAAGTCCTCCATGGACATGTCTCTCACAACCCCAGGGACTTGGCGATGATGACCTTCATGACCTCGCTCGTCCCGGCGTAGATACGTGTGATGCGGGCGTCCGCGTACAGCCGGGCGATCGGGTACTCCAGCATGTAGCCGTAACCGCCGAAGAGTTGAAGACACCGGTCGACGGCGCGGGCCTGCGTCTCGGTGCAGAACAGCTTGACCTTCGCGGCGTCCGCGCCGGACAGCCGCCCGTCGACCAGTTCCCGCACGGCCCGGTCGAGCACGGCCTGCGCCGCCTCGATCTCCGCGTCGACGGCGGCGAGTTCGAACTTGGTGTTCTGGAAGGACGCGACCGGCGACCCGAAGACCTTGCGTTCCTTGACGTACGCGATCGTCGTGTCGAGCGCGGCGCGGGCCTGCGCGACCGAGCCGACTGCGACGGTCATCCGCTCCTGAGGGAGGTTGTGCCCCAGATACGCGAAGGCCCTGCCCTCCTCGCCGAGCCGGTTGGCGACAGGCACCCGGACCTCGTCGAAGGCCAGCTCGACGGTGTCCTGCACCCTGATGCCCAGCTTGTCCAGTACCCGGCCGCGCGTGAAGCCCGGCATGCCGTCCTCCACGACCAGCAGTGTGAGCCCCGCCCGGCGGTCGTCCGGGTCGGCCGACGTGCGCGCCACCACGATCACCAGGTCGGCGAGGAGCCCCCCGGTGATGAAGGTCTTGGACCCGCTCACCACGTAGTGGTCGCCGTCGTGCACGGCGGTCGTCCGTATCCCCGCGAGGTCGGAGCCGGTGCCGGGCTCGGTCATCGCGATCGCGGTCAGCAGCCGGCCGGAGGCCAGTCCGGGAAACCACCGCCGGCGCTGCTCCTCGTTCGCGTAGGTGAGGAAGTACGGCAGGACGACGTCGAGTTGGGTGCGGACCGTACCCAGCGTGACCAGGGCGTGGGCCGCCTCCTCCTGGAGGACGACGTTGTAGCGGTAGTCGGGCTGCCCGCCCCCGCCGTACTCCTCCGGGACGGCCATGCCCAGCAGCCCGAGCGAGCCGAGTCGCTCGAAGAACGACCGGGGCAGCCGTCCGGCCTTCTCCCACTCGGCGTAGTGCGGAACCACCTCTCTGGTCACGACGTCCCGGACAACCTTCCGGAACGCCTCGTGGTCGGCGGTGAAGACGTCACGGCGCACGACAACAACCCCCGTCGTCAGTCGGCGAGTTCGATGAGCGTGGCGTTGGCGGTGCCGCCGCCCTCGCACATGGTCTGGAGGCCGTAGCGGATGCCGTGGTCGCGCATGTGGTGGATCATGCGGGTCATCAGGACGGCTCCCGAGGCGCCGAGCGGATGGCCGAGAGCGATGGCGCCGCCGAGCGGGTTGACCAGCTCCGGGTCGGCACCGGTCTCGGCGAGCCAGGCGAGCGGGACGGGCGCGAAAGCCTCGTTCACCTCGAAGACACCGACCTCCGACAGCGCCACCCCGGCCTTGCGCAGCACCTTCTCGGTGGCCGGTATCGGCCCGGTGAGCATCAGCACCGGGTCCGAGCCGACCACCGCACCCGCCCGGAAGCGCACCATCGGGGTCAGTCCCAACTCCCCTGCCCTGTCCGGGGTGGTGACCAACAGCGCCGCCGCGCCGTCGGAGATCTGGGAGGAGTTGCCGGCGTGGATCACGCCGTCGTCCTCCAGGAAGGAAGGCTTGAGCCTCGCGAGCGTCTCCACACTGGTGCCTCGGCGAACGCCCTCGTCGGCCCTCACCTCCACCACCGGCACGATCTGCTCCTCGAAGGCCCCACAGTCCTGCGCGGCGGCGGCCCGCTCATGCGAGAGCGCCGCGTACGCGTCGAGCCGGGCCCGGGTGAAGCCCCACTTCTGTGCGATCCTCTCCGCCGAGATGCCCTGGTTGAAGGAGAAGTCCTGGTACCGGCCCAGGACTTGAGGCCCGTACGGCGTTCCGCCCGCCCGGGCCGAGCCCAGTGGGACCCGGCTCATGGCCTCCACCCCGCCCGCCACGACCACGTCCTGCTGCCCGGACAGCACCGCCTGCACGGCGAACTCCAGCGCCTGCTGGCTCGATCCGCAGGCCCGGTTGACCGTCGTCCCGGGGATGCTCTCGGGCCAGCCCGCGGCCAGTACCGCGTAGCGGCCGATGTTGCTCGACTGGTCGCCGACCTGGGAGACACAGCCCCAGATCACGTCGTCGACGGTCTCCGGATCCACTCCGGCCCGTTCGACGAGCGCGTTCAGCACCGTGCCGGACAGGTCGGCCGGGTGGATACCGGCCAGCCCGCCGTTGCGCTTTCCCACCGCGGTGCGGACCGCCGCGGCGATCACCGCTTCCCGTGTCACGTGTCGTCCTCCGGTCGGCTCGGTACGGCCCAGCGGCCCGTGAAGAGTGGTTCGCGGCGCGCGGCGAACGCGGCGTACGCCTCCCGGACGTCCGCGCCCGCGAAGTTCACCGCCTGCGCCCGTGCCTCGTTCGTCAGCGCGTCCCGCAGGGTCCGGTCGGCGCCCTCGTTGAGCAGCGCCTTGGTCTGGGCGAGGGCCACCGGAGGGCCCGCCGCCAGTCGGCCGGTGACATCGTCGACGAAGGCGTCCACCGTGTCGGCGTCCGTCACCCAGGTCACCAGGCCCATGGCCTGGGCCTCCGCCGCGTCGATCGTCTCCGCGAGCAGCGCGAGCCGTTTGGCCTGCTGAAGTCCGACCAGTCTCGGCAGCAGCCAGGTGCCACCGCAGTCCGGGGACAGTCCGCGCCGGGCGAAGATCTGCGCGAAGCGTGCCTGGGGCGTGGCGACCACCAGATCGCAGCCGAGTGCCAGGTTCCAGCCGGCCCCCACCGCTGCCCCGGTCACTTTGGCGACCGTGGGCACGGGCAGTTCGTGCAGCAGCAGCGTCACCTCGGTCAGGGGCCGCATCCGGTACAGGGGATGGGCGCTGCTGACCCGCTCGGGAATGTCCGCGCCGGAACAGAACGCGCCGCCCGCCCCGGTCAGGACGAGCGCCCGGACGGACCGGTCGCCGCCCGCTGCCGCGAGGGCTTCCCGGAGGGCTTCCCACAGCTCGGCGTCGATGGCGTTCCTGCGGTGCGGCCGGTTGAGGGTCAGGGTCCGCACTCCGCCGGTGTCGCTCGTCAACAGCACGCTCATCGGATCGCCCCCCGTGTCCGCAGTGCGGCGATCTCCGGCTGTGTGTAGCCGAGTTCGGCCAGCAGGGCGTCCGTGTGCTCGCCGAGCCCGGGGACCGCGCCCATCGGCGGGTCGAACCCGGCGATCACGGGCGGTGGCAGCAACGCGGGCACCGGACCCGACGGCGTGCCGACCTTCCGCCAGCGGTCGCGGGCGGCCAGATGGGGATGGCCGAGGACCTCGGTGACCGTGTTGTAGCGGGCGTTGCCGATCCCGGCCGCGTCGGCCCGCTCCTGGACGTGACCCAGGTCGTACCGCGCGCACCAGGCGCCGATCGCGTCGTCGAGGACCTCGCGGTGCTCCACACGTCCGGCGTTCGTGTGGAACCGTTCGTCGTCCGCCAGGTCGGCTCGGCCGATCAGCTCTCTGGCCAGCCGCTGCCATTCACGGTCGTTCGTGGTGCCGAGCACGACCGTCTGCCCGTCGGCCGTGCGGTAGGCGCCGTAGGGGGACACGGCGGGTGAACTCATGCCGAGCGGCTGCTGCTCCACCCCCGAGTGCCGGGTGTAGGTCAGCGGATAGCCCATCAGCTCGGTCATGGTGTCGAGCAGGCTCACCGCGACCTGCCCCGGCCGTCCGGCGTACAGCAGTGCCAGCACCGAGAGCGCCGCGTACAGTCCGCTGCACACGTCCGCCACCGGTGGCCCCGGCTTGGCCGGGGAGCCGGGCCGGCCCGTGACCGAGCAAGCCCCCGACTCCGCCTGGACCAGCAGGTCGTAGGCGCGCTTGTGGGAGAGGGGCCCGCCGGGGCCGTACCCGTCGATCTCCACGGCGATCAGGTCCGGGTGGCTCACCTTCAGGTCGGCGGGGGCCAGGCCCAGCTTGGCCGTGGTACCGGGGGTGAGGTTGGAGACGAGGACGTCGGAGCGCTCCAGCAGCCGGTGCAGGACCGCCTGTCCGGCGTCCGACTTCAGGTCCAGGGCCACCGACTCCTTGCCCCGGTTGGCCCAGACGAAGTGCGCCGCGAGGCCGCCGACGACGTCGTCGTAGTGCCGGGCGAAGTCACCGCCCGCCGGGTTCTCCACCTTGATCACCCGGGCACCGAAGTCACCGAGCGTGCGCGTGCACATGGGGGCCGAGACGGCCTGCTCCAGTGCCACCACCGTGATCCCCGCGAGGGGGCCGCTATTCGTCACCGGCTCAGCCCTCGTACCGGGCGCGCAGTTCGTGCTTGAGCACCTTCTGGCCGGCATTGCGCGGCAGGTGGTCCACGAAGCGCACCCGGCGGGGGACCTTGAAGTTGGCCATGCGGCCCCGGGCCCACACGATCACTTCCTGTTCCGTGACGTCCGCGCCCGGCCTCGGCACGACGAAGGCGCAGCCGACCTCGCCTAGCCGCTCGTCCGGAACCCCGATCACCGCCGCCTGCGCTATCGACTCGTGGCCGAGGAGCAGTTTCTCGATCTCGGCCGGGTAGGCGTTGAAGCCGCCGACGATGAACATCTCCTTCTTCCGGTCGACGATCGCCAGGTTGCCGTCCGGGTCCAGGCGGCCGATGTCGCCGGTGTGCAGCCAGCCGTCGCGGTCGATCGTCCCGGCGGTGGCTGCGGGGTCGTCCCAGTAGCCGCGCGTGACGTTGTAGCCGCGGACCAGAACCTCCCCCGCCTCGCCCGCCGGCACTTCCTTCCCGGTGCCGTCCGCGACCCGGACCTCGACGTCCGGGATCGGACGCCCGGCGGTGCGGGCCACGGTCTCCTCGGTGTCCCCGACCCTGGTCGTGGTGACCAGCGCCGTCGACTCCGTGAGCCCGTAGGCGCTCAGCACGATGTCGAAGGACAGGTCCTTCTTCATCGCCCGGATCAGCGACTCGGGGATGGTCGTGCCGCCCGTCATCGACACCCGCAGGGACGACAGGTCGTACGAGGTCCGCCGCGGATGGCTGAGCAGGTCGTGGAAGATGGTCGGCGGGCCGAGGAGGATACTCACCCGCTCCGCGTGGATGATCTCCAGGGCGCGCCCCGCGTCGAAGACGGCCATGGGGATCACGGTCACCCCGTGCATCAGCGCGGCGAGCCAGCCCGCCTTGTATCCGAAGCAGTGGAAGAAGGGCGGGACGACCAGGAACCTGTCGGAGGCGTCGAACGTGTACTCCGTGGACATCCAGCCGTACGCCCGCAGTGTCTGCCCGTGAGTGAGGATCACGCCCTTGGGGTGGCCGGTGGTGCCGGAGGTGAACATCACGTCGGAGACATGATCCGGGGTGAGCCGGTCGATGGACTCGTGGGCCGCCGCCGCGGGGCACTTCTCGCCATGCGCGAGGAACTGACTCCGGTACAGGCCCTCCGCTCCGCCCGGCATCGGCACCGCGGTGCGCAGCGCGGGCAGTCCGGGGTCGGTTCGTCTCAGCTCGGCGATGTAGTCGGTGCCGAGGAACGACGCGGCGGCGAACAGCGCCTTCGCGCCGGACTTCCGCAGGATGTAGGAGAGCTCGGCCGTCTTGAAACGGGTGTTGAGCGGTACGACGACACCTCCCGCGCCCTGGATGCCGAGGGCCGCCACGATCCACTCCGCCGAGTTCGGTGCGCACAGGCCGACTCGGTCACCCGGCCCGATGCCGAGCGCCAGCGCCGAACGCACCGCGTGGATCATCCGGGCCTCCAACTCCCGGAAGGTGAGGCGCACTTCGCCGTCGACGAGGGCCGGGGCGTCGCCGAACCGCTGGGCGGCGACTCTCACCACGTTCGGAATGCTGAGGAATTCCAGGTCGTGTCGCATGACGGGGGCTCCGTTCAGGCACGGTGCTCGGCGGGCAGGCGCAGCAGCCGCTTGGCGATGATGTTCCGCTGGATCTGGGACGTGCCGCCGTACACGGACGCGGCCCGCGAATAGAAGTAGTCGCCCAGGACTTCGCCGCCCTCCCCGTACAGCTCCTCGGGGAAGACCTTCAACGCCGTCTCGTACAGGCGCTGTTCGGCGCGCGTCATGAGCAGCTTGTCCACGGACGACTCGGGCCCCGCCGGCCGCCCGGCGAGCCGTTCGGCGGTGCGGCGCCGGGCATGGGCGACGAGGACCCGGTAGTCGACGACACAGCGGCCGATGTCCGACAGCAGCCCGTCCGGGAGCGAGCCGCGGCGCTCGTGCGCGGCCTGACGGAGCCGTTCGGTCAGCAGCCCGTACGTCGACAAGTGACCGGTGTCCAGGGCGTTGCGCTCGTACGCCACCGTCGTCATCGCCAGCGGCCAGCCGTCACCCTCGGCGCCGATCCGCTCGGTCTCCTCCAGGCGTACGTCGTCGAGGAACAGCTCGCAGAACTCGTCGTCGCCGTTGGCCGCGCGCAGAGGGCGGACGGTCACGCCAGGGCGGTCCAGAGGCAGGACGAAGGCCGAGATGGAGGTGTGGGCGGGTGCGGTGCGGTCGGTGCGGGCCAGGAGCAGGCAGAGGCCGGAGTACTGGGCGTAACTCGTCCAGAGTTTCTGGCCGTTGACGATGTAGTGGCCCTCGGGGCGGCGCTCGGCGAAGGTGCTCAGGCCGGCCAGGTCCGAGCCGGCGCCGGGCTCGCTGAAGCCCTGGCACCACACGTCGTCGCCGGAGATCATGCGCGGCAGCAGACGGCGGCGCTGCTCCTCCGAGCCGAACTCCAGCAGGGCGTGAGCGAGATAGCCGATGCGGGGGACACCGGGCGCGCCCCGCGCCCCCAGTTCGTCGCTGACCGTGACCTGGTGCAGCGCGGTCAGACCCCGGCCGCCGTACTGCTCCGGGACGTCGAGGCCGACCCAGCCGCCGGAGTACAGCCGGCGGTGCCAGCGGTGCAGGAACACGGGGAGCGGCTCGTCGGCGGGCCGTTCGGGCAGCGGGTGGCCGGTCAGCCAGGCGCGGAAGTCGTGGCGCAGGCGTTCCAGGTCCTCGGGGTCGCCGAAGTCCAGGGGAGTGTCCGTCATCGCGTCGCCTCCGGTGCGGCCAAGGCGGTCAGCAGGTCGTCCGTGGTCGCGAGCGCGGTCGCTCCGACGAGGATCCGGCGCAGGTACAGGTGGGCCACGTGCTCCCAGGTCTGGGCGATCCCGCCGAACACCTGCATCCCGGCGTACACGGCTTCCACGGCCGAGGAGTTGACCTCCGCCTTGGCCACGCGGGCCGCGGTCAGCGCACGGTCCGGCGGTTCGCTGTCCAGGCACCAGGCGGCGTAGCGGGTGGCGCTGGTGCAGGCCTCGACGAGGACGGTGGCGTCGGCGAGCTGGTGCCGCACGGCCTGGAAGGAGCCGATCGGCTGTCCGTACTGGCGGCGTTCGCGGGCGTAGTCCACGCTCTGTCCGACGAACGAACGGGCCGCCCCCACGAGTTCGCTCGCGGCCACGACCAGGGCGTACGCCTGCCAGCTCCGGTGGGCGCCCGGGGTGAGCCGGCCGACGGGCCGGCCCTCGGCCGAGGCCCGCCGCACACCGCGCAGCAGGTCCGCGGTCGGTGCCGGGGTCCCCAGCTCGTGCTCGCTCACGCGGCCGTCGGCATGCACGAAGAGCGCCGTGTCCGCGCCGTCGCAGTCCCAGGCGAGGAGACCGGCCGCATCGGGGGCCGGGAAGCGCAGGTCGCCGGCGAGGGCGATGGTGGGGCGGTCGCCGTGGACGGGCCCGGCCCGCTCGCCGTCGTCGAGGAGACGCAGCAGCTCCGGGGCGAGCAGCGCCGTGCCGAGCAGGGACGTGGTCAGGGGCTGCCGGCCGTGCTCCTCGGCGAGCAGGGCGCACTCCTGCACGGTGGCGGCGGGCGGGGAGGTGCGGCGGAGCCCGGTCAGGCCGAGCTCGTCCAGGGCCCGCTGCGCGTCCGCGCGGGCCTGGGCCTTGACGTCGTCGGCCGAGCCGGTGCGGAAGCGGGTCGCGAACGCCCGCAGCATGTCGCGAACCAGTGTGAACTCGTCGCGTTCCACGCTCAGACCTCCTCGGCGGCGCTGGGACGGCGGCTCGCCCGGGCGGCGAGGTCGCCCACGATGCGGATGTGGTCGGGGCTGGTCATGGTGGAGCGCTCGGCCAGCAGCGCCGCCTCCATGCCGCCCCGCGAGACCTGCTCGACCACCGCCGCGAGCGCCGCCTTCGTGGCGCGCAGCGCCTCCGGGGGCTGCGCGGCGAGCCGGTGGGCCAGTGCCAGGGCCTCGCCCATGAGAGCGGGGCCCGGGACGGTCCGGTTGGCCAGGCCGAGTTCGACGGCGGTGGCGGCCGGGACGCGGTCCCCGGTGAACAGGTACTCCTTCACGCGCAGCAGGCTCGTCAGCAGCGGCCAGAGGGTCACTCCGCCGTCACCCGCCACCAGGCCCACCGAGATGTGCGGGTCCGCGAGGTAGGCGTCCTCGGCCATGAGCACGAGGTCGCACCCCAGCGCGAGAGAGCAGCCCAGGCCCACCGCGGGGCCGTTGACGGCCGCGACGACGGGCAGCGGGAAGCGGATCATGTCCGTCTGGATGGTCCGGTCGAGCCGGATGGACCGCTCCCGCAGCTGCGGGTCGTCGTGGTGGCGGAGCAGGTGGTCGAAGTCGCCGCCCGCGCTGAACGCCCGGCCCGCCCCGGTGAGGACGACGGCCCGCGCTCCGGGGTCCTCGGCGAGTTCCCGCCACACCTGGGACAGCCTGAGGTGGAGCTCCGCCGAGACACCGTTGAGGCGGTCGGGGCGGTTCAGCGTGACGATGCGGACGTCTCCGTCGTCGGCCACGGTCAGGACGGGGCTCGCGTCGGTCATGTCGCCGATGTTATTAAAGGTCAGGCCGAAGGTGTCAATGGTGTTGCGCTAAATTGAGAATATCATTCTCGAATCCGGGGGCGGATCAGCCTTCGGGCTCGGTCAGTTCGACGCGTTCCCGGCCGTCCACCTCGGCCGCGGCCCGTGCGAACCCGCACACATGGCGGCTCATCCGCCGCCGGGCCGCCGCCGCGTCACGCGACCGGATGGCCTCGGTGATCTTCGCGTGTGCCTGGGCGGTGACCTCGCGGATACGGGTGTCCATGAAGCCTTCCAGGTTCGTGGCGGCGTAGATCGACTCCGAGAGCGCGCCGAGGAACCCGATGAGCAGTTCGTTGCCGCCCGCCCTCGCCACCGCGTTGTGCCAGCGGACGTTGGCCCGCAGGAAACGGCGGATGTCGTCACCGGTGCCGACCAGCTCGGCATGGGCGGCGTCCAGATCGGCCAGATCCCGCTCCGTGCGCCGGCCGGCCGCGAGCGCGGCGCAGGCCGGCTCGATCGCCTCACGCGTCTCGTGCAGGGCCTCCAGCCGGATCTGCTGGCCTCGGATGACCAACTGCACGGTGTTCGCCAGGGATTCGCGGCCCGGCCGGTGCACGAAGGCCCCGCCTCCGCGGCCCGGCCGGATCTCCACCAGCCGCTCGACCTCCAGGATGCGCAACGCCTCCCGCACGGTCGCCCGGCTCAGTCCCGTCTGCTCCACCAGTTGTCGCTCCGGCGGCAGGGGTGTGCCCTCCGCGAGCTCCCCGGACAGGATGCGCTCACGCACCTCGGACGCCAGCACGTCCGAGGCCTTGGGGACGGTGAGTGTGTCGAAGCGCGGGGTGGGGGGCGTGGGGTGAGCGCTGGGCACGGGTTCAGGCCTCTCGTCGTGCATCGTTTCGGCCGGACCATTCAACACCGCACCCCGCGGTCCGTCAGATGACCAGTCCGCCGTCCACCGGCAGCACCTGCCCGGTGATGAAGGAGGCCGCGTCGGAGGCGAGGAAGACGAACGCGCCCGCGACCTCCGCCGGCTCCGCCCAGCGGCCCAGCGGGATCCGGGCGAGCATCCGCTCCGCGAACTTCGGGTCGGTGCGGATGGTCTCGGTCATCGGCGTCGCCGCCAGTGGTGCGAGCGCGTTGACCAGGATGTTCTTCCGGGCCAGCTCACGGGCGAGTGATTTGGTGAGTCCGATGATGCCCGCCTTGGCCGCCGAGTAGTTCACCTGGCCCAGGGTGCCGGTCAGGCCGGCCGACGACGTGACGTTGATGACCCGCCCGGTCCCGTCCGCCGGCAGGAACGGCAGCGCGGCCTGGGTGCAGTGGAACGCGCCCAGCACATGGATGTCGAGGAGCCGCCGGAACGACTCCTCGTGGAGCTTCTCGAACATCGCGGGCGCGGTGACTCCCGCGTTGTTGACGAGGATGTGCAGCGTCCCGCCGGTGAGCGCGGCGGCCCGGGACACGGCGGCGTCGGCCGCCTCCCGGTCCACCACGTCCAGAGCGGCCCCCTCGGTGCGCAGGCCCTCCGCGGTCAGCTTCCCGGCCACGGCCGCTGCCGCCGCCCCGTCCACGTCGGTGACGAGCACCGCGGCCCCGGCCCGTGCCAGCGCCTCGGCCACAGCCGAACCGATGCCGCCGCCGGCGCCGGTCACCAGCGCCGAACGCCCTGTCAGATCGAACAGTCCCGTTCCTTCGGCCATCCCAGCTCCTCAGTAGCTCCTCGGGAGCCCCAGCGTGTGGGACCCCAGATAGTTCAGGACCATCTCCTGGCTGACCGGCGCGATCCGCGTCAGCCGGGCCTCACGGAAGAATCGCGCCACCGGATACTCCTCGGAGTAGCCCATGCCGCCGTGCGTTTGAAGCGCCCGGTCGGCGGCCGTGAACCCGGCGTCCGCGCACAGGTACTTGGCGGTGTTGGCCTCCCGTCCGCACGGCCGGCCCCGGTCGTACAGCCAGGTCGCCTTGCGCAGCACGAGCTCTGCCGCGTCGAGGTGGGCGAGGGCGTCGGCCAGCGGGAACTGGATGCCCTGGTTCATGCCGATGGGGCGGCCGAACACCTCCCGCTCGCGTCCGTAGCGCACGGCCCGGTCCAGGGCCACCCTGCCGATGCCGAGAGCCTCGGCGGCGATCAGCATCCGTTCCGGGTTGAGGCCGTCGAGGAGGTAGCGGAACCCCTGGCCCTCCTCGCCGACCCGGTCCCGGGCGGGCACCCGCAGGTCGTCGATGAACACCTCGTTCGAGGAGACGGCGTTGCGGCCCATCTTCGGGATCGGGCGGATGTCGACCCGGTCGCGGTCCAGATCGGTCAGGAACAGCGTCATCCCGTCGGTCGGCTTCTCCACCTCGTCACGCCTGGCCGTGCGCGTCAGCAGAAGGATCTTCTCCGACTCCAGC
Organism: Streptomyces niveiscabiei; assembly: GCF_033794345.1. Lineage (NCBI taxonomy): Bacteria > Bacillati > Actinomycetota > Actinomycetes > Kitasatosporales > Streptomycetaceae > Streptomyces > Streptomyces niveiscabiei. The sequence continues at coordinate 197,308 of NZ_JARAYJ010000007.1, forward strand.
GCCTTGGAGATCCACACCTTGCGTCCGCTGACGACGTAGTGGTCACCGTCCCGGCGGGCGTACGTCGTGATGTTCGTCGTGTCGAGGCCGGCGCCCGGCTCCGTCACCCCGAAGCACACGTGCAGGTCGCCGCGGGCGATGCGCGGCAGGGTGCGGCGCTTGAGCTCGTCGGAGCCGTGTACGACCACCGGATGCATGCCGAAGATCGACATGTGGATCGCGCTGGCGGCGTTCATGCCCCCGCCGGAGCGCGCGACCTCCTCCAGCAGCAGCGTCGCTTCAGTGATGCCGAGCCCGTGGCCGCCGTGCTCCTCCGGGATCGTGATGCCGAGCCAGCCGCCCTCGGCGACGGCGGCGTAGAACTCCTCGGGGAACGCGTGGTCCCGGTCCTTCTCCATCCAGTACCGGTCGTCGAAGTCGCGCAGGAGACCGGCCACGGCCTTGCGGATCGTCTCCTGGTCCTCGGTCAGCTCGAAATCCACGGCGGGGAACCCCTCTGCCGACGACGGATATGCAAAACATACTAAAGGTCAGACCGAAATCAGGGTCAAGAGTCCAGGCGTGGCCCTTCGCCGGCCCGTTGACCGCCCTCGGAAGGGGATCTAGGTTCGGGTCCGCGTATGCGAACGTTGTCCGACATATCGAAAGATCATTGCAACGAGCCGCCATGGAGGTCCAGTTGGAGCTGACCAGGCGCACATTCGCCACCCTCGCCGCCGCCGGCCTGGCCGTGCCCGCGGCTGCCGGCCCCAGCGCCGCGGCCGACGCACCGGACACGTCCCCGCCGTCGGCGGACGGGGCCGCGCACACGGTCGCTTTTGACAAGTACTCGGTACTGATCGACGGCCGTCGGGTCGTCCTGTGGTCCGGCGAGATACACCCCTTCCGGCTGCCGAGCCCCTCGCTGTGGCGCGACGTGCTCCAGAAACTGCGCGCCCACGGTCTCAACACCGTCGGCATCTACGTCGCCTGGAACTGCCATTCGCCGGCGCCCGGCCGGTACGACTTCACCGGCGTACGCGACCTCGACCTGTTCCTGCGCATGGCCGCCGAGGAGGGCCTGTACGTCATCGTGCGCCCGGGGCCGTACATCAACTCCGAGACCGACGGGGGCGGCTTCCCGGGCTGGCTGGCGGTCACGAAGGGCCGGGCCCGCACCGACGACCCCACGTATCTGTCGTACGCGGACGAGTACCTGACGGCCGTGAACGAGATCGTGGCCCGCCATCAGTACACCCGTGGCGCGGGCACCGTCGTCCTGTACCAGTTGGAGAACGAGTACGCGGCCCTCGCCGGAACCGCCACCGGCAGCGCCTACATGGCCCACCTCTACGCCAAGGTCCGCGCCGACGGCATCGACGTGCCGCTGTTCCACAACGACTTCGACCGCAACGGACGCTGGGTCCCCGGCTCGTTCGACACCGGGGGCGAGTCGGGCCGCTGGCTGTACGCCTTCGACGGCTATCCGAATCCGGCCGAACCCGCGCCCGACTGGGGCTATTTCGGCGTGGGCGGCTCGCAGGGCGGCTCGACCGCGAGCCCTGGCACTCCGGGCTTCATCGCCGAGTTCGGGGGCGGCTGGTTCGACCCCTGGGGCGGCGCCCCGTTCTCCGGCAAGGGGTACGAGGAGGTGCGGCGCACCCGGGACGCGGCGTACCTGCGGCGCTTCTGCCTCACCAACCTCGCCAACGGCATCAAGATCCACAACATCTACATGATCTACGGCGGTACCTCGTGGGGCTGGCTGCCCGCGCCCATCGTCTACACGTCGTACGACTACGGGGCCGCGATCGACGAGGCCCGCAACGTCACCCCGAAGATGATTCCGATGCACCAGATCGGCCAGCTGCTCCACAGCGTGCCCGACCTGGCCGAGCTGGACCGTGCGGCGGACGTCACGGCGGCCGGGCTGAAGGCCTACCACCTGACCAATCCGGACACCGGGGCACACGTGTACGTGCTGCGCAACGACTCCGGGGAGCGGGTGAGTCCGGGTGTGCCGCTGACGCTCGCGGACGGTACGACGGTGACGCCCGACGTCACCGTGGGCGCCCATGACGCCAAAATGATCGCCGCGGGCATCACCCTCGCCGGGCGGAAGCTGGCGTACTCGACGGTCCAGCCGATGCTGGCGGTCAGCGCCGGGCGCCGGGGTGTCGCCGTGTTCGCGGGGCGGGCCGGGGAGCCGGCCGAGGTCGCCTTCGCGTACGACAGCGAGCCGGAGGTCACCGTGCTCGGCGGGTCGGCGAGCTTCACCTGTGCGGACGGACGACTGACGCTCCGGGCCCGGCTCGACGGGCTCACACGGGTGTCGATCGGTGACTCCTACCTCGTGCTGTTCGCCGACGACGACACCTCCGCGACGCTGTGGCGCCACGACACTCCGTCGGGCCCGGTCCTGGTGCGCGGTCCGGCACTGCTGCGCACGGCCCGGCTGAAGGGGACGAGCGCGCATCTGACCGGCGACACCGTCGAGGACGCCGACCTGGAGGTGTGGGCGCCGCGCGGGGTGCAGAAGCTGACCTGGAACGGCGAGACGGTGCGTGTCCACGCCACCGCCTCCGGCAGCCTCGCCGCGAAGCGCTCCCTGCCCGGCGCCGCCGACGTCGTCCTGCCGGCCCTGACCGGCTGGCGTCACCGGGTCGAAAACCCTGAAGCGCAGCCCGGCTTCGACGACTCCGGGTGGGCCGTCGCCGACAAGACGTCCTCGTACTCGACGACTCCCGTGCCGGCCGGCCGGCCGGTCCTGTTCGCCGACGACTACGGCTTCCACTACGGCGACGTCTGGTATCGCGGTTCCTTCGACGACGCGCGCGAGGCCGAGTCCGTGAAACTCGCCTACAGCACCGGGACCCAGGGCCTGCTGATGGCCTGGCTGGACGGGCGCCCGCTCGGCACGCACCGGATGCCCGTGCCCACCGCGTCCGAGTCGGGGCGGGGCACCTGGACGGCCGAGGCCGGCTTCAGCGTGCCGCCGGATCTGCGGACGGCGGGCGGCCACGTCCTCTCCGTCCTGGTGCGGCGCATGCAGCACGATCAGGACGGCTGGGCCGCGGACACCCACAAGGCCGCCCGCGGCCTGACCGCCGTGACGTTCACCGGCGTCACTCCCGCCGTGACCTGGCGCCTCCAGGGCGAGGCCGGGAGCGATCCGGTACGCGGGCCGCTCAACACCGGCGGCCTGTACGGGGAACGGCACGGCTGGCATCTGCCGGGGCCCGCAGCGGGGGACTGGGCGGAGGTGGTCTTCCCGCTCGCCCGGCGCCGGCAGGGCGTCGACTGGTACCGGACCACGTTCCGGCTCGGCATCGACCACGACACCGACGCCTCGATCGGCGTCACGTTCGCCGACGACGCCACCCGCGCCTACCGCGTCCAGCTCTACGTCAACGGCTGGAACATGGGCCAGTACATCAACGACGCGGGCCCGCAGCACACGTTCGTCGTCCCCAACGGCATCCTGCGTACCCGGGGCCACAACACGCTGGCTCTGGCGGTGCTGTCCGACGGGACGACACCGGCGGGACCGGGCGAGGTGACACTGACGCTGCTGGGGAGGGCCGCGGGCGGGGTGGAGGTGGCGCCGGTCGAGTCCCCGGGCGCCTGAACCTCGGACACGGCCTGACGGCCGTGCGGCTCCGAGGCACGGGAGCTCCCTGAAGGAAAGGGCCGGGGGCAGGGTGACTCCCGCCCCCGGTCGTCACGCTGAGCAGCGCACCGTCACCCGCGCCTGCGCGGACCGGCTGCCGCGCCCGTCTTCGCGGCGGCGGTCGCGGCCGAGGCGGACTTCTTGGCGGACGCCGTCTTCTTCGTGCCGGCCCTTGAGGCGGTTTTCTTCGCCGCCGGCGCAGTCGCCGGAGCGCCGTCGGGCGCCGGGCCGCCACTGATGCCGCCGAGGCAGAAGGCCCACACCTCCTCCACCGTGATCGGCGAGGGGTGGGCGCCCACCCGGGCCGAGGGGGCCTGGGCCGTGAACATCGCCGTCTGCATGATCAGGGAGGCGGTGCGCCGGGGCTTCGGGGCCACGGCCTGACCGGTTCCGACGGCCTCTTCCACCATCTCGGTGAAGAAGTCGACCAGCGGCACGTGGGCGCTCGCCACCTGGTCCGGGTGAGTGACCAGCAACTGGACGGCGAAGTCGGTGAAGAGCGGGGACTGCCGGCCCTCGCGGGGCTTGGAGGCGTCGTAGAGCCACTCGACCGCGATCTTCAGACGCTCCAGCGGATCCCGCCCCGCGGTGACCTGTTCCCGTATGGCGGCGGCGGACTTCGACAGCGCGTCCTCGAACAGGGCGAGAAGGAGCTCGTGCTTGCCGTCGAAGTGCTGGTAGAAGCTGCGCAGCGACTGGCGGGAACGCTCCACGACCTCCTGCACGGTGAAGTCGGTGGTGCCCTTGTCGGCGATGAGCTCCTGGGCGGCGTCGAGAAATCGCTGCACGCGCTGCTCGGCGCGCAGCTTCGCCGCCCGGGTGGAGCGCTCGACGGCGCGCTGCCGCCAGGCGGGCTCGGGGGTCTCGACGGATTCTGCGGGGACGGCACTCATGGAAGAACGGTACTCCACGCAGGCGGGAAGAGGAGCCCCACTCCCTACCGAATCGCGCTCCGCCAAAAGCAAGAGTCTTACTCGCTCATCCAGAGAATGGTATTCTCGCTTCTGATCCGGGCCCACGCCCGGTGTGCAGCCACCGGTACGGCGGAGGGGGCCGGGCGTGGAGTTCGAACTCGACGAGGAGCAGCAGTTGCTGCGGCGCTCGGTGCGCGAGACGGTCGCCAAGGTGCGGGGCCGGCCCGAGGCACAGCAGTGGGAGACGTATCTTCGGCTTGGTTGGCTGGAGGCGCCCCCGCTGGAACTCGCGCTCATCCTGGAGGAGTTGGGCTACGCCGCCGACCCGACCCCGTTCCTGGCCACCGCCACCTGGTTCGTGCCGCTCGCGGGCCGGCTCCCCGAGGGCAGCGGCACCGCCGTGTTCGACGGCATCGGGCGCTACGTCCTGGACGCCGACCGGGCCGACGAGGTCGCTCTGCTCACCCGCCGCGGCGTCACCGTCGTCCCGGGCGCAGAACTCGCGGCCGAACGGGTCCCCGTGCTCGATCCGCACCTGCACGCCGCCCACGTCCGCGCCGGCGAACTCGCCGCCGGAGTGCCGGACCTCGCCCTCCTGGGGCTCGCCGCCACCTGCGTGGGCGCCTGCCGCCGCATTCTCGACCTCGTCCTGGACCATGTGAAGCGGCGGGTGCAGTTCGGCCGGCCGCTCGGCTCCTTCCAGGCCGTCAAGCACAAGGCGGCCGACATGTACGTGGCCATCGAACGGGCCCGCGCCCTCACCCACTTCGGCGCTCTGACCCTCGCGGAGGACGACCCGCGCCGGACCGACGCCGCGCGCATGGCGAAGGCCGCGGCGGGGGAGTGCCAGCGCCTGGTCTTCCGGCACGGGCTGCAACTCTTCGGCGCCATGGGCTTCACCTGGGAGAACGAACTTCAGTACCACCTCAAACGCGCACAGGCCTGCGACCTGCTCCTCGGCACCGCGTCCGTGCACAGGAAGGCACTGCTCGCATGATGAAGCTGGCCGACGACCCCGAGGTGGAGGAGTTCCGCGCGCAGTTCGCCGCCTTCCTCGACGCTCACCTGCCCGAGGAGGCCGAGGCCCGCGAACGCGCCGGCTCCAGCGCCCACGTCCCCACATGGGCCCGGCGCTGGCAGCGCACCCTGTTCGACGCGGGCTGGCTGCTCCCGGGCCAGCCGCCCGAGTACGGCGGTCGCGATGCCGGCCTGCCCCAGCAACTCGCTCACCTGGAGGAGCTGGCCCGCCGCCGGGTCTACCACAGCTTCAACCCGCAGGGTCTCGGCATCATCGCCGCCTCCCTGCTCACCTTCGGCACCGAGGAGCAGAAGCGCCGCTGGGCCGTGCCGATCCTGCGCGCCGAGATCACCGCCGCGCTCGGCATGAGCGAACCCGAGGCCGGATCCGACCTGGCGTCCCTGCGTACCCGTGCCGTGGCGGACCGGGACGGGTTCGTGGTCAACGGGCAGAAGATCTGGACCTCCGGCGCCCACGACGCCGACGTCCTGCTCACCTTCGTCCGCACCGACCCGGACGCGCCCAAGCACAAGGGGATCAGCGCTCTGCTGATCCCGACCGGCACCGAGGGCGTCGTCCGCCGCCCCTTCGGGTCGATCGCGGCCGAGGACGACCTGGACTTCAACGAGGTGTTCCTCACCGACGTCCGGGTGCCGCGCGAGAACCTCGTGGGCCCCCTGGGCGAGGGCTGGCGGGTGGCGAACGGTTCCCTCGGTCACGAGCGGACGCTGCTGTGGCTGTCGTACGCCGAACGCCTGGAGGACCTGCTGCGCGACGCCGCCGACGCGGGCGCCGGCCAGGAGTGGTACGCCACCCTCCGCATGGACCTGACGGCGCTGCGGCTGCTCGGCCACCGCCGGCTCGGCCCGGACCGGGACCCGGCGGAGATCTCGGTGCTCAAACTGCTGGGCTCCGAGGCCGTCCAGTCCGCCTCCCTGCACGCGTTGGAGGCGCACGGCGCCGAGGGACTGGAGCACCCGAAGCGCACCGGTCCGTACCACCACATGCACCACGAGCACTTCATCTCCAGCTGGTTCGAGCGGTACGCGCGCAGTTTCGCCGGCACCATCGCCGGCGGCACCAGCGAGATCCAGCGCAACATCATCGCCGAGCGCATCCTCGGCCTACCCCGATAGGACGCCGGTCATGGACCAGATCCTGTACGACGCCCAGGACGGCATCGCCACGATCACTCTGAACCGCCCCGAGGCGGCCAACGCCCAGACCATGGCCCTCCTCGACGACCTCGACGCCGCCTGGACCCGCGCCGCGCGCGATGAGGACGTACGGGTCGTCGTCCTCAAGGCGAACGGCCGGCACTTCTCCGCCGGGCACGACCTGAAGGACCGTTGGCCCGGCCCGGGCGAGATCACCCTGGAGTGGATCTACGACGCCGAGACCCGCCGCTATCTGGAGTACGCGCTGAAGTGGCGCAACGTTCCCAAGCCGACCATCGCGGCCGTCCAGGGCAAGTGCATCGCCGCCGGTCTGATGCTGTGCTGGCCGTGCGACCTGATCGTGGCCGCCGAGAACGCCGAGTTCTCCGACCCGGTCGTGCACATGGGCATCGGGGGCGTCGAGTATCACGGCCACACCTGGGAGCTGGGCCCGCGCAAGGCCAAGGAGATCCTGTTCACCGGACGGCCGCTGACCGCCAGGGAGGCCGAGCAGACCGGCATGGTGACCAAGGTCGTGCCGCCGGCCGAACTCGACACCGCCGCCTACGAACTGGCCGGCCGGATCGCCGCGATGCCCCCGTTCGGCCTGCGCCAGGCCAAGCGGGCGGTCAACCAGACGCTCGACGTCCAGGGCTTCTACGCCGCCCTCCAGTCCGTCTTCGACATCCACCAGACCGGGCACGGCAACGCGCTCAGTGTGGACGGCTTCCCGATCCTGACCCGTCTCGACGAGATGAAACGGCGTCTGAAGCAGGGCTGAACCGGCGGGGGCCCCGGCTCAGCCGAGCACCGCGGTGAACGGGGGGAGGTCCACCGCGGTCCGGATGCCCGGGGCCGCCGCGCAGACGGCGGGGACGGCGTTGACGGCCCGGTGGGCGGTGTAGCCGGGGGAGACCGCGGCCAACCGCTCCAGCGGCACCGGGAAGCGCATGTCGATGTCGAGGGGCGCGTCGCCGTCGACCCTCAGATGCCACCCGGTGGGACGCAGGTCCCAGGCCGGGTCGAGGTCGCCGGTGCAGTACCAGGTCGCGTTGAACTCCAGCAGCGTACGGCCGCCCCGCAGGCCGGTCAGTGTCATCCGCTGCGCCGCCACCGTCCCGGCGCGCAGGACCACGGCGGCGATGCCGGTCGTGTGGGCCGCCGCGGCGAACCGCCCACGCGCCTCCACCGAGTCCAGCGGCAGCCCCAGGGCGTCGGCCACCAGACGCAACGACGGTCCGAAACCGCGCCGGATGTGCGCCAGGCGGTCTTCGCCGAACGCCGCGGCCGGCTCCCGGCCGAAGCCCATGCTGTCGAACAGCAGCTCCGGCGAGTTCCGCCTGGACAGATCCGCGTACTCGTGGATGGTCAGGTTGTCCAGCCGCCGCTGCACCGAGGCCAGCACGATGGGTACGGCCTCGGTGATGAAGCCGGGGCTGCTGCCGGTGTCGTGGAGGGAGGTGCCGCCCCGCTCGCAGGCCGCCTCGACCCTGCGCCGGACGGCGGGATCCATGCTCGCCGGGTGGTGGAACCCGCCGGTCGTGGTCACGACGTTCGTGCCGGACGCGAGCAGAGCACACAGCTCGTCCAGGTCGGCCGTGCGCGGCATGTACAGCACGCAGTCGGCCCCCAGGCCGAGCACGTCGTCGAGACGGTGGGTTGTCCTGACGCTCGTGGGGCCGCTCCCGCACAGCTCGCCTGCGTCACGGCCGGCTTTGCCGGGGGAGTGGACGTGAACTCCCGCCAGCACCATGTGCGGATGGTCGACAACGGCGCGCAGCGATCGCGCGCCGATGGTCCCCGTGGCCCACTGGACGACGCGAAGCGGCCGGTCGGGGCGTACGGAACGCGGCATGTCCATCCTCCCGGCTACGTGGCCGGTCCGCGGTCGCGCATGCCCCCGTCGTCCATTCCCGGATCGGGTTCCACCGCGAAGGTGTTGTAGGCCATGGCCTGCATCCGGTACGCGCCGACCGTGAACACGAAGTCCATCAGCTGCCGTTCGTCCATGTGCTTCGCCAGCTCTTCGTACAACTCGTCGGACAGGGAGGAGGTGGTCTCGAGTTCGTCCACCGCCCGGTTCAGCAGCGTGCTCGCGCCCTGGCGGACCTCCTCCACTTCCTCCTCCGTCACACCGGCCTCGCGTGCGATCAGCACGTGATGGGCCCACTCGTAGCGGCACCGGTGACGCCAGGCGACCCGGAGGATCGTCAGCTCGCGCGTCCTGGCGGGCAGCGTGCTGCGGTACAGCAGGTGCGTGCTGAAGGTCAGGAACGCCATGGCCAGCCGCGGGTGGTTCAGCAGCAGGCCGAGGGCGTTGGACGGCGGGACGGTGCGCCCGCCCGTCAGCGGACGCAGCACCTCGCCGTCCCATTCCTCGTACGGGACGGGACGCAGCCTCGTCATGTGTTGCGGCCCCCGTTCACACCGATGATCTGCCCGGTGATGTACCCGGCTTCCTCGCTGGCCAGGAAGGAGCAGGTCGCGGCGATGTCCTCGGGGCGGCCGACCCGGCGGACCGGCGTGCGCGCGATGTGGTCCTCGATGGTGCCGCCGAGCCGCTGCTCCCGCTCGGCGGTGCGCAGCATGGGGGTGTCGATGAAGCCGGGCGGGATCGCGTTCACCGTGATGCCCTTCGGCCCGAGTTCGAGAGCCAGGGACTTGGTGAGTCCGTTCACGGCGGACTTGGCCGCCACGTAGTGGGCCATGAACGGCTGGCCGGAGTGGGTGCTGGAGGAGGAGATGTTGATGATCCGGCCCCAGCGAGCCCGCACCATGTCCGGCAGGGCCGACTGCACGCAGTGGAAGACACCGTTGAGGTTGATGTCGACCACGCGCTGCCAGTCGGCGAAGGGCAGGTCCGCGAAGCGGGTGAAGCCGTCTTTGCCGGCCGCGTTGACCAGGACGCTCACGGGGCCGAAGCGCTCGCGCACCGCGTCCATCGCCTTGTCCACCTGGGCGCGGTCCGTGACGTCCACGGTCAGTCCGAAGCCGTCCTCGGCGGGGGAGAGGTCGAGCGCGGCCACGTTCAGCCCGTCCGCGGCGAGCCGGTGCGCGATGGCACGGCCGATGCCGGAGGCCCCGCCGGTCACGACGGCGGTCGGTGCCTGCGCGGTGCTCATGCGAACGCCTCGTCGCCGACGGCGGTCGTGCGGTGCGGCAGCCGTTCGGAGCTCTCGGCGAAGGGCAGGGCCCGGTGCGGGATGCCGGTGTTGTCCCGGACCACCAGGTCGCCGACTGCCCAGTCGTGGGTGTGGCGGAAGCGCTCCTGGGTGGTCCGGTCGAGCAGTTCCTCCAGCAGGGCGTGGCCGTCGCGGCGCTGCCACACCAGGGCCGCTTCGCGCGAGGGCCGGGTGCGCCAGGCGGCCGGCTCCCGCTCGCCGGGGTCGGGGTTCACCAGCCGCCGGGCGGCCTCGAAGCTGTGCGCCACGCGCAGGGTCTCGTACGCCGCGTAGGTGCCGGCGAAGTCGGTGCTGCCGCCGGTCATGGCGACCTGGCGGGCAGTGGGCGTGGTCGCTTTGACCGGCACATCGTCGGTGGTGCCGTCGAGGTGCCAGAAGAAGGCGCCCTTGAGGTACTTGGCGGTTCTGCTCTTCTCCGGATCGACGGAGACCGGGAAGATCTCCTGGCCGTTCAGCGCCACCACTTCGCCCAGCCGGCGGCTGAACGCCGGCTGCCGCTCGTCGTCGAGGTGCAGTCCGCGTACCAGCAGGACGCCCCGCCACGTGAGCGCTTCCGCGCAGCGGTGGACGAAGGAGTCGTCGAGCGGGTCCGTGACCCCGGTGAACTCGACCCCGAGCGCCGGGCTCAACGCTTTCGATTCGATCATGAAAACACCCCTTCTGAATACGAGAATCCTATTCTCGTCGGGCGAGGGCGGGAACCCCCGTGCGTGCGGGGTTGCCGGGTGATGAGCCCGGCTGGTTTGAGTATGTGATTCTCGTGTCCGAATCCTTGCTTCGCGCAAAGAGAGAATGTAGTTTCCGAACCACCGAGCGAGGAGGCTGGGATGCGGTTCAAGGACAAGGTGATCATCGTCACCGGAGCCGGCCAGGGCATCGGCGAGGGATACGCCCGGGCGCTGGCGGCCGAAGGCGCGCGGGTGGTGGTCGCGGAGCTGAACGAGGAGCGGGGCCGGCGGGTTGCCAAGGAGATCGGAGACGCCCTGTTCGTGCGGACCGACGTGGCCGACCCCGCGTCCGCCGTAGCGCTCATCGACACCGTGATGCGCGAGTTCGGGCGGATCGACCACCTGGTCAACAACGCCGCGATCTTCCACGGCATGCGCCGCGAGGGCATCGTCACCGTCGACTACGACTACCTCGACCGCTTCCTGAAGGTGAACCTGCTCGGCGCGCTGCACGTCACCCGTGCCGCCCTGCCCTACCTCAAGGCGGGCGCGGCCGTCGTCAACCAGTCGTCGACCGCGGCCTGGCAGGCCACCGGCTTCTACGGACTCGCCAAGGCCGGCGTCAACCACCTCACCGCCTCCCTCGCCGCCGAACTCGGGCCGCGCGGCATCCGCGTCAACGCGATCGCGCCCGGCCCGACGGACACCGAGGCGGCCCGCAGCATCATCCCCGAGGAGCACCGCACGGCCATGGTGCAGTCCTTCGCCCTCAAACGCATGGGCACCGCCGCCGACCAGGCGGGCGCCCTGAAGTTCCTGCTCTCCGACGAGGCCGCCTGGGTCACCGGACAGGTCATCGCCGTCGACGGCGGATCGGTGGTGCGGCTGTGAGCCCTCTCGTCGCCAAGTCCCAGTTGATCGACGGCAAGCTGGTCGCCGCGGACAGCACCTTCCCCTCGTACAACCCCGCCACAGGTGACCTGCTCGGCCACGCTCCGGACGCCACGAAGGCCGACGCCGAGGCCGCGGTCGCCGCGGCCCGCCGCGCCTTCGACACCACCGGATGGGCCACGGACAAGGACCTGAGGCTGCGCTGTCTGCGCCGGCTCCACCAGGCCCTCGACGACCACCGCGAGGAGCTGCGCGAGCTGACCATCGCCGAGGTCGGCGCGCCCCGCCAGCTCACCCACGGCCCCCAGCTCGACGAGCCGATCGGCCTCGTCACGTACTACGCGGACCTCTTGGCGGCCTACGAGTTCACCGAGGACCTCGGGGAGAAGGAGAGCCGCGGCCAGCGCCACCACCGCTGGGTGGAGAAGGAGGCGGCCGGGGTCGTCGCCGCCATCCTGCCGTACAACTTCCCCAACCAGCTCGCCCTGGCCAAGCTCGCCCCCGCGCTCGCGGCGGGCTGCACCGTCGTCCTCAAAGGCGCCCCGCAGACCCCCCTGACCACCCTCGCGCTCGGCGAACTCATCGCGGAGCACACCGACATCCCGCCCGGCGTCGTCAACATCCTCAGCTCCTCGAACGCCGGGACCGGTGAACTGCTCACCACCCACCCCGACGTGGACCTGGTCACCTTCACCGGCGCCACCACCACCGGGCGGGCCATCATGGCCGCCGCCTCCGGCACCGTGAAGAGGGTCTTCCTCGAACTCGGCGGCAAATCCGCCATGATCGTCCTGGACGACGCGGACTTCACCAGGGCCGCCATGTTCGCCGCCTTCACCATCTGCTCCCACTCCGGCCAGGGCTGCGCCCTCACCTCCCGCCTCCTCGTCCCGCGCGCCGACCACGATCGGATCGTGCGGCTCGTCGCCGCGGGCATGGAACGCGTCCGGGTCGGCGACCCGGCCGATCCGAAGACCGCCATGGGCCCGCTCATCAGCGAACAGCAGCGCGACAAGGTGGACGCCATGGTGCGGCGCGCGGTCGAGGCCGGGGCGAGACTCGTCCGCGGCGGCAAGCGCGTCGATCCCGGCTGGTTCTACGAACCCACCCTCCTCGCGGGCGTCGACCCCGACAGCGAGATCGCCCAGGAGGAGGTCTTCGGACCCGTCCTCGCGGTCATCCCCTACGACGACGAGGACGACGCCGTCCGCATCGCCAACCACTCCAGGTACGGCCTGTCCGGCGCCGTGCACAGCGCCGACGACGAGCGCGCCATTCGCCTGGCCCGCCGCATCCGCACCGGCACCTTCTCGATCAACGGCGGCAACTACTTCTCCGCCGACGTGCCCTTCGGCGGGTACAAGCAGTCAGGCATCGGCCGGGAGAGCGGACGCGCCGGGTTCGAGGAGTTCCTGGAGGCGAAGGCATTCGGCCGCGTCGTACCGCCGAAGGAGGCGGCATGAAGCCGCTCGAAGGCATCCGCGTCCTCGAAGTCGCCATGTACGGCTTCGTGCCCTCGGCCGGGGCCGTGCTCGCCGACTGGGGCGCCGACGTCGTCAAGATCGAGCACGCCGTCACCGGCGACCCGCAGCGCGGACTGCGCCAGACCGGCTCGTTCCGCGTGGAGGGCGACCCCAACCCCAACGTCGCCCACGCCAACCGCGGCAAACGCTCCCTGGGCCTGGACATGTCCCGCCCCGAGGGCCGCGAGGTGCTCTACGAACTGGTCAAGGACTCCGACGTCTTCCTCACCAGCCTCATGCCCGGCGCCCGCGCCCGCCTCGGCATCGACGTCGACGACATCCGCGCCGTCAACCCGCGCATCGTCTACGCCCGCGGCAGCGCCCTCGGACCGCGCGGCCCCGAGGCGGACAAGGGCGGCTACGACATGACCGCCTTCTGGGCGCGCGCGGGCACCGCCGCCAGCGTCACCCCGCCCGGCAGCGACGGCATGATCAGCCCACCCGGGCCCGCCTACGGCGACACCGTCTCCGGCACCAACCTCGCCGGCGGCGTCGCCGCCGCCCTGCTGCGCCGGGAGCGCACCGGCGAGGCCCCCGTCGTGGACGTCTCCCTCCTCGGCAGCGGCCTGTGGGCGCTCGGCCACACCATCGCCGTCTCCGTCCACCTCGACCGCCCCTGGGAGGGGGTGACGCCCAGTGCCCACGGCTCACCCACCAACCCGCTCTCCGGGCTCTACCGCACCTCCGACAACCGGTTCATCGCCTTCGTCATGCTCCAGCCGGCCAAGTTCTGGCCCGACGTGTGCCGCCGCATCGGCCGGCCGGAACTCGCCGACGACGCCCGCTTCGCCACCGCCGAGGCCATCGCCGAACACACGAAGGACGCGGTGGAGATCCTCCGCGAGGTGATCGCGAGCCGCACCCTGACAGAGTGGTCCAAGGACCTCGCCGCGCTCGACGGGCCCTGGGCACCGGTGCAGGACACCCTTCAGGCCGCAGCCGACCAGCAGGTCCGCGCCAACGGCTACATCGGGCAGGCCGGCGACCTCGAACTGGTCACCAGCCCGGTCCAGTTCGACGTCCAGGACACCCGCCTCCACGCCGCCCCGGAGTTCGCCGCCCAGACCGAGGAGATCCTCACCGAGCTCGGCTACGACTGGGACCGCATCCTCGCCCTCAAGGCGAGCGGCGCGATCACCTGACCGCCGAGCCGGGGCGCTCGCCCACGCCCCCCGCACTCCCTCACCTCCCTCGGACGACGGCGTCCGAACTCCCCGAGGAGGCACCATGCGCAGGATGCTGATCGGCGCGGCCACCGCGGTCGCGGTGCTGCTGGCCGGCTGCTCCACCCGGTCGGGTGACGGCCCCGGCACCGACTTCGCCCAGCGGTCGAGCCCCGCCACCGAGAAGAGCTCCGACTTCGGCACGCTGAAGGACGTGTGCGGCCCCGGCACCGCCAAGGCCTCTTCCGTCCAGGGCGTCACCGACGACGAGATCCAGGTCGGCGTCATGTCCGACATCGGCTTCACCAAACGGTCCGAGTTCGTGGACGCCGCGAAGGTGTTCACGTCCTGGTGCAACGATGCCGGCGGCATCAACGGGCGCGACCTCGCCCCCGTCACCCGCGACGCGAAACTGATGGAGGTCCGCCAGCGGGTGCTGGAGGCATGCAAGGCGGACTTCGCGCTCGTGGGCGGCGGCTCGGCGCTGGACAGCCTCGGCGTCAAGGACCGTCTGAAGTGCCTGCTGCCCAACTTCCCCGCCCAGTCCAGCCAGATCGGCGCCATCGGCTCGGACCTCCAGGCCCTCGCCTCCGGACCGGTCGCCGGGTACTTCGGGTACGCCGGCTACTACTCCTGGCTGCTGAAGGACAAGTATCCGGACTCGGCGGGCAAGGTCGGTGTCATCGCGGGCGACGCCCCCGTCACCAAGGTCATGGCCGCCCAGTTCAAGGAAGCCGTCGCCGGTCTCGGCGGCACGGTCTCCTACAGCGACCTGTACCCGGCGGCCGGAGTCTCCGACTGGACGCCCTACGCCCAGTCGATCAAGAAGGACGGCGTCAAGGGGCTCGTCTTCCTGGGCGACTTCGCGAGCCTGGCCAAACTGGAGCAGGCCCTCACCGGCATCGGGTACACCCCCGACTGGATCGACGCCAACAGCAACGCCTACGGCCCCGCCTTCCCGCAACTGGCCGGCGCCGCCCTGGGCACGCAGCACAACTACGCCGAACTCTTCGCCACCGCCCCGCTGGAGAGTGCCGCGGACAACCCGGCCGTCCAGCAGGTGATCGACCTGTTCGAGAAGTACGCCCCCGGCAAGCAGGTCACCTATCCGGCCCTGCGCGCCTTCTCCGCCTGGCTGCTGTTCGCCACCTCCGCCCGCGACTGCGCCGAGCTCACCCGCACATGCGTGTACGAGAACGCGATGAAGAACACCGCCTTCACCGCAGGCGGCCTACAGGCCCCCTTCGACCTCACCTCGAAGGAGCCGCCCAAGTGCTACGTCATCGTCGAGGCGACCGCCAAGGGCTGGCAGGCGGCCGACTTCGAGCCCGACCAGGGCGCCTACCGCTGTGACGCCCCCACCTACCAGTACAAGGGCGCCTACGGCAAGCCGGCCACCCTCGCCGACGTCGGCACGTCCATGGCCGACCTGACCTGACATGAACCGGAGGTGAGCGACGTGAAGGTACGCGTCGACCCCGAGCGCTGCCAGGGGCACACCCTGTGCGCCATGCGCGCCCCCGAGGTCTTCGAGCTCAGCGAGATCGACGGACACTCCTCGCCGGTCGCCGAGGACGTCCCCGGCGATCAGGAGGACGCGGTGGTCGAGGCCGTCCGCTCCTGCCCCGAACGCGCGATCGGTGTGTTCTGAGCCGTACCCGGCGGACCGAGAGGAAGCACAGCCCATGACCGCACCGGACACCACCGGCGACGAGGCCCGCAAACAGCCCCACGTCCACTTCGACCGGCATGCCCCGGAGTACCGCGACCGGTTCGAGGAGCAGACCCGGGCATTCCACTCGGGCTGCCCGCTCGCCTGGACCGACACCTACGACGGCCACTGGGTGGCCGCCGGCAACCGTGAGCTGCTCGCCTTCGCCCGGGCCGGTGAGAAGCTGTCCAACGACCACGACGTGCACGGCGAGCGCCGCGGCTACCGGGGCATCAGCATCCCGGCCCCGCCCCGCGGCAGGGGCCTGCGCGGCGGCTTCCTGGAGATGGACCCGCCCGAACAGCGCGCCTACCGCACCGCCCTCAACCCCTACCTCTCCCCGGCCGCCGTCCAGCGCTGGGTCCCGTTCATCGACGACGTGGCCCGGGCCTGCATCGACGAGAGGATCGAGACGGGCCGGATCGACTTCGTCGACGACCTCGCCAACATCGTCCCGGCCGTCTTCACGCTCGCCATGATGGGCATCCCGCTGAAGAAGTGGGAGCTGTACAACGAGCCCGCCCACGCCGGCGTCTACACCCCGCCCGACTCGCCGGAGATGGCCCGGGTGGTGGAAGGGCACATGGCGATGATCCGCGACATCGCCGCCACGCTCCGGGAAGTACGCGCCCACCCACGGCCGGGCCTCGCCGACGCACTGGCCCGGCTGCGGATCGACGGCGAGGCCCCGCCCGAGGAGGACCTGATCGGAGCCCTCGCCCTGCTCATCGGCGGAGGCTTCGACACCACCACCGCGCTCACCGCGCACACCCTGGAGTGGCTGTCCCAGCACCCCGGCGAGCGGACCCGGCTGAGCCGGGAGCGCGACACCTTGCTGGACACCGCCACGGAGGAGTTCCTGCGCTACTTCACCCCCGCTCCCGGCGACGGCCGCACCGTCGCCGAGGACTGCGAGATCGCGGGCGCCGAGCTCAGGGAGGGCGACCGGGTGTGGCTGTCCTGGGCGATGGCCAACCGCGATCCGCGGGTCTTCACCGACCCCGACCAGGTCGACCTCGCCCGCGGCGGCAACCGGCACACCGCCTTCGGCCTGGGCATCCACCGCTGCATCGGCTCCAACGTCGCGCGGACCGTCTTCAAGCGGATGCTGCTCCAGGTCCTCGACCGGATGCCCGACTTCGCGTGCGACCCCGAGGGAACGGTCCACTACGAGACCATCGGTGTCATCCAGGGGATGCGCCACCTCCCGGCGACCTTCACGCCGGGCCACCGCCTCGGACCCGGACTGGCGGAAACCCTGGGGAACCTTCAACAGGCCTGTGACGAACACGGACTGGCCGAGCCGGTCACGGTCCGCAAGGCGGAGGCGAAGATCCGTTGAGCGAGGACGGGAACGCTGTCCGTCCACAGCCGGAGATCCGCCAGGAGACCGAGTTCTTCTGGAGCTCCGGCCGGGACGGACGGCTCCGCTTCCAGACCTGCACCGCGTGCCGGGCACTGATCCACCCGCCGCAGCCCGTCTGCCGCCACTGCCGCGGGCACGTGACCGAGGTGGGGGAGGTGTCGGGCTTCGCCACGCTGATCGGCTTCACCGTCAACCACCGTTTCCCGTTCCCCGGCCTGCCCTCGCCGTTCGTCGTCGCCCAGGTGGCGATCGAAGAGGACCCGCGCGTCAGGCTGACCACTGACGTCGTCGGCTGCGCGCCGGAGGACCTGCGGATCGGGATGCGCATGGAGGTGGTGTTCGAGCGGGCAGGTGAGGCCTGGCTCCCCCTGTTCCGGCCGTGCGCCGAGCAGCCCCCGCCCGCGCCCCTTCCCGAGGACCCTCCGGTCACCCCGTATCTGCGCCCGGCGCTGACCGGGGTCCGGTTCGAGGACCGCGCGGTCATCAGCGGCGCCGGAGCCTCACGCATCGGCCGCCGCCTGTTGGTCCCACCCCTCGACCTCACCGTCGAGGCTTGCGAGAAGGCCGTCGCCGACGCGGGCCTCACCCTCGACGACATCGACGGCCTGTGCACCTACCCCGGCGGCGGCGCCTACGGCGGCTTCGCCGAGGGCGGTGTGACCGCGCTGGAGTCCGCGCTCGGGATCCGCCCGGTGTGGCACAACGGCGCGGGGGAGACCCCGGGCCCGGGCGGTTCGGTGATCGCCGCGATGCTCGCGGTCGCGAGCGGTTTGGCCCGGCACGTGCTGTGCTTCCGCACGGTGTGGGAGGCGACGTACGGCGCACTCGCCCGGCAGGGCAGGATCTCCGTGCCCCGGCGGGCAGACGCGGAAGGCTGGTTCAAACCCTTCGGCGCCGTCTCGCCCGCGGTCATGCTCGCGATGAACGCCCAGCGGCACATGCACCGCTACGGCACCACCCGGGAGACCCTCGGCTGGATCGCCCTCAACCAGCGTGCCAACGCGGCCCGACACCCGGACGCGATCTACCGCGACCCGCTCACCATGGACGACTATCTCTCCGCGCGTACCGTCACCACCCCCTTCGGCCTCTACGACTGCGACGTCCCCTGCGACGCCTCCGTCGCGGTGGTCGTCTCCGCCGCCGAGACCGCCCCCGACCTCCCCGGGCCATTGGTCCGCGTCGAGGCCGTCGGCACGCAGATCGTCGAACGGCCCGAATGGGACCAGTCCACCCTCACGCACGAGCCCCAGGTGCTCGGCCAGGCCGCCCACCTGTGGACCCGCACCGACCTGCGCCCCGCCGACGTGGACGTGGCACTGCTCTACGACGGCTTCACCTTCAACTGCCTGTCCTGGATCGAGGCGCTCGGCTTCTGCGGCATCGGCGAGGCCCGCGACTTCCTGGACGGCGGCAAGAACATCGCCCCCGACGGCCCGCTGCCCTTGAACCCGCACGGCGGTCAGCTCTCCCACGGCCGTACCCACGGCATGGGCCTGCTGCACGAGGCCGTGCTCCAGCTGCGCGGCCAGGCGGGGCGGCGGCAGGTCGCGGACGCGCGCACCGCGGTGGTCTCCAGCGGCGGGCTCACCCCCAGCGGCGTACTCCTGCTCAGGACGGACGCATGATTTCCAGGACCGTGGCATGACCTCACTCGAACCCGAACTCACCACCGCCGTACGCCGGCAGGTCGTCGACGTGCACGGCGTCCCCGCCTCCGCGCTGGTGGCCGAGGTACCGCGACCACAGGCCGTGATCGTGGCCCTGCACGGCGGCGCCACCACCTCCGCCTACTTCGACCACCCCGGACATCCGAGGCTCTCCCTCCTGCGCACCGCCGCCGCGGCCGGCTTCACCGTCCTCGCCCTGGACCGCCCCGGCTACGGCAGTTCCGCCGGGCACGAGGACCACATGCGCACGCCCGACCAGCGCACCGACTTCGCGTACGAGGCCGTCGAGATGCTGCTGAAGGACCGTGAACGTGGTGTGGGCGTATTCCTGTGGGCGCACTCGGCGGGCTCCGAACTCGCGCTGCGCATGGCAAGCGATCCGCGGGCCGGGGACCTGCTCGGCGTGGAGCTGGCCGGCATGGGCCGGGTGCACCACCCCCGGGCCGTGCGGGCGATGGAGGAGTGGCGCACCGACCCGACCCGCACCCGGCCCAGCCTGCGCCACGCGCTGTGGTACCCGCCGCAGGCCTACCCGCCCGACGTACACGGCGGACAGCGCATCGGCGCGGCCTCGCCCGCCTACGAGGGACACCGGGAGGGCTGGCAGGAGGACCTGATCCGGCTGGCGGCGCGTGTCGCGGTGCCGGTCCACATCACCCTCGCCGAGCACGAGCAGGTGTGGATCAACGGGCCGGAGGGCCTGTCGGACCTCGCCTCGCTGTTCACCGGCTCACCTCGCGTGGTGCTCCACGAACAGGCGGGGGCGGGCCACAACACCAGCGTCGGGCGGACCGCCCTCGCCTACCACCTGCACGTCCTGGCCTTCGTCGAGGAGTGCGCGCTCGGCGTCCCCGCCTTGCCCACGGAACGGGGGAGGCGCGATGGGTGAACCCTTCGACGCCGGGCTGCTGGCGGTCCGGCTCGTGCTGGGCGCGGTCATGGTGGCGCACGGCTGGAACCACTGGCGGGGCGGGGGCGGCATCACCGGCACCGCGCGCTGGTTCGCCGGCCTGGGGCTGACCCGGCCGCGCGTGCAGGCGTGGCTCAGTGTGGTCACCGAGATCGGCGCGGGCGTCCTCCTGGTGCTCGGACTGCTCACGCCGCTGGCCTGCGCGGCGGTGCTGTCGGTCATGCTGGTCGCCGGGCTGCTCGCCCACCGGCCGCACGGGTTCTTCGTCTTCAAGGAAGGCTGGGAGTACGTCCTCGTCCTGGCCGTGCTCTCCCTCGCGCTCGGCGCCTGGGGCCCGGGGGAGTACGCGGTCGACACGGCGGCCGGCACCGCGGTCACGGGGTGGGCGGGCGCCGGTGTCGTACTGGGACTGGGCGTGGTGGCGACCGCCGGTCTGCTCGCTGCGTTCTGGCGCCCCCGGAAGACCGCATGAGCAGACCTCCGCTGCGCGGGGGATTCATCGGACTGGACACGAGACGACCCTGTGGGCCCGCGGACCCGCCACGCTGATGCCGTTCGCGGGCAGCGGTGCCCAGACGGCCGCGTCGGCAGCGCGGCCGGCCTCGCTCTGGACCGCATCGCCGCCCACGCGGGAGCCTGGTCGCCAAGGACGTCCGCCTCTTCGCCGAGATCGCGGACCGGGCCGGCGCACGCGACGGGGCGGTGCTCCGCAAGGCCGCCCTGGCCGTCCTGGCCGCTCTCGCCGCTCTCGCCGCGATGGGACGGTGAGGGGGAGACGGCGAAGGCACTCTCGCCCCCGGGCCGCGCCCGTGCGTACTGTGTGCGAGCACCTCTCCACCGCAGGAAGGGGCAGGACATGGTGTCTGGCCGGCGTGAGCAGATTCTGGAGGCGGCGCTGGAGGTCATGGCCGCCCATGGCTTCAAGGGCACCTCGATCGACGCGGTGGCCGAGCGGGCCGCTCTCACGCGTCAGGGCGTCCTGCACTACTTCCCGAGCAAGAAGCGGCTGCTGCTGGAGCTCCTCAGTTTCCGTGAGGAACTCGCCCGGAAGAATCTGGCGGGGCGGCGGGTCGGCGAGGACTGGGCCGGCGACTTCGCCGAGACCGTGGCCTTCGAACAGAGCCGTCCGTCGCTCGCCACCGTGTACAGCGTGGTGCTGGCCGAGGCGGTCACCGGCCAGGAACCCGCCGCCGGTTTCGTCCGGGAGCGGTGCCGCTCCGTGCAGGACCACCTGGTCGCCAGCCTGATCGAACGGTACGGGGAGCGCGTGCCCAGCGGGCTGAGCGCGCCGATCGCGGCGGCTGCCCTGCTGGCGCTGGTCGAGGGCGTCCACCAGCTGTGGCTCGTGGACTCACAGGCGGACCGCTATCCGCAGATCACCCGGGAGGCCGTGGCGGTCCTTCTCGGCACCGACAGCGCTGCCACGGAGTGTCAGTCCCCCGCGACGAAGGGATAGACGCGGGTGAAGTCGGCCCCCGGTTCCTCGGCGCTGAAGGCGTCCCGGTCCGGGCACCGCCCAGCCGCCGCACCTCGTCCAGACAGAGCCGGACGTCCTTGGCCATCAGCGTGTTGCTGAACCCGGCGGAGTAGCGCCCCGTGAGCACCTCGCTGAGGAACTTGTCCGCACTGGCACCGCTGCGTCCGCTGGAGGCGTTGAGCACTTCCAGCATCACGGTCGGGTCCAGCCCGGCGGCCCGCCCGAAGAAGACAGCTTCGCTGGTCGCGGCGAGCGCGGTCGCGGACAGGAAGTTGTTGGCCGGCTTCAGCGCCTGGGCCTGCCCGGGCCGGTCGCCGACCTTGCGCCGCCGGTCGCTCAGCCCGGCCAGGACCGGCTCCACCCGGGCGCAGTCCTCGTCCGTCCCGGCGTACATGACCATCAGGGTGCGCCGGCGCGCCCCGGCCACCCCGCCCGACACGGGCGCGTCCACGTACGCCAGCCCGCCGCCACCTCGAACCCGGCCCGGACCAGGTTCGACGCCAGCGCCCCGCCCATGGCGCCCAGCCCGACGCAGCCGACCACGGCCGGACGGCCCTTTACTTTCTCTCCCTGGCGCCGCAGCGGGCGGCGGTCTGGAACAGCGGCTCGCCGGCCTTGGCGTCATGGAACTCGGCGGGTACGGGGTCGCCCGGAGGCAGAGGCGTGCCGTCGTACATCCGCGCTCTCCTTCTCCGATCCGGCGCGGGGCCGGGCCTGACTCCATCGCGGCCGTCCGGGACTCCAGCACTGTACCGACCAGACAGAACGGCATCAACATATGCGGCAATAGCCGTTAGGCGAATTCGGAAACGCTATTCTCGATTTCGGAGACTGTTGTTATCGTGGTGGGGTCACCCCGAGCGGAGGTTCCGACCCATGGCGCACTTCCCCAAGCCCTCCGAGGGCAGTTGGACCGAGCATTTCAAGATCGACACCGGGCCCGTCTCCTACGCCGACTCGATCTCGCCGGAGTTCTACGAGCAGGAGCGGGACGCCATCTTCCGCCGAACCTGGTTGAACGTCGGACGTGTCGAGCAACTGGCGCGCAAAGGGAGCTACTTCACCAAGGAGCTGGACGCCGCCCGCGCGTCCGTCGTCGTGGTCCGCGGCACGGACGGCGAGGTGCGTGCCTTCCACAACGTCTGCCGTCACCGCGGCAACAAGCTCGTGTGGGACGACTACCCGCGCGAGGAGACCAAGGGCACCTGCCGGGCCTTCACCTGCAAGTACCACGCCTGGCGCTACGACCTCGAAGGCAAGCTCACCTTCGTCCAGCAGGAGTCGGAGTTCTTCGGCATCGACACGTCGAAGTACGGGCTGATGCAGGTACAGACGGAGGTGTGGGAGGGGTTCATCTTCGTCAACCTCGACCCGGAGAACACCACGCCGCTCAAGACCTACCTCGGCAAGTTCGCGCAGGGCATCGACGGCTACCCGTTCCACAAGCTGACCCAGGTGCACAAGTACCGCGCCGAGATCGGCAGCAACTGGAAGCTGTTCATCGACGCGTTCGCCGAGTTCTACCACGCGCCGATCCTCCACGCCGGCCAGTACGAGTCGGGCGAGGCCGCCAAGATCAAGAAGTACGGCTACGAGGCACTGGCGTACGACATCGACGGCCCGCACAGCATGGTCTCCTCCTGGGGCGGTATCGCGCCCCCCAAGGAGAAGGCCATGGTCAAGCCCATCGAACGGGTGCTGCGCAGCGGTCTGTTCGGCCCGTGGGACGCCCCCGACATCGGCATGACGACCGAGGAGCTGCCGCCGGCGATCAACCCGACGCGCAACGAGGTCTGGGGGATGGACTCGTTCGTGTTCTTCCCCAACTTCATGCTGCTGATCTGGCGGCCCAACTGGGTGCTCACCTACCACTACTGGCCGACCTCGTACAACACCCACATCTTCGAGGGGACCTGCTACTTCGTCCCGCCGAAGAACGGCTTCGAGCGGTTGCAGCAGGAACTCGCCGCGGTGACGTTCAAGGAGTACGGCCTCCAGGACGGCAACACCCTGGAAGCGACCCAGACGATGTTGGAGTCGCGGGCGGTGGACCAGTTCCCGCTCTGCGACCAGGAGGTTCTGCTCCGGCATCTGCACAACACCACGCGGAGCTACGTACGCGAGTACCAGCAGCGAAACGCCGCGGCGCCCACCTCCTGAGCCGCCCTCCGCCCGAAGACGCCCGCCGAACAGACACGGAGACCTTGACATGGGCAACGTCTTTCCCCCCGGCTTCGCCGCGCTGGAACCCTTCGCGGACTGGGCGGTCCGCGGCGAGCGGGCCCGCTACGCCAAACGCGTCAGCAGCACCATGGAGGAGCTTCAGGCCTTCTACGACGTGGCGTATCCACTCCTCCAGCAGAACACCGAGTACCTGGAGAACCTCCACCTCGACGCGATCAGTGAAGAGGACAAGCGCCTGCTGTGGGCGTTCTGCGCGCTCGTGACCGTCGCCTTCCCGGTGGAGGCGTGGGGCCAGCCGAGGGTCCCGGACAGCGGCCCGTCCAGCATCGACGCCGTCATCGAACCCGCCGTGTGATGGCCGCACAGGAACTCGGACAGGCTCCCCGGGAGAGGACACCACAGCCTCCCGTGCTGCTGCGGGCGGCGCGGCTGCTGGACATCGACAAGGGCGAGATCGCCGAGCCCGGCGAGGTGCTCGTGGTGGGCGAGCACATCGCCGGGATCCAGCCCACCCGGCTGCCCGAGGGCACGGTGGTCCGTGACCTCGGGGACGTCACCCTGCTGCCGGGCCTGATGGACATGGAGGTCAACCTCTTCCTCGGCGGCCCCGACCACCGCAGTCCGCTGATCCCGGTCCAGGAGGACCCGGCCGTGCGGACCCTGCGCGCGGTCGCCAACGCCCGCCGCACGCTGAGCCGCGGCTACACCACCGTGCGCAACCTCGGCCTGTTCGTGCAGACCGGGGGAGTGCTGCTGGACGTCGCCCTGAAGAAGGCGATCGACCTGGGCTGGGTCGACGGTCCGCGGGTGGTGCCCGCCGGGCACGCGATCGCCCCGACCGGCGGGCACCTGGATCCGACCATGTTCCAGGCATTCGCGCCGGGCGTCCTGCCCCTCACGGTGGAGGAGGGTATCGCCAACGGCGTGGCGGAGGTGCGCAAGGCGGTCCGCCACCAGATCAAGTACGGCGCGCGGGTCATCAAGGTGTGCGCCTCCAACGGGGTCATGTCGCACACCGGCCCCGCCGGCGCGCAGCAGTACTCCGACGAGGAGCTGCGCGCCGCCGTCGACGAGGCGCACCGCGCGGGGCTGAAGGTGGCGGCGCACTGCATGGGCGACTCGGCGATCCGGGCCGCCGTCGAGGCCGGCATCGACTGCATCGAGCACGGCTTCCTCGCGAGCGACGCCACCCTCGACCTGATGGTCGAGCGCGGCACCTTCCTGGTGGCCACCACCTCCCTCACCGAGGGCATGAACACCGCGCACGCGGAGCCGGAGCTGCGGGCCAAGGCCGCCGACGTCTTCCCCCGCGCCCGCGAGTCCACCGCCCGCGCGATCCGGCGCGGGGTCAAGGTGGCCCTCGGCACCGACGCCCCCGCCATCCCCCACGGCAAGGGCGTCATGGAACTCCTCGCCCTCGCCGAGCGGGGCATGCGGCCGATCGACGCCCTGCGCGCTGCGACGACCGTGGCCGCCGAGCTGATCGACGCCGCCGACCGGGGCCGCATCGCCCCAGGACTGCTCGCCGACGTCGTCGCCGTGCCTGGCGACCCGCTCACCGACCTGTCCGTCACCGGGAAGGTGTGCTTCGTGATGAAGGGCGGCCGGGTGTACCACGACGGCACAGCGGTCTCCTGACCCCACCGAAACCACTGGGCCGGCGCCGCGCGGCGCTGCCGGGGTCTCCCGGAGAGGCCCGCGAAGGCCGCGCCGCGGAGTTCATCCGCGACGCGGCACGACCGCCCCGTCCGGGCACCAGGCCCGCAGGAACCGCGCCGTCGCCTCCAGCTGCCGTAGGCCCTGCGCGGCGGAGTCCTCGTGGATCCGCATGTCCACCGCGACGCCGGAGTGCGCCGCCCGGGTCGCGAACGACAGCGTGTCGTCGAGCAGCACCTCCGTGCCGGCCGCGTGCAGTTGTATGGGCGGCAGGCCGTGGAGATTGCCGTGCAGCGGACTGAGCAGCGGATGGTCGCGCGGGGTCGTCCCCGTGTACGTGGCCGCCCGCACCGGCAGAGCTTCCGCGTCCACGGTGCGGTCGGCGGCGGCGTTGAGCAGCAGGCTGGGCGCGTCGAGCGTGAAGTCCAGTACCGGTGAGGAGAGCACCGCGCAGGTCGGCAGTGTCGCGCCCGCGTCGCGCAGCCGCAGCAGCAGGCCGGCGCCGAGGGCCCCGCCGAGCCGCTTGCCCGCCACTGCCGCCGGACCGCCGGCGTGGCAGTGCTCCCACGCCCTCCACACGTCGTCCAGGGCCTGTGGGAAGCGAGGCCGGTAGCGGGCGCAGACGACCGCGTACCCGGTGAGCCGGGCCAGTTCCCGCGCGGTCGGCAGTGCGTCCTGCGGGGTGCCCGCGAGCCGCGGATCGCCATGCAGGTACAGCACCGTCTGCGCCACGGCTCCGCTCTCGGGGCGGACCTCCGGGCCGAACGGCCCCTCGTCGACGCGTACGTCACGTGCCACGGGTCATCACCTTCTCCGCCGCTTGCCAGTGCTCCTCGGACACCCACAGCCGGGCGAAGGCCGCGGCGGCCTCGCGCGCCGGCCGGGTCCGGGTGGTGAGGTTCTTGATCTCGCGCGCCTGCGGGGTGGCCAGGGAGCGAGCCACCTCCCGCCAGCCGTCGGCGAACCGCGCGCGGGGCAGGACCAGATCCACCAGCCCCAGCCGTTCGGCCTCGGCCACCTCCAGTACCCGCCCCGTGCCCGCCAGCAGCAGGGCCTGACCCCGCCCCACCAGCCGCGCCAGCCGCTCGGCTCCGCCCCAGGCGGGGACGATGGCCAGCTTCGTCTGGGTGAAGCCGATCCGGACGTCGTCGGCGGCGACGCGGATGTCGGCCGCCACCGCCACCTCGGCTCCGCCGCCCAGCGCGTGCCCGTTGAGCGCGGCCACCACCGGACCGGGAAAACCGGCGATCCGGTCGCACAGCGCCCGCATCCGCAGCGCCATGTCCGATGCCTCGTCCTCGGTGCGCAGCCGCGCCAGTTCCTTCAGGTCGCCGCCGGAGACGAACGCCCTCTCGCCCGCCCCGGTCACCGCCAGCGCCGTCGCGCCCTCGGCCGCGTCCAGGGCTTCCTCCAGCTCGCCCATGGTGTGCGGGTCGATGGCGTTGCGGGCGTGCGGACGGTCGATGGTGACGACCGCCAGGCCGTCTTCCAGCTCCAGCTCAACCATGTGCGGCCTTCCGGTCGTCGGGCGGGTGCGGATGGTGCTGTGTCAGTCCTCGTACACCACGGTCACGTCGGGGGTCGTCGGCTCGGCCTGGCAGGTGAGCACATAGCCCTCGGCGACCTCGTCGGCGTCCAGCGCGTTGTTCACCCGCATCTTGGCCTCGCCGTCGGTCAGCCGGGCCATGCAGGTGGCGCAGTCCCCGGACTCGCAGGAGAACGGCGGCGTGAAGCCGGCCCGGCGGGCGCTCTGCAACAGAGTCTCCCCGGGGCGTTGCGGCACGGTACGACGCTCTCCGCGCAGGCCGACGGTGACGGTCCCGGCGACGGGCTCCGGCGCTCCGGCGGGCGGCTCCTCGGCCGCGTCCACGGGTGCCGCCGGGGTGAACCGCTCGACCAGGATCCGCTCGGGGGCGATCCGGTGGGCGGCCAGGGTCTGCTCGACGAGGGTCATGAACGGCTCCGGCCCGCAGACGTAGAAGTCCGCCCCCTCGTCGGCCAGGGCCCGTATCTCCGCGGGGGCGACCAGCCCGTCCCGGTCGTCGAAATGGTGGCGCAGGTCGAGCCGGCCGGGGTGGCGCGCCGCGAGGGCGTCCAGCGCCTGGCGGAAGATGGCCGCCCCGGCGCTCTGATGCGCGGTCAGCAGTCCGACGTCACGGCCTGTCGTCGCCAGCGCGCTCTTGACCAGCGAGAACACCGGAGTGATGCCGCTGCCCCCGGCGTACGCGACGAGCGGCCGGTCGGCGGAGTCCTCCCGCAGGCAGAACGAGCCGCCGGGCAGCGTGGCCTCCAGCGTGTCACCGGACTTCAGCCGCTCGTGCATCCAGCCGGAGGCCAGCCCGCCCGGCACCCGCTTGACCGTGACACACACCTCCGTGTCCGTGTCGGGTGAGGACGACATCGAGTAGCTCCGCAGCGTTCCGCACACCTTGAAGGTCAGGAACTGCCCGGCCCGGTAGGGGAAGCGCGCGTCGAGGGCGAAGGTGCGGGTGTCCGGTGTCTCGTCGACGACCCGGGTGATCCGCACCGGATGGAAGCCATGGTCCCGTGCCATGTATGGAACTTACCTTCTCGCTATGGGAGAGTGCAATTCTCCAAACGAGGGAGGAGTAGCTGTCATGACGACGATTCCCCCCGGCGCTCTGCGGCCGATCCCGCCCGGGCTCGCGGTGCGCTACGTGTCCGAGGGCTGGTGGACCGGCGAGACCCTGGGCGAGATGCTGACGCGCGGGCTGGGCGAATCCGGTGGCGTGGAGTTCCGCGTGCACTCCGAGGTGCGGCCCTGGAGGGGCACGTTCGCCGACGTGGAGCGTACGGCGCGGCGGCTGGCCGCCGGCCTGCGGGCGCGTGGCGTCGGCCCGGGTGACGCGCTGGTCATGCAGCTGCCCAACTGGATGGAGGCGGCGGCCGTGTTCTGGGCCGCGGCCTTCCTCGGTGCCGTCGTCGTCCCGGTGGTCCACTTCTACGGACCCAAGGAGGTCCGCTACATCGTCGAGGCGACCCGCCCGAAGGCGTTCTTCGCCGCCGAGCGCTTCGGGCGGACGGAGTTCCGGCCGGAGCTGTGCGCCGAGGTGCCGGTGGTCGGCGTCGTCGGGCGGGACTTCGACGAGCTGCTCGCCGGCGAACCGCTGGCCGGCGTCCTGCCGGTGGGTCCGGATGCCCCTGCCCTCGTCGCCTTCACCTCCGGCACCACCCGCGACCCCAAGGGCGTCATCCACAGCCACCGCACCCTCGGTTACGAAACCCGGCAGCTGGCCGCGAGCTATCCCCCGGACCGGGGACGGCAGTTCACGGTGGCGCCGGTCGGCCACTTCATCGGCATGATCAACGCGTTCCTCATCCCGGTCCTCGACGGCAGCCCGGTCAACCTCGGCGACTCCTGGGACCCGGCCCGGGCGCTCGCTCTCATGAAGGACGAGGGGCTCACTGTCGGCGGCGGGGCGACGTATTACATGACCAGCCTCCTCGACCACCCCGACTGCACCGAGGAGCACATCGCACGCCTGAAGTACGCGGGACTGGGCGGCGCGTCCATCGCCTCCGCCGTGACGACCCGGCTGGAGGCGCTCGGCATCACCGTCTTCCGCGCCTACGGCTCCACCGAGCACCCTTCGGTGACCTGCACCCCGTACGACGGTCCTGCCGCCAAGCGCCTGCACACCGACGGTCTCCCGTTGCCCGGCGCGGAGGTCCGGCTCGCCGAGGACGGTGAGATCCTCACCCGCGGCCCCGACCTCTGCCTCGGCTACACCGACCCGGAGCTCACCGCCGCCGCCTTCGACGCCGACGGCTGGTACCGCACCGGCGACATAGGCGTGCTCGACGCCGACGGCTGGCTGACCGTCACCGACCGCAAGGCCGACGTCATCATCCGGGGCGGGGAGAACATCAGCGCCCTGGAGGTCGAGGAGGTCCTGCTGGGGCTGGAGGGTGTGGTGGAGGCGGCCGTGGTGGCCGTGCCGGACCCGCGCCTGGGGGAGCGGGCCGCCGCCGTCCTGCGCATGCTGCCCGGCCGGCCGGCGCCGAGCCTCGCCGAGGTGCGCCTGCACTTCGGTCGGGCGGGCCTGGCCCGTCAGAAGTGGCCCGAAGCCGTGCACGGAGTCGAGGACTTCCCGCGCACCCCGAGCGGCAAGGTGAAGAAGTTCGTCCTCCGTAAGCACATTGCCACTCCCTCGATGCGAGAATACGATTCTCGCAAACGGTGAAGGAGGATCTCATGCCCTCTCGTGAACTCGCGTATCCGCTCTTCGACGCGGACAACCACCTCTACGAGACCCAGGAAGCGCTCACCAAGTACCTCCCCGAGGAGTACCAGGGCGCCATCCAGTACGTGAACGTCGGCGGTCGCACCAAGATCGCGATACGCGGGCAGATCAGCGAGTACATTCCGAACCCGACCTTCGAAGTCGTCGCCCGCCCCGGCGCCATGGAGGAGTACTTCCGGGTCGGCAACCCCGACGGCAAGACCCGCCGGGAGATCTTCGGCGAGCCCATGCGGTCCATCCCGGCCTTCCGTGAACCGGCGCCGCGCCTCCAGCTGATGGACGAGCTCGGCATCCAGCGCAGCCTGATGTTCCCCACCCTGGCGAGCCTCGTCGAGGAGCGGATGAAGGACGACCCGGAGCTGATCCACGTCGTCGTCCACTCCCTCAACCGGTGGTTGCACGACACCTGGGGCTTCACCTACAAGGACCGCATCTTCACCGTCCCCGTCATCACCCTCCCGATCGTCGACAAGGCGATCGAGGAGCTGAACTGGGTCGTGGAGCGCGGCGCCCGCGCCATCCTCATCCGCCCCGCACCGGTCCCCGGCTTCGGCGGCACCCGGTCCTTCGCGCTGCCCGAGTTCGACCCGTTCTGGAAGCGAGTGGTGGAGACCGGCGTACTCGTCGCCCTCCACTCCTCCGACAGCGGCTACTCGAACTACGCCAACGACTGGGAGGGCCGGCGACGCGAGTTCCTGCCCTTCAAGCCCAACGCCTTCCGGCAGGTCAACGAGTGGCGGCCGATCGAGGACGCCGTCTCCTCACTGATCTGCCACGGCGCGCTGTCCCGCTTCCCCGAGCTGAAGGTCGCGGTGATCGAGAACGGCGCCTCGTGGGTGGAACCGCTGCTCAGCCGGCTCGCGGACGTCCACAAGAAGATGCCCCACGAGTTCCGGGAGAACCCGGTGGACGTCTTCAAGCGGCACATCCACATCAGCCCGTTCTGGGAAGAGGACATGGCCGAACTCGGCAACCTCATCGGTATCGAGCGGGTCCTGTTCGGCTCCGACTACCCCCACCCCGAGGGGCTCGCCGACCCCGTCACCTACGTCGACCACCTTCCCAAGCTGTCCGAGGAGGACAAGGCGAAGGTCATGGGCGGCAACCTGGCCCGGCTGATCGACGCATGACCACCGCCCGCACCATCCCCGAACTGGTACTGAGCACGGCCGACCGGTTCGGCGACGCCGAGGCCGTCGTGGACGGCGAACTGCGCCTCACCTTCCGCGACCTGGCCGACCGGGTCCGCCGCACCGCCGGGGCGTTCGCCTCCGCGGGCGTCGGCCCGGGTGACCGGGTGGCCCTGTGGGCACCCAACTCGGCCGAGTGGATCATCGCCGCGTTCGGCCTGCTCACGGCCGGCGGGGTGCTGGTGCCGGTGAACACCCGCTTCCTCGACGAGGAGGCCCACGACATCGTCGTACGCAGCGGCGCCAAGGCGCTGCTCGTCCAGAACGGCTTCCTGGACAGGCAGTTCACCGGCCCGCCCGGCGTTCCGGTCATCGACCTGAAGACCTCCGGCTTCCTCGCTTCCGGCGACCCGACGGACCCCAAGAGCGACGAGGACGACCTGGCGGACATCGTCTTCACCTCCGGCACGACGGGACGCCCCAAGGGCGTGATGACGACGCACGGCCAGACGTTGCGCCTGTACACCGAGTGGTGCGACCTCGCCCGGCTCCGGCAGGGCGACCGGTACCTGATCGTCAACCCCTTCTTCCACATCTTCGGCTACAAGGCGGGCCTGGTCGCGTCCATGATCCGCGGCGCGACCGTCCTTCCGGTCGCCGTCTTCGACGTGGACCGGGTCCTGGACCTCGTGGAGAGGGAACGGGTGACCGTCCTGCCGGGACCGCCGACCCTGTACCACTCCCTCCTGGAGGCCGGCGCGGACCGTGACCTGTCCTCGCTGCGGGTCGCGGTGACCGGCGCGGCGGACATCCCGGTCGAACTGGTCCGGCGCATCACCACCGAGCTGCCGTTCACGCACCTGATGACCGGCTACGGCCTCACCGAGGCCGGCACCGTCACCGCGTCCCGCCCCGGCGACCCCTACGAGGCCGTCGCCACCACCGTGGGCAGACCGTGCGAAGGCTTCGAGGTGCGCGTCGCCGAGGACCAGGAGGTGCTCGTGCGCGGCTACGCCGTCATGCGCGGCTACCTCGACGACCCCGAGGCCACCGCCGAGGCCGTCGACTCCGACGGCTGGCTGCACACCGGCGACCTCGGCGCACTGGACGCCGAGGGCCGGCTGCGGATCGTCGGCCGCAAGAAGGACATGTTCGTCGTCGGCGGCTTCAACGCCTACCCCGCCGAGATCGAGGGCTTCCTGCTGAGACACCCGGCCGTCGCCCAGGCCGCCGTCATCGGCGTGCCCGACGAGCGGCTGGGGCAGGTCGGCAAGGCCTTCGTGGTCCCGCGCACCGGGATCACGGAGGCCGAGCTGATCGCCTGGGCGCGTGAGCGGATGGCCGGCTTCAAGGTGCCCCGCCACGTCGAATTCCGCACCCGGCTACCGCTGAACGCCACCGGAAAGGTGATGAAGGACCAGCTGTCATGACCCAGGAATTCCGCACTGCCTCCGGCATCCCCCTCAACCCGGTGTACGGGCCCACGGACCTCCGTGCCGAGCCCCCCGGCCCGGGAACGTTCCCCTTCACCCGCGGCAACTACCCCACCGGCTACCGGGGCCGCACCTGGACCCTGCGCCAGTACTCCGGTTTCGGCACAGCCGAGGAGTCCAACCGCCGCTACCGCTACCTCCTCGACCAGGGCGGCACGGGCCTGTCGGTGGCGCTCGACCTGCCCACCCAGTGCGGTTACGACTCCGACGACCCGGAGTACGCCGACGAGGTCGGCCGGGTCGGGGTCGCGCTGGACACCCTCGCCGACGCCGAGATCCTCTTCGACACCCTTCCGCTGGACCGGATCAGCACCAGCTTCACCATCAACGGCACCGCGGCCATCCTGCTCGCGTTCTACGTCGCCGCCGCCGAGAAGCGCGGCATCCCCCGGGCGAAGCTCACCGGCACCATCCAGAACGACATCCTCAAGGAGTACGCCTCCCGCGGCACCTGGATCTGGCCCCCCGAACCCTCGCTGAGGCTCATCGCGGACACGATCGAGTTCTGCGCCGCGCAGGTGCCCCGCTTCAACGCGATCTCCGTCGCGGGGGCGCATTTCCGGGACGCGGGCGCCAACGCCGTACAGGAGATGGCGTTCACTCTCGCCGACGGGGTCACCTACTGCGAGACGGTGCTCGAACGCGGCCGGATGACCATCGACCAGTTCGCCCCGCAGATCTCCTTCTTCTTCTACACGCATGGTGATTTCTTCGAGGAGGTCGCCAAGTACCGTGCGGGGCGCAGGCGTTGGGCGACCATCGTGCGCGAGCGGTTCGGCGCGACCACCGACAAGGCGTGCATGTTCCGCTTCGGCGTCGTGGCCGGCGGGGCCTCCCTCTACGCCCCGCAGGCCCGCAACAACACCGTGCGTGTCGCCTACGAGGCGCTCGCCTCGGTGCTCGGCGGCGTGCAGTCGATGTTCACCGCGGCCTGGGACGAGCCGTTCGCCCTGCCGAGCGAGGAGTCCACGACGCTCGCCTTGCGCACCCAGCAGGTGCTGGCCCACGAGACGGGCGTGACCAAAGTCGCCGACCCGCTGGGCGGTTCATACTTCGTGGAGGCTCTCACCGACGCCACCGAGGAGCGGATCGTCGCGATCATGGCCGACCTGGAGGCGCACGGCGGCATGGTGCGGTGTATCGAGGACGGCTACCTCCAGGGGCTCATCGCCGACGAGGCGTGGCGGCTGCACCAGGAGACCGCCTCCGGAGAGCGGCCGGTCGTCGGCGTCAACCGGTTCACGGTGGACGAGCCCGCGCCCGACCTCGCCACCTACGAACTCGACGCCGAGGGGCGCGAACGCCAGCTCAAACGGCTCGCGCGGGTCAAGTCCGAGCGCAGCGCCGCCGAGGTACGCGCCCGCCTCGACGACCTGCGGCGCGCCGCCGAAGGAGACACCAACCTGATGGACCCGCTCGTCGCCTGCGCGGGCGCCTACTGCACGGTCGGCGAGATGGCCGACGCCCTGCGCGCAGTGTGGGGCGAGTTCCGCCAGCCGGTGGTGTTCTGATGACCGCGACCGTACCCGTACGCGTACTCGTCGCCAAGCCCGGTCTCGATGGCCACGACCGGGGAGCCAAGCTGGTCGCCCGCGGGCTGCGGGACGCCGGATTCGAGGTGGTGTTCACCGGCATCCGGCACCGCGTCGACGACATCGCCGCCACCGCCGTCCAGGAAGACGTCGCCCTGGTCGGCCTGTCCATCCTCTCGGGCGCCCACCTCACCCTCACCCGCCGCACGGTCGACGCGCTGCGCGCCGCCGGCGGTGACGACATCCCCGTCGTGGTCGGCGGCACCATCCCGGCCTCGGACGTGGCGCGGCTGCGGGAGGCCGGGGCCGCCGGGGTGTACCCCACGGGCACCCCCCTCGACGCGATCGTCGCGGACATCCGCGCTCTGACAGCCCCGGAGGACTGACATGCGAGTCGGAGTGATGAGCGGCCCCGAACGGGGCGACGCCGCGCACAAGGCGGCCCGGATGGCCGCTGACGCCCGGTGGGCCGAGGAGGCCGGGTTCGACACCGTGTGGGTGCCACAGGTGCCGGCCGACTTCGACGCCCTGACCGCCATCGCCCTCATGGGCCAGGCCACCGAGCGCATCGAACTGGGCACGGCCGTCGTCCCCGTCCATGCCCAGCACCCGATCGCCCTGGCCCGCCAGGCCATGTCCGTCCAGGCGGTTGCGGAGGGCCGGCTCACACTCGGCGTCGGCGCCTCCCACCACTGGATCGTCCGCGACATGCTGGGCCTGCCGTACGAGAAGCCCGCGGCGTACACCCGCGCCTACCTGGAGGTGCTCGACGCGGCGCTGTCCGGGGACGGTTCGGTGGACGTCGAGAACGACGTGTTCCGCGTCCACAATCCGCTCACCCTCGCCCCGCTCGCCCCCCTGCCGGTCCTGATGGCAGCGCTGGGCCCGGTGATGCTGCGCATCGCGGGGGAGTACACGGACGGCACCGTGCTGTGGATGGCCGACGAGCGGTCGGTCGCCGAGCACGTCGCGCCGACGATCACCAAGGCGGCCGAGTCGGCGGGGCGCCCCGCGCCCCGCATCGTCGCGGGCATCCCGGTGTGCCTGTGCGCACCGCACGAGGCCGACGCCGCGCGCGAGCGCGCCAACCGGATCCTCGGCGAGGCCGAGGTGTCCCCCAACTACCAGCGTCTGCTGGAGTACGGCGACGCCCGCGACGTCGGCGATCTGTGCGCGGCCGGCGACGAGGCGGCCATCAGGGCCCGCTTCAGGCGGTTCGCGGACGCGGGGGTGACGGATCTGTCGGTGCGGCTGCTGCCCCTGGGCGACGGGCGTGACGAACTGGTCGCCTCGAAACTGCGCACCCGTGACGCGGTGGCCGCGATAGCGGCGGACCTGCGGTGAACGGCCCGCTGACCGGCCTGCGCGTGCTGGAGGTCGGCCACATCCTGGCCGGCCCGTACGCCACCATGCTGCTCGCCGACCTCGGCGCCCGGGTCACCAAGGTGGAGCCGCCCGGCGGCGACCTGTCCCGGCAGGTCTCCGACGCCTATTTCGCCAGCCTCAACCGGAACAAGCGCTCGGTCCGCGTGGACCTGAGCGCCCCCGCCGGCCAGGACCGCCTGCACGGGCTGGTACGCGAGGCCGACGCCCTGCTGGTCAACCTCAAACCGTCCGCCATCGAGCGCTTCGGCCTGACCTACGAGGCCCTGAAGCCCTACAACGAGCGGCTGGTGTGCGTGGCCCTCACCGGCTGGGGCATGGACGCGGGCGACCTGCCCGCCTTCGACTACGTCGTCCAGGCGGCCACCGGCATCGCGGCCATGACGGGCGACCCGGCCGGACCGCCTGCGCTGCCTGGCTACTCCTCGGTCGACAACTCGGCCGGAATGGCAGCCGCGCTGGGCCTGCTGGCACAGATCGTCTCCGGACGCGGCGGCCAGATCGAGGTGTCGCTGCGCGACGTGATGCTCTCGCAGCTGAACTACCACGCCGCGGCCTGGCTCAACGACGGCAAGGCCCCGCGCCGCCTCGGAGGCGCCCACGCCCACTACGTTCCCGCCCAGCTCTTCCCCACCGCCGAGGGACACCTGGCCCTCTTCATCACCCACGACGGCTTCTGGCGGGCCTTCGCTGCCGAGGCCGGCATCGAGGGCTACCCGACGATGGCCGAGCGCGCGGCCCGCCGCGACGAGGTCATCGCCGCGGTGACGAAGGCGCTCGCCGCCGACTCGGCGGTGGAGTGGGAACGCCGGCTGCGCCCGCTGGGCGTTCCCGCCGCCGCCGTACGTACGCTGCCCCAGGCACTCGTCGAGTTTCCCGACGCGGTCGTGCGGGCCGGCGAACACCGCCTGGTCGCAAGCCCGTTCCGGATCGCCGGGCACCAGCCGGCATACGGCTCGCCGCCGCGCCTCGGGGAGCACGACGGCACGGCTTAGAAGCCGCCCGGGCTCACAGGGGCCGCTACGGCATCCCGCCGTCCACCCGCAGCGTCGCCCCGCTGGTGTACGACGAGGCGTCCGACATCAGGTACAGGGCGGCGCCCACCACCTCGTCGGGGGCGCCGACACGTTGCAGCGCGTGCGGGCGCACCCCCTCGGCGAGCTGCTCGGGGTTCTCCTGCCAGCCCCGGGTGGCCCACGTGGCGAACGGGCCGCACATCAGCGTGTTGACCCGCACCGTCGGCCCGAGCGCCTGCGCCAGGCCCACGGTCATCGCGTTCAGCCCGGCCTTGGCGGCGGCGTACGGCACGATCGCCGGGCGCGGCCGGATCGAACCGGTGGAGCTGACGTTGATGATCGCACCGCCGTCGGCTTCGGCCATGCGTTTCCCGGCCAGTACGGACAGGCGGAAGGGACCCTTGAGGTTGAGGCCCAGCACCGAGTCGAACATCTTCTCCGTGACCTCGGCCAGGTCGTCGTACACGGGGGACATGCCCGCGTTGTTGACCAGCGCGTCGATCCTGCCGAAGCGCTCGTGGGCCGCGTCGACCAGGCCGGGCAGTTCGTCCCAGTGGCCCACGTGCACGGCGTACGGCAGTGCCGCACGCCCTGTCTCCTCCTCGATCTCCGCGCTCACCGCGGCGCATGCGTCGTACGTCCGGCTGGCGACGACGACGTGGGCGCCACAGCGCGCCGCCGCGAACGCCATGGCCCGTCCGAGCCCCCGGCTGCCGCCGGTGACGAGGACCACCCGGCCGGTGAGGTCGAACAGCGCGTCTGCGTACCCCATCCCCATCCCGTCCTCTCGAAGTGCCGAAGCCGCCTGTTCCTGGCGCACTCTGCTGTGAGATTAGTATTCTCTCAATCATAGAACAGCATTTCCGTGTTGTGGTGAAGGGCGTTCGCGGAGGCTCGGGCATTCGCCTGCCGGGCCGCCCAGGAGAGCGGAGGCGGACATCGTGCGAGGTCTGAAGGACAAGGTCGTTCTGGTGGCGGGTGCGGCCACCGGACTGGGCGCGGCCTCGGCGCGCAGGCTGGCGCGGGAGGGGGCCAGGGTCGTCGTCGGCGATCTGAACGCCGACGGGGCCGAGGAGACCGCCGGCGCCATCCGTGCCGAGGGCAGCGAGGCGTTCGCGGTGGAGTTCGACATCTCCGACGACGCCTCGGTCGGGCACCTGGTCGCGGCCACGCTGCGAACCTACGGCGGTCTGGACGCCGTACACGTCAACGCCGGGGACATGGGCGCGGTCCAGAAGGACACCGACATCGT
Source organism: Streptomyces niveiscabiei (assembly GCF_033794345.1). Taxonomy (NCBI): domain Bacteria; kingdom Bacillati; phylum Actinomycetota; class Actinomycetes; order Kitasatosporales; family Streptomycetaceae; genus Streptomyces; species Streptomyces niveiscabiei. The sequence continues at coordinate 234,518 of NZ_JARAYJ010000007.1, forward strand.
CGACATGGACCTCGCCATCTGGGACCGCACCGTCGCGGTCAACCTGCGCGGTCACATGCTGGTCTCCCGGCACACCGTGCCCGCGCTCCTCGCCCGCGGCGGTGGGGCGATCGTCTACACCTCCTCCATCGCCTCGTTCACGGGTGATGCCAAGCGGCCGGCGTACGCCGCGACCAAGGCGGGCATCAACGCGCTCACCCGCCATGTGGCGTCGCGCTGGGGCAAGGACGGCATCCGGGCCAACGCGGTCGCGCCGGGACTCGTCCTGACCGCCGACATCGAACGGGGTGCGCCCCCGGAGATGCTGCGGAGCATGCTCGCCCGGACCCGCAGCACGCGTCACGGCCGGGCCGAGGACATCGCCGGCATGGTGTCCTACCTGCTCTCCGACGAAGGCGAGTGGATCAACGGGCAGGTCGTGAACGTGGACGGCGGGACCGTCCTTCGCTGACGCGCCCGGAACGCGGCCCGGATTCCCCACTTCGAGGACGGTGAGCGCCGATGACAGCCGAGACCGAGCCTTCCGTGCCGGCTCGACCGGCTGCGTCCGGCGGCCGGACCCCGGAGCCGGGAGAAGCCGCCGGTGGCGAGGCCCTGGCTCTGCTGGATGCCGGGCTCGCGCTCATGGTGGCGGCCCGCGGGCGGCGCCCGCGTGTGGCCGACATCGTGGCCGCGGCCGGCCTGTCCAACGACGCCTTCTACCGTTTCTTCGCGAGCAAGGACGCCCTGGTCGAGGCCATCGTCGAGCGCGGTGCGCGCACCGTCGTCGGTTACGTGCGGCACCGGATGGCGCGGGCGGCCGATGACGGACCGGAGGCCCGGCTGCGCGCCGGGATCGAGGCGGTGCTGCGGCAGGCCTCCGACGAGGATCTGGCCCGGCAGACCCGGGCCGTCCTGTCCAACGCCACCGGGCATACGCCCCGCGCGGCGCACGTCACCGTCGCCCTCGTGGACGCCCTCGCCGCGCTGTTCGCGCAGCCCGCGGCCGAGCTGGGAGCGGGCGATCCGATGCGTGCCGCCCGTACCGCGGCGGGCGGTGTCGTCGCGGCCCTGCAGTACTGGTTGTTCACCGAGGAGGCGCCCGGGCGCGCCGAGACCGAGCACCTGGTCGGCTTCCTCCTCGCAGGCGTGCGAGCCCCCGACTCCCGTCGCCGGTAGGTGCGATAGCTATACGCGAGAATGGTGTTCTGCTAAATTCAGAATCCTATTCTGATGAGAGTGGGTGCGTCATGTGGGACTTCAGTACCGATGCCGCGTTCCAGGAGAAGCTGGACTGGGCCGCGGCGTTCGTCCGTGAGGAGATCGAGCCGCTCGACGTGCTGTTCCCGGGAAACGCCGAGCCGTACGACCGGGACAGCGAGGTCTTCCGTGAAGTCGTCCGGCCGCTTCAGCGGCGGGTGCGGGAGCGGGGCCTGTGGGCCGCCCACCTGCCGCCGTCGCTGGGCGGCATGGGCATGGGCCAGGTCAACCTCGGCCTGCTGAACGAGATCCTGGGCCGTTCGGGCTGGGCCCCGATGGTGTTCGGCACCCAGGCCCCCGACTCGGGCAACGCGGAGATCCTCGCCCACTACGGCACCGAGGAGCAGCGGAAGGAGTACCTGGAGCCGCTGCTCGACGGACGGATCGTCTCGACGTTCGCGATGACCGAGCCGACCGGCGGCGCCGATCCGGGCGGTTTCACCTGCCGCGCGGTCCGTGACGGCGACCAGTGGGTGATCGACGGCGAGAAGTGGTTCGCATCCAACTACCCCCACGCCGCCTTCGTCATCGCCATGGTGATCACCGACCCGGACGTGCCCGTGCACAAAGGCGCCTCCATGATCCTGGTCCCGGCCGGCACCCCGGGCATGGAGATGGTGCGCGGCACGGGCCTGGCCGGCGAGCCGCTCGGCCAGGGCGTCCACGCCTACCTGCGGTTCACCGGCTGCCGCGTACCGGCCGAGAACCTGCTCGGCGAGCCCGGCTCCGGCTTCCTGATCGCGCAGACCCGGCTCGGCGGTGGCCGGTTGCACCACGCCATGCGGTCGGTCGGCCAGTGCCGGCGGGCCCTGGAGATGATGACCGAGCGGATCGCCTCCCGCCGCACCCGGGGCGGCCCGCTCGCCGACCAGCAGTCCGTGCGCCACCAACTGGCCGACACCTGGATCCAGATCGAGCAGTTCCGCCTCCAGGTCCTGCACGCCGCCTGGCACATGGACCGGGCGAACGGCACGGGCGACCCGGCGGACGCCCGCCGCGCCCGGCTTCACGTCTCCGGCGTGAAGGTCGCCACGCCCAAGGTCCTCGTCGACGTCGCCTACCGCGCCCTGCACCTGCACGGCGCGCTCGGCGTCTCCAATGAGCTGCCACTGGCCCGGATGTGGCAGGCCGGTCCCACTCTCGGAGTCGCCGACGGCCCCACCGAGGCACACCAGGACGTCGTCGCCCGGTTGTTGCTGAAGGAAGCGGCCCCGGCGGACGACCTGCTGTTCGGCTCGGAACATCTGCCCACCCGGATGGCCGCGGCCCGCGCCAAGTACGCGGACCGCCTGACCGGGACGACGGTGATCCGGTGACCTCGCAGAAGGAAAGCGGCGCCGACGACACCGCGCCCGACCTCGACCGCCTCAACGCCTGGCCCGGCCTGGCCGACCTCCCCGGTGACGGCCCCGCCACCGCCCTCGACACCCTCACCGGCGGCGCCCAGAACCTCCTGTTCACCCTCCGCCGGGCCGACGGCACCGAACTCGTCCTGCGCCGCCCCGGCCGCCACCTCCGGTCCGGCGAGTCCGACGCCTTCCGGCGCGAGAGCCGCGTCCTGACGTCCCTCGCCGGCACCGACGTACCCCACCCGCGCCTGTACGCGAGCGTGCAGGACGATGCGGTGCTGGGCGCCCCCTTCTCCGTCCTGGAGAAGATCGACGGCTTCATGCCCCGGGGACAGCTGCCCGGCCGGTACGCGCAGGACGCCGGGTGGCGGCGCTCGGTCGCCTTCGCCCTTGTCGACGGCGCCGCGCGCCTCGCCGCCGTGGACCCGTCCGCGCACGGCCTGGCCGACCTCGGCAGGCCGGAGGGCTGGCTGGAGCGGCAGACCCCCAAGTACCTGAAGATGCTGCACGGCTACCGCACGGAGCCCGCCTACCGCGAGACCGAGAACCCGCAGGTGGACCCGATCGCCGACTGGCTCGCCGCGCACACCCCGAAGCAGGGCGCGACCGGAATCGTCCACGGTGACCTTCAGTTCGCCAACGTCATGTTCGCCCACGACGCCCCGCGCCTCGCGGCCATCGTCGACTGGGAGATGGCCTCCCTCGGCGACCCCCTCCTCGACCTGGCGTGGATCCTCACCGCCTGGCGCGAGAAGGACGACCCGCCCGGCAGCGACCCCCAGTTCCAGCCCTGGGACGGAATGCCCGGCCGTGCCGAACTCGTCGCGCACTACGCCGAGTCGACCGGCCGGGACGTCTCCGCCTTCCGCTGGTACCAGGTCCTGGCCTGCTTCCGCCTGGCCGCCCTCCTGGAGGGCAGCTACGCTCGCGCCCTCGCCGGGAAGATGAACCGCAAGCTGGGCGACGGGCTGCACGCCTACGCGGGATGGCTGTGGGCCAAGGCCCGCCAGGAGATGGAGCGCGCCTGAGTCCTGAACCTTTGCTGCGCCAAGACCGCCTCGTGGAAGGCTATTTCGGTGGGAACCTCAACGCCCCGTCCAGTCGGACCACTTCTCCGTTGAGGTAGTCGTTCTCGCACAGGTGCTGGACCAGGGCGGCGTACTCCTCCGGACGTCCCATGCGCCGCGGATGCGGCACCTGGGGCCCCCAGTACGCCTCCAGACGGTCGGCTGCCGTCCCGTACGCGGGAGTGAGGACCGTGCCTGGGGCGACGGAGACCACACGGACGCCAAGGGGCGACAGGTCGCGGGCGGCGACCAGGGTCATGGCACTCACCCCGCCTTTCGCGGCGGCGTACGGCAGTTGGCCGATCTGGCCTTCGTACGCGGCGATGGACGACGTCGTGACGATCACACCGCGCCCGCCGTCCTCGTCGTGGGGGGTGGTGCGTGCCAGTGCCGCCGCGGCCATGCGCATGACGTTGAAGACGCCGGTCAGGTAGATGTCGACGGTGGTGCGGAAGCCGGCGAGATCCAGGGGTGAGCCGTCTTTGCCGACGAGCCGGCCGCCGCTCGCCGGACCGCCATGACAGTCGACGGCGATCCTGAACTCGCCCGCCTGTTCGGCCGCCGCCACCGCGCTCGCCACCGAGTCCTCGTCCGTGGCGTCGGTGCGGACATATCGCGCACCGAGCTCCTCGGCCAGGGCCTTGCCCCTGCCGTCGGCGAGGTCGGCGATCACCACCCGGGCGCCCGCCGCGCGCAGTCGCCGTACCGTGGCCTCCCCGAGGCCGCCCGCGCCTCCGACCACCAGGGCCGCCGAATCCTCGATCCGCACATCATTCCCCTCTCTTGCAAGTCGAGCTCTGAGTGTATGAGAATGACATTCTCATGAATATAGCCGTGATCCTGGAAATGGCCGCCTCCGCGGGGGACCGGCCGGCCGTCACGGAGGGCGGTCGCTCGCTCTCCGCGGCCGAGCTCCATCACCTCGCGCAGCACGCGGCCGACCGCTTCCGTGACCGCACCGCGGTCCTTTACCTGGGGCCGAACCACCTCGCCCACCCCGTCGCCCTGTTCGGCGCCGCGCTGGCCGGTATCCCCTTCGTCCCCCTCAACTACCGCCTCGGCGAAGAGCAGTTGGATTCCCTGGTCCTCCGGCATCCTGGAGCCGAGGTGCTGCACCCGGCCGAGCTCGACGCGCTGCTGATCCCACCGCGGGGCGAGGCCGAGCGACGGCCCGTCCCCGAGGACCGCGACGCCACCGCCGTCGTCCTCTACACCAGCGGTACCACCGCGGCCCCCAAGGCGGCCCTGCTGCGCCACCGCCACCTGCTCGCCTACGTGTTCAACACCCAGGACTTCGGCTCGGCGGAGGTGTCCGACGCGAGCCTGGTGGCCCTCCCGCCCTACCACGTGGCCGGCCTGATGAACCTGCTGACGAACCTGTACGCCGGCCGTCGCGTCGTCTACCAGCCCGCCTTCGGCCCCACCGACTGGCTCGCCACGGTGCGCCGCGAGGGCGCCACCCACGCCATGGTCGTCCCCACCATGCTCGCCAGGATCACGGCGGAGCTGGGGGACGCGCAGGCCGGTGTGCCGACCCTGCGCAGCCTCGCCTACGGCGGAGCGCGCTGCCCCCGCCCGGTGGTGGAGCGGGCGCTGCGCCAGTTCCCGCGGACCGGTTTCGTCAATGCCTACGGGCTGACGGAGACTGCCTCGTCGGTCTGCGTGCTGGGGCCCGACGACCACCGGCGGGCGGTCGCTTCCGACGACCCGGCGGTACGGGCCCGCCTCGGCTCCGTGGGCCGTCCGCTGCCGGGCGTCGAGGCCGAGATCCGGGACGAGGAAGGAAAGCCCCTCGGACCGGGCGAGACGGGACTCGTCTTCGTACGCGGGGAGCAGATCTCCGGCGAGTACGCGGGCGCGAGCGGCAGCGACACGGACGGCTGGTTCGCCACCCGGGACCGGGGCCGGCTGGACGAGGACGGCTACCTCTTCATCGAGGGCCGCGCCGACGACACCATCATCCGGGGCGGGGAGAACATCGCCCCCGCCGAGATCGAGGACGTCCTGCTCCAGTACCCGGGCGTGCGGGAGGCCGCCGTGCTGGGGCTGCCCGACCCGGAGTGGGGCCAGCGCCTGGTCGCGGTGCTGGTCGGGGCCGGCGATCCGGACGAGATCCGGTCCTTCGCGAAAGAGCGCCTGCGGTCCTCCAAGACGCCGGACACGGTCGTCTTCCGTCCCGAACTGCCCCGCACGCCCACCGGGAAGCTGCTGCGCCGCACCCTGGTCGCCGAACTGGAAGAGGCCACCGATGCCTGAAGCCGTACTCGTCGCCGCCCTGCGCACCCCGATCGGCACCGCCTTCAAGGGGCGGCTGCGCGACACGTCCGCCTACGACCTGGCGGACCTCGTCGTCGCGGCGGTGGCCGAAGGACTGGACCCGGACCTCGTGGACGACCTGATCCTCGCCGAGTCGCACTACGGCGGCGGGGTCGTGGCCCGCCACGCGGCTGTGACAGCGGGTCTGCCGCAGGTGCCGGGGCTCGCCCTGAACCGGCACTGCGCGGCCGGACTCGCCGCCGTCTCGACCGCGGCGGCATCCGTCCGGGCCGGCATGGACCGGCTGGTGCTCGCCGGTGGCGTCAACTCCGCCTCCACCGCGCCCAAGCTGTCCTTCCTGGGCGGTGAGCGCTGGGTGCCGCCCTCCCACCCCGACCGCCCGGACGCCCCCAACCTCGACATGTCGATCACGGTCGGCTGGAACACCGCCGTACGGGAGGGGCTCACCCGCGAGGAGATGGACGCGTGGGCGCTGCGCTCGCACCGCAACGCCGTCCGGGCGCTGGACGAAGGCCGTTTCAAGGACGAGACCGTGCCGGTGGACACCCCGCACGGCCCCTTCGAGGCCGACGAGCACCCGCGGCGTGACACCAGCGCCGAGAAGCTCGCCGCGCTCAAGCCGATCCACCCCGAGATCGAGGGCTTCTCGATCACGGCGGGCAACGCCTGCGGCGCCAACGACGCGGCGGCGGCCGTGGCGGTGGCCGAAGAGCGCCTCGCGCGGGAGGACCTCGGACTGCCCACCCTGGCCAGGGTGCGCTCCTGGGCTTCCGTGGCCAGGGATCCGGCCGAGACCGGCCTGACTCCCGTACACGCCATCCCCAAGGCGCTCGGGCGGGTGGGCATGACGCTGTCCGACGTGGACCTGTTCGAGATCAACGAGGCGTTCGCCTCGGTGCCACTCGCCGCGGTCCGCCGCCTCGGCCTCGACCCGGACACCGTCAACGTCAACGGCAGCGGCTGCTCACTGGGCCACCCCGTCGCCGCCACGGGCACCAGGATGGTCGTCACGCTCGTCCACGAACTGCGTCGCCGGGGCGGGGGAGTGGGCGTCGCGTCGATGTGCGCGGGCGGGGGGATGGGGTCGGCGCTGGTCCTGGAGGTGCCGGGGTCCTGACGGCAGCCGAGCGTCACACGATCAGTGGGCTGGAATCGACCGTGACCTACGGTTGGCCGCTCTGCTGTCGGTGGTGGGGGCCGGGGTCCTTGAGCTGTATGCGGCTCCTCACGGCATGGGGCGCCTGGGCGCAGTTGGTGGGCGTGCTGCGGGCGGATTGGCCGACGCGGTGGCCGACGACGCGCTGCTCGCGGGGTTCGTCGGCCTCTCAGGTCGGGGTCCGGATCAACTCCCAGGCCGGCGCCGGCTCCATCGCCGCGAGCAGCACCGCGACCGCGACCTCCAGGTTCGGCATCGCACTGGAGGACGACCGCAACATGCGGCGCCTGGTCCGGGCCTACCAGGAGCATCCCTGGCTGACCTGGGTGCATGCGCACGTCGGATCACAGGGCTGCCCGCTCGATACCTATGTGTCCCACCTGCGCGATCACGCACCTGCCCTGTGCACGGGCGCATACCGGATCGTCACCGAGTCCGGTCACTCCCTGCTCTCCAGGAACGGCTTCACCGCCGCCTACGTCGAGTACACCAAGACCTCCGGGGGACGCCCGATCGCCACGGCGTTCGCCACTCTTCACGCGGTGAACCGCAACAACGCCTCCTGCGCGTACGACGCGAGCAGCGTGCCGTCCGCTGTCAGGACGTCCCCGCGGCCGAAGCACCGCCCGTGCGCGGCGAGCGGGCTGTGCTGACGCAGCAGCAGCCAGTCCCCGGTGGTGAACGGCCGGTGGAACCACACGGTGTGTGCGGTGACGGCCGAGGCGAACGCACGGCCCGAGTCCGCCTGCGTCACGCCCTCCACGGGACGCAGCGCCGTGCCGATGGGCGTGAGGTCGGTGGTGTAGGCGAGCAGGGCGGGGGCGAGGGGCTGGGGTGCGTCCGGGACGAGGGTCCACAGCTCGTACTCGGGCGGCTCCGACTTCGCGGTGTCGAGGTCGGCCGCCGCCCTCGACTCCCAGGGCAGCAGACCCAGCTCGACGGCGCGTTCGGGTCCGGGAAGCGCCGGCACGGGGTCGGCCGTCTGCCGGTCGGGCCCCTCCTCCCACACGTGCAGGCTCGCGTTCGCCACCGCGACGACTCCCCGCTCCTGGCGGGCTGTCAGCCGTACGGTCGCGAAGGTCCGCCCCTGCTGCGGCACCTCGGTCTCGTAACGCACCGGCTCACCCGTGCGTCCTTCCCTCAGGAACTGCGTATGCAGCGACTTCAGCCCCTTGCCCGGCGCGGCGAGCTGTGCCGCGGCTGCGAACTGGGCGAGCAGCTGTCCGCCGAACAGCCGCCGGTACTCCGATCGTTGCGAGCGCCCCTCCCAGGCGCCCGGCCCGCAGGGCGCGAGGTCGAGACAGCTGAGCAGGTCGTTCCACAGGTCGGTCACGGGGCGCCCCTCACAGGTCGACGAGGCGAGGGGCGCGCGTTTCACGCAGCAGCAACCGGCCGGCCTCGCGGGTCAGTTCACGGGTGGAGCCGAGCAGCCCGTCGAGCACCAGGGCACGTCTGACGTGTCGGTGCAGGGCGTGCTCGGCGGTGAAGCCGATACCGCCGAGTGCCTGCTGGCAGTGGCGGGCCGCGGTGAGCGCGGCCCGGCCGGCGGCGGCTTTGGCGAGCAGCGCACCGGTGTGGTCCGGGGCGTCGGCGTCGTCCAGCGCTTCGGTGTCCTCCCCGGCGGGGCGGTCCGCCGCCGGAGCCCCGGCCGCGACCAGCACCGCCTCCGCCGCCTCCAGTGCCACGAACGTCTCCGCCAGTCGGTGCCGCAGTGCCTGGAAGGAGGCGAGGGGACGGCCGAACTGCTCGCGGTCCAGCACGTGTTCGCGGGCGAGCGTCAGCATGGCCCGCCCGGTGCCCAGCAGCCACCAGCCCAGAGCCCGGCGGCCCGCCGCCATGGCAGGTGGGGGAAGGGTACCGGGGCCGGCGGGGCGCAGCGGGAGCCCGGGATCCAGCGGACCGGCCGGCGCACCGTCCCCCCGGGCCCACCGCACCCAGGCCCCGCCCGCGTACGGCAGCGGCGGCGTCCCCCCGAGCGGGCGGCCCGCCGCCAGCAGGACGACGTCGTTGAGGACCGGGGCCTGGGAGCCGGTCTCCCCGAGCAGCCGGAACACCAGCGGGATCGTGGTACCCGGTTCCTCCGCCAGCATCTCCGCCCAGCCCAGTTCGGCCAGGGCGGCGTCCGGTGCGGCTCCCGGCCCGCTCGTCGTCAGGGTCTTGCGCAGGGCATCTTCCAGCAGTGCGCGTTCGGCGGCCTCCACCGTGTCTCACTCCTTCCCGAGGTCCAGCAGACGCCGGGCGACGATGTTGCGTTGGATCTCGGCGGTGCCGCCGTAGATGGTCGCGGCCCGCGAGTAGAGGTACTCGGTGCGCCATTTCTCGTCCTGCGCCAGCTCCACCGATCCCGGCAGCAGGTCCCGCGCCGTGTCGAAGAGCCGCTGCTCGGCGCCTGCCAGCAGGATCTTGTCCACGGAGGTCTCCGGGCCCAGCCGCCCGCCGTCAGCCAGGGCCCGTTGGGTGGCGGCCGAGCGGCAGCGCACGCTGTGCAGGTCCAGCCAGACGGCACCCAGCGCGTCCTCGTCCGGCTCGCAGCCGTCGGCGAGGAGCCGGTCGAGGCGGCTGTAGAGGTGGGCCACGCGGTGCCAGAAGCAGGTGGACCGCTCGTGCGGCAACAGGTCCATCGCGAGGCGCCAGCCGTCGCCGGGCGAGCCCAGCAGCCGCCCGGCGGGGACCCGTACGTCGTCGAAGAACACCTCGGCGAACTCGTCGACGCCGTGCATCGTGCGCAGCGGCCGTACGGTGATGCCGGGGGAGTCCATGTCGACGAAGAAGGCGCTGATGCCGCCGTGCCCCGGCCCTCCCGTCCGGGCGAGCAGGACGCAGCGGGCCGCGTACTGGGCGAGGCTGGTCCACACCTTCTGTCCCGTCACCACCCAGTCGTCCCCCCGCGGGACCGCACGTGTGGACAGGGACGCCAGATCGCTGCCCGAGCCGGGCTCGGAGAAGCCCTGGCACCACTGCTCGTCGCCGCCGAGCAGCCGGGGCACCATCTCGGCGGCGAGCGCGGGCGGCGCGTAGTCGGTCAGCGTGGGGACCAGCACCTCGGCCATCGACCACAGGCCGGGCTCGGCGAGGTCCCGCGAGGCGACCTCCTCGCCCAGTACCGCTCGCAGCATGCTCGGGCCGCCGAGTCCGCCGACCGCCTCCGGCCATCCGTGCCGCATCCAGTCCGCCGCCCACAGTTCCCGCCGGACGCGGTCGAGTTGGGCGACCTGGGCGTCCAGGGAGCGGTCCGTACCGGGGGAGAGGTCGTGGCGGTCCAGCCAGGTGCCCAGCGCCCGGCGGAACTCCTCGATCCTCACGAGCGGGTGCGCTCGAAGGCGTGCGGGCGGCCCGAGTCGTGGGCGCCGCTGCGGCGGATGAAGGTCATGGCGCGGGTGCGCAGCCGCCAGCCGTCCGGGGTGCGGACGTAGGTGTCGTTGTAGTAGCCGATGCGCATCTCGTGCGTGGAGTGCTCGACGAAGCACAGCGGCTGGGTGCCGGCGGCCGTCTCGCCGTCCAGCTCGATCACCGGCGTGCCCACAAGGAACAGCCCTTTCGGGGCGGCGCGGACGAGCGCCGGGAACTTGTCGAGCGGATAGGTGTCGCCGAAGGCGCTGTAGCTGCCGTCCGGGGCGAACACGGCGAGTACCCGGTCCACGTCACCGCGGGTCATGGCGACCGCGTAACGGGCGAGGAGCTGTTCGATCTCCACCAGGTCGTCGGTGACGCTCAAGGGCCTCGTCCTCTCGTACGAGAATGTCATTCTCACCAGAGGAGTATTGCTCCGGATGGTTGCTTCTCCAATAGGGAGAAGCTAATTTCCAAGACATGGATCAATTCCTGGCCTTCACGGTGGTCGGCCTGAGTACCGCCGCCGTCTACGCCGTGATCGGCACCGGCCTGGTGGTCACCCACGCCACCACCGGTGTGTTCAACTTCGCCCACGGCGCGGCCGGAATGCTGTCCGCCTTCGCCTACTGGCAGCTGGCCGTCGGCTGGGGCTGGCCGGTCCCGCTCGCCCTCGCCTTCGTCCTGCTCGTCCTGGCCCCCGCATTCGGCCTGTTCGTGGAACGCGTGCTGATGCGGCCGGTGCAGGCGCTCGGCGAGGCCGAACGCCTCGTGATGACCGTCGCGCTGCTCACCGGGTGCATCGCGCTCGCCCGCTGGGTGTGGGACCCCAACACCGCGCGCCCGCTCACGCCGTTCTTCGCCGAACGGCCCGCACTGCGCCTCGGCCCGGCCGCCGTCACCTGGCACCAGGCGATCACCATGGCCGTCGCCCTGGCGATCGCCGTGGCCCTCTGGGTCCTGCTGCACCGCACCCGCGCCGGCACGGAGATGCGCGCCTCCGTCGACGACCGGGCTCTCGCCGGCCTCACCGGCGCCGATCCGCTGCGTGCCACCCGGCTCGCCTGGGTGCTCGGCATCCAGCTCGCCGCCGTCGGCGGCATCCTCATCGCGCCCGCCGTCGCGCTCGACGCCCAGCAGCTGTCGCTGCTCATCGTCAGCGCCTACACCGCCGCCGTCTTCGGCCGTCTGCGCAGCCTGCCGCTCACCTTCCTCGGGGCCCTCGTCGTCGGCCTGCTGGAGGCCTACCTCGCGGGCTACCTGCCGCAGAACGACTACCTTCCGGGCCTGCGCCTGGCCGCCCCCGCCCTCCTGCTGTTCCTGGCCCTGCTCGCCTTCCCGCACCGCAGACTGCGCGGCCGTGACCGTACCCCGGTACGGGTGCCACTGCCGACGGCACGAGGCAGCCTCCTCCTCGCGGGCTCGATCGTGCTGTTCGCGCTCGTCCTGGTGACGGTCCTGGCGGAGGACGACCTCCTCTCCTACGGCACGCTCTTCCCGCTCGGCGTCATCGCCCTCTCCTTCGTGCCCCTGGCGGGATACACCGGGCAGATCTCCCTGTGCCAGCTGTCCATCGCCGGCATCGGCGCCGTGGTCTGGGGACACCTCGGCGCGCACGGCGAGCTGTGGGCGCTGCCCGTCGCCATGCTGGTCACCGCAGCCGTCGGCGCGCTGATCGCGCTGCCCGCCCTGCGCCTGTCCGGCATCTACCTGGCGCTCGGCACCGCCGCCTTCGCCGTCGTCCTCGACCGCTGGATCTTCACCCTGCCCGCCTTCGAGGTGCTGGGTGTGCGGATCACCTTCTTCGACCAGGGCTCGGTGACCGTCAGCGGCCCCGACCTGTTCGGCCTGCGCCTCACCTCACCGGCCCAGCTGCTGGTGCTCTCCGCCGTCTGTCTCGCGCTCGCCTCGGCCGGCGTCGCCGCGCTGCGCCGGGGCAGGTTCGGCCGCCGGCTGATCGCGCTGCGCGACAGCGAGGCCGCCTACGCCACGCTCGGCGGACGGCTCCTCGTCGCCAAGACAGCCGTCTTCGCCCTGTCCGCCGGCATCGCGGGACTGGGCGGTGCCCTGTACGGCATGCAGACGCAGACCGTCACCGCCGACCGGTTCAACCTCATCGCCGGGCTGCCGATCTTCCTGATCGCGGTCATCGGCGGCCTCGGCGCCGTGGGCACGGGGCTGTTCACCGGCATCGCCTTCGTCCTGCCGGCGCAGCTGATGAGCGGCCTCGGCTCCTGGACGCACGACGTGACCGCCCTGCTGGTCGCCCTCGCGGGCATGGGACTCGCGCACAACCCCAGCGGTGTCCTGACCCAGATGCGCGCCGAATGGGCGCCGCTGGGAAGGAACCGGCCCCTGCTGTGCGGGCTGTTCGGCGTCCTCGGCGTGTGCTGGCTGCTCGCGGCGCTCGACGTGGCGAACGGATGGACACTCCTCGCGATCGCCCTCGTCACGGCCCTGCTGCTGCGCGTCCGCGCCGCCGCCGCACAGCGGCCGACCACCGACATCCCGCCCGAGTGGTGGGGAGTACGCCGCCCCTGGCGGTCCGAGGACGGGGAGGTGCTGAGCCGTGCCACCACTGCTGCGGGCTGAGGAGATCACCGTCTCCTTCGGGGGACGCCGCGCCCTCGACGGCGTGTCACTGACGGCCGAGGCGGGCCGGGTCACCGGCCTCATCGGCCCCAACGGCGCGGGAAAGTCCACGCTGTTCGACGTGGTCTGCGGGCTGCGCCGGCCCCGGACAGGCCGTATCCGCCTCGACGGCCGCGACATCACCCGGGAAGGCCCCGCCCGTCGCGCCCGCCGCGGGATGTCCCGCACCTTCCAGCACCTGGAGCTCTTCGGCCGTCTCTCGGTGCGCGACAACCTGCTCGTCGCCGCCGAACTCGGCCCGGGGCGCCGCCACGCCGCCCGCACGGCCGAGGCCGTACTGGAACGGCTCGGTCTGACCGGTGTGGCCGACGACGCGGCCGACGCGCTCCCCACCGGCCTGGCCCGCCTGGTCGAGGTCGGCCGCGCCCTCGTCCTGGGCCCGCGCGTCCTGCTCCTCGACGAACCCGCCGCGGGCCAGGACGCGGAGGAGACGCGGCGGTTCGCCGCTCTGCTGCGCTCCCTCGCCGACGAGGGCACGGCCGTCCTGCTCGTCGAGCACGACATGAGCCTGGTGATGAGCGTCTGCGACGAGGTGCACGTCCTCGACCTCGGCTCCGTCGTCGCCAACGGCCCGCCCGCCCGGGTGCAGACCGACGAGACGGTCCTCGCCGCATACCTGGGGGAGGCACGGCCATGAGCGGACCTCTGCTGGAGCTGGACGGCATCCGCGCCGCGTACGGCGGCATCACGGTGCTGCACGGCGTGGACCTGGCCGTCGAGGAGGGCCGGGTGGTGGCCCTCCTCGGTCCCAACGGCGCCGGCAAGACCACCCTGCTGTCGGTCGCCGCCGGTGTGCACCCGCCCAGCGCCGGCCGGCTGCTGCTCGGTGGCCGGGACGCCACCGGCATCCGTCCGCGCGACCTCGCCCGCGCCGGCGTGTGCCTGGTGCCCCAGGGCCGTGGAGTCTTCCCCAACCTCTCCGTGCGCGACAACCTCCGGATGATGACCTTCACGGGCCGTACCCACGAGGAGATCGAGGAGATCGCCTACGCCCGCTTCCCCGTCCTCGGCACCCGGCGCACCCAGCCCGCCGGCACCCTCTCCGGCGGCGAGCAGCAGATGCTCGCCCTCGCGCGCGGCCTCGCCACCGACCCCGCCGTCCTGCTCCTCGACGAACTCTCCATGGGGCTCGCCCCGCTGGTCGTCGCCGAGCTCTACGAACTCGTCGCGGGCATCGCCCGGCAGGGCGTCGCCGTGCTCGTCGTCGAGCAGTTCGCCGCCGCCGTACTGAAGATCGCCGACCACGCCGCCGTCCTCGCCCGCGGCCGTGTCCAGTGGCAGGGGCACCCCGACAGCTCCCTGCACGCCGAACTCTCCGCCTACTACCTGGGGAGCCCGATATGACCGCACCTCCCGAAGCGCGTGCAGAACGGTTCGTCCGCGAACTCGCCGAGCTGAAGATCCCCGACCCCGCCGCCGCCCGCGCCACGCTCTGGCTGCGGCTCGGCGGGCTGCTCATGGCCGTGGGACTCGTCCTCGGCGCGCTCGCCTTCCCCCTCGCCCACGCGACCGACAACTTCCTCGCCCAGGGCGACGCCATCGCCATCGGCCTCGGCGGCATCTCCGCCGCCGTGGTGGGCGGAGCCCTGTTCCTGCGCTACTCGCTCACCGGCTTCCTGCGCTTCTGGCTCGCCCGCCAGTCCTACGACCTGGACCGGCTGGGGGAGAGGCTCACCCCACCGGCACCCGCACCCCAAGGAGAACCGCGCCATGCCGTCACCCCGCATCCCGGCCCTGCGCCCCGGTGACCAGCTGGCCTCGGCCACCGGCACCACCCGCGTCATCGTGATCCGGGCCCCGCAGGAGGTCACGTGCCCGGTCGAATGCGGTGGCAGCCCCATGGTCCCGGCCCAGGACGCCCCTGCCGCACCACCGGCCGGCCAGACACCGGACACCCTCATCGGCAAGCGCTACGTCGACCCCGCCGACACGCTCGAACTCCTCTGCACCGCCTCCGGCACCGGCCACCTCACCTACGGAGGAAAGCCCCTGACGGTCAAACCGCCCAAGGCCCTGCCCGCCTCGGACTGATCCGCCCTCAGCCACAAGGAGTCCCATGGACCGCGACGACATGATCCTCATCAGCGTCGACGACCACATCATCGAACCGCCGGACCTGTTCGCCAACCACCTGCCGCAGCGCTACAAGAAGGACGCGCCGCGGCTGGTCCACCGCGAGGACGGCAGCGACGTCTGGCAGTTCCGGGACGCCAGGATCGGCAACGCCGCGCTCAACGCGGTCGCGGGCCGTCCCAAGGAGGAGTACGGCATGGAGCCGCAGGGCCTGGAGGAGATCAGGCCCGGCTGCTACGACGTCGACGAACGCGTCGCCGACATGAACGCCGGCGGTGTCCTCGCCCAGCTGAACTTCCCCTCCTTCCCCGGCTTCTCCGCCCGGCTGTTCGCCACCGAGGACTCCGACTTCTCCATGGCCCTGGTGCGCGCCTACAACGACTGGCACATCGACGAGTGGTGCGCCGCCCACCCCGGCCGCTTCATCCCCATGGCCCTCCCGGCCATCTGGGACGCCGAGCTGTGCGCCCAGGAGATCCGGCGCGTCGCCGAGAAGGGCTGTCACGCCCTCACCTTCCCGGAGAACCCGGTCCCGCTCGGCTACCCGAGCTTCCACTCCGAGTACTGGGACCCGGTATGGCGGGCGCTGACCGACTGCGGCACGGTGATGAACCTGCACATCGGCTCCTCGGGCCGCCTCGCCATCACCGCGCCCGACGCCCCGCCGGACGTGATGATCACTCTCCAGCCCATCAACCTCGTCCAGGCGGCGGCCGACCTGATGTGGTCCCGTGTCCTCAAGGAGTACCCGGCCATCAGGATCGGGCTGTCGGAGGGCGGCACCGGCTGGATCCCCTACTTCCTGGACCGCCTCGACCGCACCTACGAGATGCACGCCACCTGGACACTCCAGGACTTCGGCGGCAAGGTCCCCTCGGAGATCTTCCGCGAGCACTTCCTGACCTGCTTCATCAGCGACCCGATCGGGGTGAAACTCCGCCACGACATCGGCATCGACAACATCTGCTGGGAGGCCGATTACCCGCACAGCGACTCGATGTGGCCCAACGCCCCCGAGGAACTCCACGAGGTACTGACCGCGAACTCCGTGCCGGACGACGACATCAACAAGATGACGCACGAGAACGCCATGCGCTGGTACTCCTTCGACCCGTTCGCCCACGTTCCCCGTGCACAGGCGACCGTGGGCGCCCTGCGCAGGGCCGCGGGCGACCACGACGTGTCCGTGAAGTCCCGCAGCCGCCAGACCATTGCCCCCGCCGAGAAACTCGCCATCTACCGCGAGAAGGCCGAGGCGGCGCTCGCCGCCGCGCAGCCGGAGTGAGATCGAGGGCCAGCTGACGGGCACACACGGGCAGCGTCTCCTCCCGCGCGTGCCCAGGGAGATGCCTGGGCACCGGTCGTGCCTGGCCAGTGCCTCAGCCCTGACATTCCCCCGCCAGCGCCAAGCCGGTCTCTTGTACGATCACGGCCAACTACGTCCTGCCGCGGGCACCGAGCTTCGTGACGAGGTTCCTCCGCTGGGCAAGAGTCGCTGATCGGCTGGTCAGGAGGGGGTGACGGGGTTTCAGGTTCGCTCGTCCGGCCGCTGCCTGGTCGGCGTAGTACTTCTCCTCGAACTCGATCGGGCCGAGCCTGCCGAGGCGTTCCTGGATGCGCCGGCTGTCGCGGAAGCCGTCGATGTACTCGAAGAGCGCGAGGTTCGCCGCCGGCGCCACGTCCATGCCGAAGGCGGCGGCCATCTCCTGGCAGGTCACCGGCCCCTGCCCGAGCCGGGCCCGGTCGGCCGCCGCCTTGAGGATGCGCTGGTGGTCCGCCGACAGCGCCGACCAGGCCAGACCCTCACGCCACACGGGCACAGGCGACTTCGGCTTCGCCGCGTCCCGGACGCCCGCCTGCGCATCCGCGTCCCGCGATCCCTGGGCGACCTCTACGGCCGCGGCCAACTCGGCGTGGATGCCCGTCAACGCGACGGCGAGCAGCGAGCCCGTGCTGTTCCAGCAGTCCGGCAACCGACGGCATCCACGACCTCCTGCACGGTGACGTCGGATACTCACCCCTCGGACACCCTCTTGACGCACCCAGGGCCTCGATCGACACTCGAACCGGGAATCCTAGTGAACAGGTAGGGAATCATGGGGCGCCTGGAGCCGACCGTCTGCCGCACGAACCGCACGGCCTGGACGTCGCCCCTCCTCACCTCCCGCCGCCACATCGACCTGCTGCGCGTGTGCAGCGCACAGCGCTGACCCGAGCGCCTTCTCGCGCCCCACCCCTCAGCCGCCGCAACCGCGCGCCCGTCTCGCGCGCCCGCCCCCGGGGAGACCCATGTCCATCGCACCGCCGGCCACCCACGCCTACGACCGCCCGGCCCCCGCCTTCCGGGGCCGCATCGGCCGCGACGCCCGCAGCGGCCACTACGCCGTGCCGCGCCGCTACCGCCTCCACCTGTCCACCGCCGACCCCGACGGCCTGCGCATCGCCGTCACCCACAGCCTGCTGCGCCTGGACGAGGCGTGTCCGGTCACCCGCCTGCCCGCCGTCCCCGACTGTCCCGACGGCGGCCACACGAGCCTGCGCCCGCTGTACGACGCGAGCGCGCACCGCTACCGGGGCCCGGCCCTCGCCCCCGTTCTGAGCGACGACTGGTCCGGCCGCATCGTCTCCACGCACGGCCCGGACATCGCCCGCGACCTCGCCCGCCACTTCGGCGCCGGCAGGCCCGCGCTGCACCCCTGCGGCACCGAGCAGGAGATCGAGACGGTCGTACGGCTGTGCGCCGAGGCCGAGCGCGCGGCCCAACTCGCCGGTGAGGCGGGGGTGTCAGAGCCGGGCCACGCACTCGGCGCCCTCCTCGACGCGCTCGGCGCCCTGGAGCAACACCTCGGCACCGGACCGTATGTGACGGGCGATCAGATCACCGCCGCCGACGTCGACCTGTGGGTCACCCTCGTCCAGCTCGACACCGTGCACCGCCACCACCTCGACGCCGGAGCCGTCCAGCGGGTCGCCGCCCACCACGCCCTGTGGGCCCACGCCCGCCGCCTCACCGCCCACCCCGCCTTCGGCACCCACCTCGACCTCGACGGCATCGACCGCCGCCACCGCGCCCGCTGCCAGGGCCTCGAAGCGGCCGGCTCCGCTGTCCAGATCCTGGACTGGGCGGCGCACAGGACCGACGCAGACCGGACCCACCAGGGCTGATCCGGTCCGAAGCATGGACGGCCGTTGACAACGGTCCGCGCAACTGGCTTAACTGCGGCCCAGAACGGTCTTCCGACTCCGCGCCGCACCTCACCGACGGCCACCCCGGCCGCCGCACGAAGCAGAAGCAGAGGACGACATGTACGCAGCTCCCAGGACGGCGCCCCGCCGCTCCCCGGGCTGCGTACGCCCGTACCTCAGCCACCTCGTCGCGAACCGCGCCGTCGACCTCCTGCGCGTCAGCAGCGCACTGTGTACCGCACCGGGCCGTGCCCGCTGTCGGGCCTGACCCCCAGGCCAGTCCCGACCGCAGCGCCCTCGCCGGCCACCGCCCTCGCGGTGCGCCGCCCGCCGCCCTCGACCCCGGTCCCGTACGCAGCAGTTGCGCGCCCATCTCCCGTCGCAGCCGTGTGCCGGTGACCCCGGGGTAGCCCGCCTCCCGCCGGAGCCCCTCATGAGCGAATCACCGGGCGCCGTGTCCCTCGCCACGGCACCATCACCCGATGCACCGTCAAAAACTCTCACAGCGCAGCGAGTTCAGCCGCTGCGCCGCCCCGGACGCTGGATCGCCACCGCGATCGTCCTCGTCCTGGCCGCCCAGTTCGTCCACGGCCTGGTCACCAACCCGTTCTACCAGTGGGACCGCTTCGGCTACTGGTTCCTGCGCCCGACCGTCCTCGACGGACTCCTCGTCACCCTCGAAGTCACCGCCTACAGCGCCGCGCTGGGCCTCCTCGGCGGCATCCTGCTGGCCCTCGCCCGGCTCTCGAAGAGCCCGGTGCTGCGGGCCGTCAGCTGGGTCTACGTCTGGGCGTTCCGCTCGGTGCCGCTCATCGTGATCCTGCTGTTCCTGTACAACTTCAGTGCCCTGTACCGGACGTTGAGCGTCGGCGTCCCCTTCGGCCCCGCCTTCTTCACCTTCGACGAGTCGCGCCTCGCCACCGACATGGTCATCGCCGTCGTCGGACTCGGCCTCCACGAGGCCGCGTACGCCGCCGAGGTCGTCCGGGGCGGCATCCTCTCCGTCGACCAGGGCCAGCACGAGGCCGCCGCCGCCCTCGGCCTCCCCAAGGGCTACCAGTTCCGCCGGGTGGTCTTCCCGCAGGCCCTGCGCTCGATCGTGCCGAACTACGTCAACCAGCTGATCGGCCTGGTCAAAGCCACCTCGCTGGTCTTCTACGTCTCCCTCCTCG
Source organism: Streptomyces niveiscabiei (assembly GCF_033794345.1). Lineage (NCBI taxonomy): Bacteria > Bacillati > Actinomycetota > Actinomycetes > Kitasatosporales > Streptomycetaceae > Streptomyces > Streptomyces niveiscabiei. Next base: position 254,019 of record NZ_JARAYJ010000007.1, read on the forward strand.
ACCTCTTCGGCGCCGCCCAGACCATGGGCTCCACCTACCCCGGCGACGTCGTCCCGCTGCTGCTCGTCGTCACCGTCTGGTACCTGATCCTCACGAGCATCGTCTCGGTCGTCCAGTTCTCCGTCGAGCGGTACTACGCGCGCGGCGCCACCCGCACCCTGCCGCCCACCCCGCTCCAGCAACTGCGCGCCGCCATCGGCCAGTTCAGGGAGCGCCTGCGCAAGGAGGCCGCCGTATGAGCGTCGCCGCAACCACCGTCGCCGCGCCCGCCGCCACTGTCGCCGTGCCCGCCGCCGTCGAACTCCACGGCGTCCACAAGTGGTTCGGCGCCCACCGGGTCCTCGACGGCATCGACCTGACCGTCCGCCCCGGCGAAGTCACCGCGCTGCTCGGCCCGTCCGGCTCCGGCAAGTCGACGCTCCTGCGCGTCATCAACCACCTGGAGAAACCTGAACGCGGGTACGTCAGCGTCAACGGCGAACTCATCGGCGTACGCCGGCACGGCGACCGGCTGCGGGAGTTGAGCGAGCGCGCCATCCTCGCCCAGCGCGCCGGGATCGGGTTCGTCTTCCAGAACTTCAACCTCTTCCCGCACCTCACCGTGCTGGACAACGTCGCCGCCGCACCCGTCGCCACCGGCCGGCTGGCCAGGCCCGCCGCGCGGGAACTCGCCCGCGAACTCCTGGGCCGCGTCGGCCTCGGCGACAAGTCGGCCGCCTATCCACGGCAGTTGTCCGGCGGCCAGCAGCAGCGCGTCGCCATCGCCCGCGCCCTCGCGCTGCGGCCCGGCGTCATCCTCTTCGACGAGCCGACCTCCGCGCTCGACCCCGAGCTGGTGGGCGAAGTCCTCGCCGTCATCAAGGACTTGGCGACCAGCGGCACGACACTCCTCATCGTCACGCACGAGATCGGCTTCGCCCGCGAGGTCGCCGACCGGGTGGTGTTCCTGGACGCCGGGAAGATCGTCGAACAAGGGCCGCCCGAGCAGGTGCTGGACGAGCCGCGGCACGAAAGGACCCGCGACTTCCTCGCGAAAGTCCTCTGAGATCAACCCCGTCGACCCACGAACGACCCACGAATCCCTAAGGACAGCCATGCCCGCGCCCCTCTCCCGACGTGCCCTGATCCGAGGCATCTCCACGGCGGCCGTCGCCGCCACCCTCGCCGGCGGGCTCGCCGCCTGCGGCGGGGACAGCGAGGCCGCCACCGCCGCCGCCGACACCTCCGGCTCCGTCACCATCGGCCGCGTCTCCAACGGGGCCGCGAAAGAAACCACGTTGAAGGTCTCCGAGGTGAAGTCGATCAGCGCCGAGGTGCCCGAGGCGATCCGCAGGCGCGGCACCCTCGTCATCGGCAGCGGCTCGCTGCCCTCCGGCTCCGCGCCGCTCGGCTACATCGGCGACGACCAGCAGACCCTCACCGGCGCCGAACCCGACCTCGCACGCCTCGTCGCCGCAGTCCTCGGCCTCAAGTCCGAGAACAAGCGGTTCACTTGGGAGAACCTCTTCGTCGGCATCGACAGCGGCAAGGTCGACGTCGGCTTCTCGAACATCACCGACACCGAGGAGCGCAAGCAGAAGTACGACTTCGCCTCCTACCGGCAGGACAACCTCGGCTTCGAGAAGCTCAGGTCCAACTCCTGGACGTTCGACGGCACGTACCGGAGCCTCGCCGGCAAGACCGTTTCCGTCGGCGCCGGCACCAACCAGGAACGCCTGCTCCTGGAGTGGCAAAGGAAGCTCAAGGCCGAGGGGAAGAACCTCACCGTCAAGTACTTCCAGGACGGCAACAGCACCTATCTCGCCCTGAACAGCGGCAAGATCGACGCCTACCTCGGCCCCAACCCGAGCCTGTCCTACCACGTCACCCAGACCGCCAACTCCCCCTCGCCGACCGCCATCGCAGGCACCTACTCCGGCGCGGGCGAGACCCTCCAGGGCCTCATCGCGGCGACCGTCAAGAAGGACAGCGGACTCGTCAAGCCGGTCGCCGACGCCATCAACCACCTCATCGACACCGGCCAGTACGCCAAGTGGCTGGACTCCTGGAACCTCGCGAACGAGGCCGTCACCAAGTCCGAGATCAACCCGCCCGGCCTGCCCCTCACCAACTCCTGACACACCATCAATCACCCCAGACCGAAAGGACGTTCGCCTCCGTGACCCACCCGGACGACCCCCGCGGAGGCGGAGCCCCGGTCGCCACCGCGGCCCACCCGCTCGACAACGCCGTCTGGACCGCCCTCGACGGACCCCACGCCCACCTCGCCGAACGCCTCGGCCGAGCCGCCCGCTACCCCGCCGACGTCTACGCCTTCGCCGCGCTCGACGACCCCGCCGCGTGGACCGACCTGCACCGGCTGGTGGGGCCCTCGACAGCCGTACGCGTCAAGCCTGTTGACGCCGTTCCCGACGGGTGGGAGCTGATCCGGGCGGGGTACGGCGTGCAGCTCGTCGACACCTCGCTGCGTGCCGGGCCCGATCCCGAGGCCGTGCGGCTCGGGGTGGACGACGTGCCGGAGATCCTGGACCTCGTCGGCCGGACCCGGCCGGGGCCGTATCTGAAGCGGACCATCCTGCTCGGGACGTACCTCGGTGTCCGGCGTGAGGGGCGGTTGGTCGCGCTCGCCGGGGAGCGGCTGAGGCCGCCCGGGTGGACGGAGATCAGCGCGGTGTGCACCGATCCCGCGTACCGGGGGAAGGGGCTCGCGACCCGGCTGATCCGCGCCGTCGCGGCCGGGATCAGGGAGCGGGGGGAGACGCCGTTCCTGCATGCCGCCGCCGACAACGTGGACGCGATCCGGTTGTACGAGTCGATCGGGTTCGAGGTGCGGCGGTCCTCGCGGATCGTGGAGGTGCGGACTCCGGCGGGGCTCGCCGGGGGCGCAGAATCGATTTCGCACAAAGGTTCGGAAATTTCTCCGGGATCGGGAACACGGCGGGCCGACGGCCCGTTGTGACGGATGAGAGCCACGATCGGGCCGCACAGAGCGAGGGCGAAGGGGGGACGGCAGTGACCGACATACACATACGCCACTCCGCGCACCTCTACTCCCGGCCCCACATCGACCTCCTGCGCGTGGCCGGCGCGCTCTGTAGCTGACCCCAGCGCCCCAGCGCCCTGGCGTCCCAGCACTCCTTGCCCCGCCCCCGCCCTGCCGCCGTGCCCGTGCTCCGGGCGGGCCCGGCGTCCTCGTACGGACCTCCAGGAAGGCACTCCGCCCGTGTCCCCTTCTTCTCCCGCACCCCTGCACCTCGCGGTCGCTCTCGACGGCACCGGCTGGCATCCCGCCTCCTGGCGCGAGCAAGTCGCCCGCCCCCGCGACCTGTTCACCGCCGGATACTGGGCCGACCTGGTCGCCGAGGCCGAGCGCGGCCTCCTCGACTTCGTGACGATCGAGGACGGCCTGGGCCCCCAGTCCTCCCGCCTCCTCGACCCCGACGACCGCACCGACCAGGTGCGGGGCCGGCTCGACGCGGTCCTGATCGCCTCCCGCGTCGCCCCGCTCACCCGGCACATCGGCCTCGTCCCCACCACCGTCGCCACCCACACCGAGCCGTTCCACATCTCCAAGGCGATCGCCACCCTCGACTACGTCAGCACCGGCCGCGCGGGCCTGCGCGTCCAGATCACCGCCCGCCCGAACGAGGCCGCGCACTTCGGCCGCCGCACGATCGAGCGCATCGAGTCGTACGACGACCCCGACGCCCTCACGGTGGTGACCGACCTCTTCGACGAGGCCGCCGACCACGTCGAGGTCGTCCGGCGCCTGTGGGACAGCTGGGAGGACGACGCGGAGATCCGCGACGCCGCCACCGGCCGCTTCGTCGACCGCGAGAAACTCCACTACATCGACTTCGAGGGACCTCGCTTCAGCGTCAAGGGCCCCTCCATCACCCCCCGCCCGCCCCAGGGCCAGCCCCTCGTCACGGCCCTCGCGCACGCGACGGTGCCCTACCGGCTGGTGGCGCGCGCGGCGGACGTCGGCTTCGTCACCCCGCACGACACCGGCCAGGCCCGCGCCATCGTCCAGGAGATACGCGCCGAACAGGAGGCCGCGGGCCGGGCCGCCGACCCGCTGCACGTCTTCGCCGACCTCGTCGTCCTCCTCGACGACGACCCCGCCGAGGCGCGGGCGCGCCGGGCCCGGCTCGACGAGGCGGCGGGCGAGCCGTACACCAGCGACGCGCGGATCTTCGCCGGCAGCCCCGCCGAACTCGCGGACCTGCTCCAGGAGTTCCAGACGGCCGGCCTCACCGGATTCCGGCTGCGCCCCGCCGTCGCCGGACACGACCTGCCGGCCATCACCCGGGGCCTGGTCCCCGAACTCCAGCGGCGCGGCGCCTTCCGTACCGCGTACGAGGCCGACACCCTGCGCGGGCTGCTCGGCCTGACGCGTCCCGCCAACCGTTACGCGGCCGTCTGAGCGCGAGGAAGAGACCGACGATGAGCAAGCCGCTGAAGCAGATCCATCTCGCCGCCCACTTCCCCGGGGTCAACAACACCACCGTCTGGAGCGACCCGCAGGCGGGCAGCCACATCGAGTTCAGCTCCTTCGCGCACTTCGCGCGCACCGCCGAACGCGCCAAGTTCGACTTCCTGTTCCTCGCCGAGGGACTGCGCCTGCGCGAACAGGGCGGCAAGATCTACGACCTCGACGTGGTCGGCCGCCCCGACACGTTCACCGTCCTGGCCGCGCTCGCCGCCGTCACCGACCGGCTCGGCCTGACCGGCACGATCAACTCGACGTTCAACGAACCGTACGAAGTGGCCCGGCAGTTCGCGAGCCTCGACCACCTCTCCGCCGGCCGCGCCGCGTGGAACGTGGTCACCTCCTGGGACGCGTTCACCGGCGAGAACTTCCGGCGCGGCGGATTCCTCCCGCAGGACGAGCGCTACTCCCGCGCCAAGGAGTTCCTCGCCACCACCCAGGAGCTCTTCGACTCCTGGCAGGGCGACGAGATCCTCGCCGACCAGGCCACGGGCACCTTCCTGCGGGACGCGCGAGCCGGCTCCTTCGTCCACACCGGACAGCACTTCGACATCCACGGCCGGTTCAACGTCCCGCGCAGCCCCCAGGGCCGCCCGGTGATCTTCCAGGCCGGGGACTCCGAGGAGGGCCGAGAGTTCGCCGCCGCCGAGGCCGACGCCATCTTCAGCAGGCACGCGCAACGGGAACAGGGCCAGGCGTTCTACGCGGACGTCAAGAGCCGCCTCGCCAAGTACGGCCGCCGCGCCGACCAGCTGCTGATCCTGCCCGCCGCGACCTTCGTCCTCGGCGACACCGACGAGGAGGCCCGCGACGCCGCGAAGGAGGTGCGCCGGCAACAGGTCAGCGGGGCCACCGCGCTCAAGCACCTGGAGTTCGTCTGGAACCGCGACCTCTCCGCGTACGACCCCGAAGGACCGCTGCCCGAGATCGATCCCGACGTCAGCGCCGAGCACATCTCCCGGGGCCGCGCGCAGGTCAGGATGTACCGCGACCCGCTCGCCACCGCCCGCGAGTGGCGGGAGCTGGCCGAGGCCAACAAGTGGTCCATCCGCGACCTCGTCATCGAGACCGGCAACCGGCAGAACTTCGTCGGCACCCCCGAGACCGTCGCCCGCACCATCGACGAGTACGTCCAGGCCGACGCCGCCGACGGCTTCATCCTCGTCCCGCACATCACCCCCGGCGGACTCGACGACTTCGCCGACAAGGTCGTCCCGATCCTCCAGGAGCGGGGCGTCTTCCGCGCCGACTACGAGGGCACCACCCTGCGCGACCACCTCGGCCTCGCCCACCCCGACGAGGCGCGCGACACCCGGGCCGCGTCGTGAGGTTCCTCGCGATCACCGTCCACCGCCCCGACCCGGCGTTCGACCGGGCACCCGCCCTGGTCGCCGCCTGACGGAAGGAGGCCACGTCCCGGCACAGGCGCAGGGCACCGGCCGTCTCGGCAGGCTCTTCCAGGGCCTGCCGAGACGGCCGATCGCCATCCGCGCCGACAGCCCCCAGGACGGCCGTCCACGCGTCGCGTCACCGCACGAGTTCCCTCGGCGCCGTACGCCCCGCCGCCCTGCGGGAGTCCTCCAGCGTCAGCCTCGCGCAGACGTAGGAGAGACCCCGATGCCGCGACGTCCTGAACAGCGCGACGAGCGAGACGGCCGCCAGGCCGATGGCGGGACCGGACAGCGACTCGACGTGGTTGAGGAGGAGGAACCCGCCGACACCGGTCAGCCCGCGTACGAGTCGCGCCCACACCGCCGCCCGGCGGCCGTCGGCGGTGACCGCCCGCAGTCTGACGATCCGCTGCCCGAGACCGGCCCCGCCGCCCGCCAGCGGGAAACCGACCGTGAGCACCAGCCACGGCACCCAGAACCCGACCCGCTCGACGGTCGTGTCGAAGAAGAAGGACGAATACGCGGGAGCCCCACCGGAGGACAGACCCCCCTGCCACACCCACATCAGCGCCGCGCAGCCCGCGACCGTCAGCACGTACAGGAATCCGAAGCTCATGAGGTCGCACACGGACGCCAGCAGCCGCCTGCGCCAGGTGACGGGGCGCGGCTCCCCGGGTTCGGCGTGGACGCGCTGCCCGGGCACGGCACTGAGCAGCGGGGCGGCCAGCGCGCCGAGCAGACCCCCCAGGCCGTTCGCGATCAGGTCGTCCACGTCGAACAGCCGGTACGCGCACGGGTAGATGAACCAGTCCCCGGTCAGCTGCGTCGTCTCGATCAGCAGGGACACACCCAGGCCGACGACGGCGGTGACGGGCACGCTGCGCCCGAACAGGTACCGGACGAACATGCCCAAGGGGACGAAGAGCGCCACGTTCAGCAGCACCTGCGTCAGGGCGGGGTCGTGCAGCACCGCCGTGGGACCGCCGCCGGCGGCCGGCCTCCCCATGTCGTGCAGGAAATGGAAGGGGATCACCTGCGGCCGGCGCACCCCGACGGCGGCGCAGAAATCCGACCCGACGGCCGGGAACGGGGCGAACACGTAGAAGAACAGCGCCAGCCCGTAGAGGGGCCCGGCGAACGCCAACGCCAGGTTGCCCAGGCCCAGTTCGCCGCGCCGTCGGTACCGCACGGCGATATAGGGCACGAACAGCACGAACGCGGCCACGGACATCAGCAGGGCGGCCCAGAAGGCCGGTTCCACCCTGGTACTCATGAGCGGTATTCCTCTCAGCGCCGTGCCCTCGGTCGGCACCGGCACACGGCGAACGGGATCAGTACGGGCGGAGCGAGCCGATGACGGCCAGAAGCGCGCAGGCGCCGAGATTCAGGACCCGGTGCGACAGGACGACCGCGACGAACTCGCGGATCGTCGCGCTCGGCCAGAAGCAGCGGGCCGTCCGCACGCCGACGACCTGCGCCTCGACCTTCTCCCTGCGGGCGATCTGCGCGGCGCGCATGACGTGGAAGTCGCTGGTCACCACCAGCGCCCGGTGGTCCGGCTCGCGGGCCCGCATCAGCGCCTTGCCGAACCGCAGGTTCTCCTGGGTGGTGCGGGACCTGTCCTCGACGAGGATCAGGCCGGCCGGCAGCGGCGGGGCCCGCGAACCCTCGATGAGCCCGCAGCCGAGCAGCACGACGAAGTCGACGGCCCGCCGGTGCCGGATCCTGCCGTAGACGAACGAGTGGAGCAGGAAGCACGCGAACAGCAGCGACACATAGCCGAGGACGAAGCCCGCCGCGTTCACCGCGGTCCCCAGCGGCTCCCAGCGGGTGCGGTCGGCCAGCGCCTTCAGCGCGACGAACAGCAGGATGCCCGCACCGGCCGTAAGGGACAGCAGGTTCGCCGGGCTCCCGCCCTCGCGGCGCAGCATCGTCATCCCGTTCGCGATCAGGAAGACCGCCGGCGCGAAGGGCAGCAGGACCAGCAGGAGCCAGAGCACCGACACCAGGACCAGGGCCGACGTCGAGGACACCGAGGCCAGTCCGTACAGCAGGCCCAGGGCCAGGAAGAGGAGCGCGAGGAAGAGGTGGACGCCGTTGCGGACGAGTCGTCGGTCGGAGAGGAAACCGCAGGCGAACACCAGGAGGAAAAAGCCTGCGGGAGCGAAGACGATCATGCGTCGGGCCCTTTGCCGGTCGACTGAGCGGGCCGTGGGGGAGATCCCCGGCCGGGGGGACGAGCGTCGCACCGCCCGGCTCGGCCCCGCATCGGCCGAATGACCGAGCCGGCGACCGGGCGGAGCCGCGCCCCCAGGAGGCGCCGCTCCCCGCTGAGCGGGAGGCCGACCCCCGCGTCGCCCCTGGTTTTCCGGGCGGTCTCCATCGGGCGTCAGCCCGGAAGCTGACGCGACGGCATACCTGAGAGTGACGTGACGGCCGGTCGCGTCACTCTCAGGTGGTCGGCTCTTCGGCCGATACGCGGGACGCGCCCGAACCGGATCATGGAGAAGAGCCCGCCACGGATTCCTCTCCGCGGATTCCTCACCGGCGGGCGGACCGGCACAGCCCCGAAACCACGACCGCTCTCTCACCCCACCGGGACCCCGCCACCATGCTCCGCACAGCCCTGCGCAACGTCCTCGCGCACAAGGCCAGACTGCTGATGACCGCGCTCGCCGTCATGCTCGGCGTCGCGTTCGTCTCCGGCACCCTGGTCTTCACCGACACCTTCGAGAACGCCTACCGCGGCCAGGCGGCCAGGAGCTACGCCCACGTGGACGTCGAGGTCGAGGCGCACGCCGACGAGTCCGGCGGATTCCCCGGCATCAGCGGCCGGACGGTCGAGGAGATCGCCCGGCTCGACGGCGTCGCCGCAGCCGCCGGGCGCGTGGACGGACTGGCCTCCGTCGCCGACCGGAACGGCGGGATCGTCGGCGCCGGCATGCTCAACGAGGGCGCCAACTTCGCGCCGGGGAAGGACGGCGAGGACGAGCTCTACACGTTCACCGACGGCAGCGGCCCCACCGGGGCCGGGCAGGTCGCGCTCGACAAGGACACCGCCGACAAGGGCGGCTACCACGTCGGGGACACCGTGCCCGTCGCCCTCACGGGTCCGGCCAAGCCGTACAAGCTCTCCGGCGTCTTCACCACCGAGGCCACCACGGTGGCCGAGGGCGGCAGCCTGGTGCTGTTCGACACCCCCGTCGCCCAGCGGCTCTTCCTGCGGCCGGGCGTCTACCGGTCCGTCACCGTCACCGCCGCCCCGGGCACTTCCAGCACCGAACTCGCCGCCGCCGTCGGCACACTGCTCCCGGACCACGCGCAGGCCCGCACCGGCCGGCAACTCGCCCAGGAGAAGGCCGACGCGGCGGCCGGGGACGCGGCGACACTCAGCACCCTCCTGCTCGCCTTCGCGGGCGTCGCCGTGTTCGTCAGCGTCTTCCTGATCGGCAACACCTTCACCATGCTGGCCGCCCAGCGCACCCGCGAACTCGCCCTGCTGCGCGCGGTCGGCGCCTCCCGCGGGCAGGTCACCCGGTCCGTGCTGATCGAGGCGGCGCTGACCGGCGCGGTCGCCTCGGCCGCCGGGCTCGGGCTCGGCGCCGCCCTGGCCGCCGTGGCGCGCGCCACGGTCGATCTCGGCGGGGGAAAGATCCCGGACGGGCCGCTGACCATCACGTCGACGACCGTCCTGGTCGCGGCCGTCGTCGGGGTCCTGGTCACCATGGTGGCGGCCTGGCTGCCGGCCCGCCGCGCCGCGAAGATCCCGCCGGTCGCGGCGATCGGCAGCGCGCACCTGCCCGCCACCACCAAGTCCCTGGTCGTGCGGAACTGCCTCGGCGGCATCGTCGCCCTGCTCGGCGCCGCGGCCGTCGTCGCGGGTGCCGGGGCGGGCGGTTCCGAGGGCAGGGCGCTCGTCGGGTCCGGCGCCTTCCTCGCCGTGACCGGCGTCCTCGTGCTGATCCCGCTGCTGTCCCGGCCCGTGATCGCGGTCGTCCAGCCGCTGCTGCGGCGCGTCTTCGGGGTCTCCGGCACGCTCGCCGGCCAGAACGCCGTACGCAGCCCGCGCCGCACCGGCGCCACCGCCTCCGCGCTGGCCATCGGGCTCACCCTGGTCAGCGCGCTGACCGTGCTCGGCGCCACCCTCGGCCGGTCCGCCGACCGGATCACCACCGACATCGTCAGGGCCGACTACCGGATCACGGACAACGGCATGGGCCTGGACGCCTCGACGGTCGCCGCCCTGCGCGGGGCCGCGGGCGTCACGGCGGTGTCGCCGGAGCAGACCGGGTCGATGACGGTCGGCGGCAGCACGCAACAGGTCTCCGGCGTCGGCGCGGCGGACTTCCCGGAGGTCGTCCACCTCCCGCTGGTCTCCGGCTCGCTGGACACGCTCACGCGCGGGCAGATCGCCGTCGCCGACGACATCGCGCGCTCCAACGGCTGGACGGTGGGGGACACCCTGCCCGTGGAGTACGACGACTCCAGGACCGGCAGACTGACCGTCGGGGCCGTCTTCGAGAGCAACAGCGTCGTCTCACCGGTCGTCGTCTCCACGGACGTCCTCAAGCCGCACGAGGACGGGGCCCGGATCCTGTGGATCTACGTCAAGACGGACGGCGGCACGGACAGGGCAGCGCTCGCCCGAGCCGTCGCCGGGCGCCCGGGGATCACGATCGGCGGCCGGGAGGACATCCGCGCCCACTTCAACGGGGGCGTCGACACCGCCCTGAACGTCACGTACGGGCTGCTCGCGCTCTCCCTCGTCATCGCCGTGCTGGGAGTGGTGAACACCCTCGCGATGTCGGTCTTCGAACGGCGGCGGGAGGTCGGCGTGCTGCGCGCCGTCGGGCTCGACCGGCGGGGCGTGACGCTGATGATCCGGCTGGAGGCCGTGGTCATCTCCGTCTTCGGCGCCGTCGTCGGGATCGGGCTCGGAGCCTTCCTGGGCCGGGCCGTCTGCGCGATCACGAGGACGGACATCCCCGGGTATGCGCTGGTGCTGCCGTGGGACAGGTTCGGGCTCTTCCTGCTGCTGGCGGCGCTGATCGGCCTCCTGGCCGCTCTGTGGCCCGCCCGCAGCGCGGCCCGGCTGAACATGCTCACCGCCATCAAGGCCGAGTAGCCGAAGGCCAGGACGACCGGACGCCCCCGGACCGGCGCGCCTCCCGCACGGCGGCCAGGAGGCCCATGGTCCCCCGGCCACAGCCCTCGCCCCCCGCCGGTGCGGCCGGGCCGCCCGCCCTCCCCCGAGAGCGGACGGCCCGGCCTTTCCCCCGGCGCCGGACCATGGTCCACGAGCGGTCACCAGCACATGACCGCGGTCCTCCCCGCCCCCCAGGCCGAGTACAGCCGCATACGCACGAAGTACCGCCGCCCCTTCACGAGCCGCACCCGCAGCGACGCGTTCCCCGGCGTCCCCCCGTCGTCGTCCCCCGCGAGGAAACGCGGCTCCCCCTCGCGCTCCTCGAACACGACGACGACGGCGTCGCAGTCGCCGAACGCGGCGAGCCGGTAGTCGCGGGTCTCGGGCGGCTCCAGCGTGAAGTCCGCCTGCTCACCCGGCGCCAGGGACAGCGGCGCCGACCGGAACGGCACGAGCGAGGCGGGCCGGGGCGAGAGCGGCGGCGGGTACCAGCGCTGCACGAACTCCTTGTCCAGCGTGGACAGCGCGCCCGGCGGGTGCACGCCCTGCCGGAACTGCTCGGGCTCCAGGATCAGCCCCGCAGGGAAGGGGTACTCCATCACCGACTGCGGGTCCCACACCGTGCCGTTGACCTCCGTCGCGTCCAGCTTGCGCAGGATGTTGACGTACGTCCGCTCCCGGCTCCAGTGGTTCGGCGGGCCCGCGAGGTCCGCGTACACCGCCTCCTCGTCCCAGTGGATGCCCGCGTACGGGCTCTGGTGCTCGTGCTGCATGCCCAGCGCGTGGCCGATCTGGTGCAGGGCCGTCGCCCGCTCGCCCGGGGCCGTGAGGTCCCAGCCGAAGTTCATCGTCCGCTCGTGCAGCCCCGCGAGCAGCGCCTCGCGGCCGACGGCCGACCAGGAGCCGTCGCTCTCCTCGAAGCCGATGCGGACCTCGGCCTCGGACCGGTCGGCGACCTCGGCGAACGTCACGCCGATGCCGAGGTCCTGCCACTCCCGGAAGCAGTCCCGCACCACCTCGCGCTGCGCCTCGCCGCCCGCCCACGAGACCCGCCGGCTCCCCCCGGTGCCGGCGTTCTCGGAGTCGAAGAAGCAGTAGTGCAGGACCGTGCCGTTCACCCACATCCGCCGCCCGCTCATGAGCGCGCCGAGCCGCTCGGCGGCCAGTCCCGGGGTGAACCCGGGCTCCGGCTGCCTCACGAGCGAGCAGTAGCGGGCGGTCATGGGTCCAGCGTGCCCGGCCCAAGGTCACCGCGCCTGAGTCGGCAGCTACTCAAGTCGCCTGTATCAGACCTGAGTACGCCCGCTCATGATGACGTGACGACTCTCGGACGCGACCCCAAGTCCCTCGACCTGCCGTGGCCGTTCACCGGCCGCGAGGAGGAACTCGCCCTGATCCGCCAGGCCCTGACCGCCGCCCGCCCCGGCATGATCCTCACCGGCCCGGCCGGCCACGGCCGCACCCGCCTCGCGGCGGAGGCCGTGAAGGACCTCGAACCCGGGGGCGGCCGGTCGAGGGGCGCGCGCGGCAGAGCGGGGCGCGGGGGATTCACGGGGGCGCGGGGCGCGGGCGCGCGCGGGGCGCGAGGACGCGCGACGGCGGCTGCGGGGGCGCACGGACGGGGGATTGCGGCGACGGCTGCCGGGGGCGAGAGGCGGGAGGCCTGGGGCGGCGTGTTCCGCGGGGACGCCGAGGGGCCTGAAGGGGCGGCCGACGCTCTCCGGGGCGGCCCCGCAGGAGGCGCCCGCCCGCGCGTGCACACTCCCACCGCCAAGAACCACCCCTACGCGCGCGTGTCCGGCACCCCCGAGACCCGCCACCTGCCCTTCGCCGCCTTCGCCCACCTCCTCCCCGAGGACGTCACCCTGCACCGCGCGGTCGAACTCCTCGCCCCCGTGAGCCTGCTGCTCGTCGACGACGCGCACCTTCTGGACGACGCCTCCGCCGCCCTCGTCCACCAGCTCGCCGTGCAGGGCCGCACCCGCCTCCTGGTCGTCACGCAGGACGGCGCCCCCGCCCCCACCCCGATCACCCGCCTGTGGGCCGACGAGCTCCTCCCGAGGCTCGTCCTCGGCCCCCTCCCGTACGACGCGACGGTCCAGCTCCTGACGTCCGGCGCGGGTGTCCCCCTCGACGCGCTCACCGTCGACCGCCTCGACCGCCTCGCGCGGGGCGACCTCAGGCTCCTGCGGGATTTGGTGGACGCCGTACGCGAACAGGAACTGCTGGTCCCGTCCGGCGACGACACGTACGCCTGGCGGGGCCCCCTCCCCCTCACCCCGGCCGTCCGCGAACGGGCGTCCGGCATCCTCGCGCGCACGGACGCCGAGCGGGAGACCCTGGACCGCCTGGCGTTCGCGGAACCACTGCCGGTGCGGGCGGAGAAACTCGACCTGGCCGTCCTGGAGCGGCTGGAGGCCGAGGGCTTGATCGAGGTCGGCGACGACACGGCCGCAAGCCGTGCGGCCGAGTCCGGCGGTCACCCGGCCGTACGCCTCGCCGACCCGCTGCACGGCCCCGTCCTGCGCGCCGCGGCGGGCCGGCTGCGGGCGCTGCGGCTGGCCGGCGAGCGGGAGCCGTACGAGGTGGCGCTGGCCGAGGAGTCCGCCGAACTGGTCCGGCGGATCGGTGCGGCGGACGTCCGGGACACGCGCGCGCCCGTGGGGGAGTGGCTCGTCGCGGAGGGGGAACCGGTGCCGCCGGTCCACGCGTGCGTGCGCGCACGGTTCGCCCGACTGCGCGGCGACCTGCGGCAGGCCGCCTCCTGGGCCCGCGAAGGGCTGCGCCACAGCCCCGCCGACGCCGACTGCCGTACGGAGCTGGCGCGGGCCGAGGAGGGCGGCGTACGGCTCGACGAGATGGCGGCGGACGACGGGGTGTTCGCGCACTACGCGCGGGCGCTGGCGCAGGGCGACGCGACCGCCCTGGACGAGGTGGCCGGCGAACTGGAGGAGCGGGGCTTCCTCCTGTACGCCGCCGAGGCCCGCACCCGCGCCGGTCACGCCCACCGCGACCCCCGCGCGGCCCGAGCCGCCCGCACCCGAGCCGTGGCCCTGACCCGCCGCTGCCGGCCCTCAGGCACCCCCGCCCCGACGGGCCTCGCCCTGGACGACCTCACCGCTCGCCAACGCCAGATCGTCACCCTCGCGGCAGCGGGCCTCAGCAACCGCCAGATCGCCGAACGCCTGACCCTGTCGATCCGGACGGTCGGCAACCACCTGTACAGCGCGTACACGCGGCTGGGGGCGAGCGACAGGGGCGCGCTGCCGTGGGTGGTGGGGCAACCGGCGTGAGGGGCGGGGGAGTTCACGGGGAAGGGCGTGGCCGTCTCAACCGGCGTGGGCGAGCCTCGACCGGCGTGCGCGGGGCGGCCCGCTCACCCTCCCCGCGTCACCCTCCCCGCGTCACCCTCACGCCGCCCCGAACGCCGTGAACGCCCACCCCGTCGCCTGGTGCAGCGCATCCCCCGGCACCGCCCCGCGCGCGTCCCGCAGGGCCTCCGCGAGCGTGCGTCCGTCCGCGAGGCTCTTGTGGAGGGCCAGCATCAGGGGGACCACGGCCGCGTCGTTGACCGGGGCGCTGCTCGCCAGGACGCCCGCTGTGCCGAGCGGGAGCAACGCCGTGACCAGGCCCAGGAGTTCGTCCGCGCCGACCGAGGCGAGACGGGCGGTGTCGCAGCTGGAGAGGATGATGCGGTGGGGGCTGCGGTCGAGGCGTTCGAAGTCGTGGACGATCAGCGGCCCGTCGGCCATGCGCAACGACGAGAACAGGGGACTGTCCGCGCGGAACGTGCCGTGCGCGGCGATGTGGGCGAGCGCGGCACCGTCCAGTTCCGTGAGCACCCGGGGGACGCGCGCCTCGTCGTGCTCCAGGACGACGGGACGGCCGTACCGGCCCGCGACCTCGGGGACCTCGGCGCCGCCCGTCGCGAGCCCGGGGCCGCGCACCAGGACGTGCCGGCCACCCGCCGGCGCGGGCGTCTCCTTCGCGCGCAGCCAACTGCTCGCGGACGGCGACACGCTGAGGACGCGCTCGCGCAGCGCGGGCAGCAGGGCCCACGGCACCCGGTGCAGGCGCGCGGGCGGCACGACGACCACCGGCCCGTCGCCGAGCCGGTCGGCGGCGGGACCGAGGAGGAGGGTCTGGAGCCGCCGCCCCATCTCCTCGACGAGCGGCAGCCGCCCCTCCGCGCCCGGGTGCGCGAGACGCCGGAGCGTCGCCTGGACGTGCTCGGCCTCCCGCTCCGCGTCCGCGAGCCGCCCGCCCGCGAACCGCCGCACCCGCCCGCCCCCGACGAGCAGCACCTGCACGCGCCCGTCGAGCACGGCGAGTTCGACGAGCCGCCCGTCGCCGAGCCGCTCCAGCAGCCGCCCCACGTCGAACCGGTGGCCGTCGCCGGGGGACTCGCCCCGGATGTGCAGCGTCCTCGACCGGATCTCCCGCTCCAGACGCCGCTGCTCGCGCTCCAGGGCGGGCAGGGGGCGCCCGGAGATGCGGGCCTGCTCCGCCTGGTCGGCGATGACGCGGAAGGCCGTCAGACCGCTCAGGAGGGTCGCGTCGGCGGGCGGCCGGGTGGGCGGCGCGGACAGCACCGTCGCCCGCCACCGCTCGGACCACAGCAGCAACTGGCGCGGCCCGCCCCCCTCCAGGCTCACCTGCTGCGCCAGCGCGGCGAGTTCGGCGCCCTGCGCGGTCGCCCGCGCGCGCAGCTCGGAGGCGCCGAGCGTCATCCGGTGGTCGTCCAGGACGTCGAGACCGCGCCGGCACGCCTCCAGGACACCCCGCCCCGAGCCCGCCGCGCGCGCCCGCAGGGCCTGCGCCGCCCACCCCGTCACCCGGGCCAGCGGCGGCCCGCTGTGCCGGCTGCGGGCCGCCAGCGCGAGATACCGCTCGGCGTCGGCCGTCCAGTCCAGGACCAGCGCGATACGGCCCGCCAGCAGCCATGCCTCCGGCGCCGCGGGCGCACCGAACGACGCGAGCCGCCCGGCGACCTTCGCGGCGTCCGCGACGAGCCGCCCCGACGCCCGCCCGGCCGTCAGCTTCGCCTCGATCAGCACCAGTTGGGCGTGCGTCTCCCACCAGGACCGCCGCTGCGCCGCGAACAGCCGCACGGCGACCGCCGCGCGCGCGATGGCCGTCCCCGTGTCGCCCGCGAGGCGCGCCGCCTTCGCCGCCGCCAGCAGGAGTTCCGCCTTGCGCGTGGACTGCCCCCGGATGCCGTCCAGGACGGCGATCGCCGCGTCCGCCTCGGCCAGCGCCTCCGGGGCGAGCCCGGCGGCCATCAGCACCTCGCAGCGCCGGATGTTCAGCATGATCCCCGGCGTGCCGAGCTTCGCGTACCGCTCCTCCGCGTCGTCCAGCAGACTCAGCGCGCGCGGGATGTCGCCCGAGCGGAACGCGGCGATGCCCTGGCTCTCGACGGCGTCCGCCTTGTCGTGCTCCTGCCCGGTGGTGTCCCACAGGGCCTGCGCCGCCGCGTAGTCCGCGTCCGCCCGGTCCACCGCGCCCAGCGCCAGATGCACCGTCGCGCGCAGGTTCAGCGCACGCGCCGTCCAGATGGTGTCGCCCACCTGACGCAGCACCGGCACCGCGCGCCGCAGGTCCTCCAGCGCCTGAGGGTGATGCCCGAGGACCTCCCACGAGTACGCCCGCCGGAACAGCACCCGCGCGCGCGTGAGTCCCGTACCGCGCTCCACGCCCCGCTCGAACGCGGCCAGGCCCTGCCGGGTACGGCCCGCGTGCACGAGGGCGACCCCGAGGGTGCCCAGGATGTCCGCCTCCCGGTCGGCGGAGTCGGCGCGCGCCGCCAGCACGCGCGCGCGGCGCAGATGCTTCAGCGCGAGACCCAGATCGCCCCAGTCCCGCTGCCAGATCCCGATCACCTGATGGGCGACCGAGCCGTGCAGCGCCGGCGGATCGGCGCGGAGCAGTTCCTCCGCCCGCGCCAACGCCTCATGGGGGGCGGCGAACACCAGAGGCAGCAGTTCGAGGACCGGTTCGTGTGCCGCTGTCACCCCACGGATGGTATCGGGCAGCGGAGCGCATCACACCGGTTGGTGCCCTTCCGGCACAGCGCCCCGCCACCGGCCCTCGCCGGACGCGCCGCGCGCACCCCGGCGCACACCGCGTCGCGCGCCCCCGGCAGACCCCCACCTGCGGCGAAACGATCCTTCACGCGGAACGGTAGCTTCCCCTGTATCAACCGCCGCCCTCGCGGCTCTCACTGACGACCATCGCCTCAGGGGAAGAGGACAGCCATGGCGCCACAGCGTTTCCAGGAGCAGTTCGACCACATACAGCGCTCGATGCCGGGCGTGCCGCTGGCCATGGGCCCCGACGATCTCGGGGAGTTCGTCTACGAGAAAGGCGTCGTCCTCGCGCGCGACGGCGAGGAGGCGCGCCTCGTCGAGGACACCGTGCGCGCGCACTTCACCGAGGCGCCCAGCCTGACCGCCGACCACGTCCGCCGCGCGGGCCCCGAGACCAACCGCTCCGGCATCACCCGCATCCAGGTCGGCGACCCCGGCCAGGGCGTCCGCGCGGGCGGCGACGACCAGACCGTCGCCCACGCGCTGCGCGCCCTCAGCGCCCGCGAGGGCCGCGCCGGCCGCCGCCTGATCAGCCGCAACCACGTCGTCCACATCGCCACCAACGCCTGCCCGGGCGACGAACCGGTGCCCGCCGCCCGCACCGAGGGCACCAACCCCGCGCCCGCCGACGCCGTCCACGACCCCGACACCGCCGTCCGTGTCCTGGTCGTCGACAACGGCCTCACCCACGACTACCGCGCCTGCCCCGGCCTCGGGCACGTCACCGGCGACGCCCAGCTCAGCGAGACCGACGACCAGGGCGTCCTGCGCCAGTACGCCGGGCACGGCACGTTCATAGCGGGCCTGCTCACCGCCGTCGCCCCCAACACCGACGTCACCGTGCGCGGCACCCTCAACGACGCCGGCGCCATCCTGGAGTCCGAGTTCGGCGAGCGCCTCTTCGACGCCGTCGCCGACGGCTGGCCCGACATCCTCAGCCTCTCCGCCGGCAGCGTCAACGGCCGCACCGACGGCCTCCTCGGCGTCGAGGCGTTCATGACCGCCCTCCAGACCCAGCGCACCCTGCTCGTGGCCGCCGCCGGCAACGACAGCAGGGCCACGCCGTTCTGGCCCGCCGCCTACGCGGGCCTGCCCGAGCACGCCGACTCCGTCCTGTCCGTCGGCGCCCTGCGCGCGGACGGCGCGTTCGGCGCCTGCTTCACCAACTACGGCCCCTGGGTGAAGGTCTACGCCCCCGGCGAGCGCCTCGTCAGCGCCCTCACCGGCTTCGACGCCCCCGTGCCGTACGTCTACCAGCACTCCACCTACGACACCTGCCGCTACGGCTTCGGCTACGCCTGCACCTGCTGCACCCCCCGCCACACCGGCGTCCTCAGCGACCCCGACGAGAAACCCGATCAGGTGATGTTCGAGGGATACGCCGCCTGGAGCGGCACCTCCTTCGCCACCCCCCTGGTCGCCGGACTCGTCGCCGCCTGGATGACCGCGAGCCGCGAGAGCGACCCGCGCGCGGCGGCCCGCGGCCTGCTCACCGCCTGCGCGGACTTCGCCGAGGTGCGCGGCGCGCACGTGACGGCGCTGCGCCCGCCGACCTGGCTCCCGGCCCACGCCGGGCAGCTCGTCGCCCACTCATGAGGGCCGTCGCCATCCCCGTCACGGCGTACGATGACATGCCGTACACGAGGGGTGGGGCCGTGGACCGTACTGATGTCGGCGCGCTCGTCCAGGCCGCGATCGACGGTGACGCGGCGGCCTGGAAAGCGCTGGTGGAAGGGCTCAGCCCGCTGGTCTGGTCGGTGGTGCGCGCCCACCGGCTCTCCGAGGCCGACGGGCACGAGGTGGCACAGACCGTGTGGCTGCGCTACGCCCAGCACCTGCACCGCATCCGGGAACCCGAGAAATCGGGAGCCTGGCTGGCGCGCACCGCGCGCAACGAGTGCCTGAAGGTCATCAAGGGCCTCAGGCGCCTCACCCCGACCGACGACCCCCAGGTCCTGGACCGGGTCAGCGAGGACCGCACCCCCGAGCAGTCCGTCCTCGACTCCGAGGAGGCCGCCGCGCAGAGCGAACGCGTGCGCCGCCTCTGGCAGGAGTTCGAGGCCCTCGGCGAACGCTGCCGGGAACTGCTGCGGGTGCTCATCGCCTCGCCCCCGCCCAGCTACCAGGAGGTGGCGGACTCGCTCGGCATCGCCGTCGGCAGCATCGGCCCGATGCGCCAGCGCTGCCTGCGCCGTCTGCGCGCCCGCCTGGACGCCCGGGGGCCGCAGTGAACCACGACGACGTGTACGACGGGATGGACGAGCCGATGAACGAGGCCCCCCACGACGACGAGGCCGCGGACGGCTTCGCGGACGACCGCCTGGAGGAGGAACTGCGCCAGGCCGCCGCGATCCTCGACCCGGTGCCCCCGGAGGTGTACCGCACCGCCCTGGAGGCGTACGCCCTGATCGACCTCGACGCCAAGATCGCCGGGCTGACCTTCGACTCGCTGACCCACGGCATCCCCGTACGGGGAGTGACGGACGCGCCGCGCATGCTGACCTTCGACACCGGCGACCTGACGGTCGACGTCGAGGTCACCGCGCACGGCATGTTCGGCCAGCTCATGCCCCCGCAGACGGCCCACATCGAGGTCCTCGGCGGCTCGCGCACCAGCCGCGCGCTCGACGCCGACGAACTCGGCCGGTTCACCAGCGAGGACCCGCTCTCCGGCCCGTTCGCGCTCAGAGTGCGGGCCGGAGAGAACGTCGTCGTCACGGAATGGCTGCGCGCCTAGCGTCACCAGGTGACCGGCAGCGTCCGCGGCCCCCGGATCATGGTCTTCGTGCGCCACTCGACCTGGTCCGCGGGCACCGCGAGACGCAGCCCCGGCAACCGCCTGAGCAGCGTCTCCAGCAGGAGGTCGATCTGGAGGCGCGCCAGGACCATGCCGGTGCAGTGGTGCGCGCCGTTCCCGAACGCCAGGTGGGGGTTCGGGTCCCGGCCCACATCGATGACGTCCGGCGCGGGGAAGACCTCCGGATCGCGGTTGGCGGCCAGGTACGACACGTACACCGGCTCGCCCGCGCGGATCACGTGCCCCGCCAGCTCCACGTCCTCCAGGGCGATCCGCGCCAGGCCCACACTGCTGCGGTGCGGGATGTAGCGCAGCAGCTCGTCGATCAACGCACCGCGCGCGTCAGGGCGTTCCCGCATCCGCACCAGCAGCTCCGGGCGGGTCAGCAGCAGGTACAGCATCTGGCCGACGTTGTGCGTCACCGCCTCGCCGCCGATCTGAAGCGGGCCCGCCAGACCGACCGCCTCCTCCTCGCGCACGTCCCCGCGCGCGACGGCCGCGCCGAGGAGCGCGTACACGTCCTCGCCGGGCTCCTGCGCGCGGGCGCGGATCGCCTGCGTGATCCAGCCGTACAGCCCCTCCTTCGCCCGCCCCGCGCCCGCCGCGCCGCCCGACGTCGAGATGATCTCCCGCGTCCACGCGTGCACCCGCTCGCGGTCCGCCTCGGGGACCCCCATGACCTCGCTGACCACCGCCAGCGGGAACGGCTCCAGCACCCGCGCGACCAGATCGGCGGGCGGCCCGTCCCGCACGACGCCGTCGACCAGGCCGTCCAGGAGCGCCTGGGCCGTCGGGCGCAGCCGCTTCATGCCGCCCACCGTGAACGCCCCCGCGACCGCCCTGCGCAGCCGGTTGTGGTCGGGCTGGTCCGCGAACGCCAGCGAGCCCGGGCGCGGCGCGAAATGCGGGGCCATCCGCGTGACCTGGCACTTCGTCACCTCGGCGCGGCTGAAACGGGGATCGTTCGTCACCGTGCGCACATCGTCGTACCGCGTCGCCAGCCACGCCCAGCCCTCGCCGAACGGCAGCCGGATCCGGGTCAGCGGGCCCTCCCGCATCAGCTCCGCGAGGAACGGGTCGAACGCCGTGCCCTCCAGGTCGGGGGTGGGCCAGTCCCGTACGGCGGGCGGGGCCGGTGTCGTCATCTCCTCGGTCATGCGTCCACCCTCGCCGGGGGCGGGCGGTGTGTCGCGCGGGAGTGCTGCGTCAGCGTGAGACGGCGTCCACGAGAGCGGCCAGCGCCGCCGCGACCCCGTCCAGACCGGGACCCGCCGCGCCGCCGGGCTCCGCCATGTAGACGTCCCGGCGGACCTCGATCATCAACGCCGTCACCCGGGCGTCCGCCCCGTAGTACTCCAGGGGTACGTACGTCCCGCTGAACGGGCTGTCGAGACCCGTCCCGAACCCCGCGAACGCGTCCCGCGCGGCGGCGAGCAGCGCCGGGGGCGTGTGGAAGGCGTCGGTGCCGAGGCAGACGGCGGGCCGCTCGCCGGCGCCGTGCAACTCGTACGGCAACGGCTCGCTGGGGTACGAGTGCACGTCGATCACCACCGCCCGCCCCGTCGCCGCCAGCCGCCCGGCGACGGCGTCGGTCATCGCGCGCGCGTACGGGTGGAAGTAGCGCCGGACGAGAGGCTCCGGATCGACGGTGTCGTTCCGCAGCACTCCGCCGTGAGTGGTCCGGGTGTACACGGCGCCCATCCCCACCGCGCGCATCTCCTCCCGCTCGTCCGGGAACCGCTCCGGATCCACGACCAGCCGCGACAGCAGGTTGACGAACCGCCACGGCCGCACGGCCGCCTCTTCGGCCGCCCGCCCGGCGATCTCGTCGGTGTGCGCGTCCACGATGTGATCCGACTCCCGCTCCAGCGCGGCGTCCCCCAGCACGATCCCCTCCCGCACCTGCGCCGGGATCTCCCGCGCGGCGTGCGGCACATGCAGGATCACCGGGGAGCCGTCCGCACCGGGGAGATACGCGAAGGAGGACGGTACTGCGCTGGTCACGGCTGCTCCCGGGGCGTTGTCAGTGGCGTGGTGCACCATCGGATCAAGGTGTCACACCGACCGAGGGGGAGGGGCCGTGGGGGGAGCCGGGACAAGCCGCCGTCGCGGGGACGGCCGACGGCCTCTTCGGCGCGGTCTGCCGCTCCTGCCCCGCACATGGCTTTGCCCCGGCCGGAAACCTCCCGGCCGGGGCAAAGCGGTGTCTCAGCCGCTCAGGGGCGGCTCACCGGCAGGTTCAGAGCGCGGCCAGGGCCGTGTTCCAGGTCGCCGACGGGCGCATGACCGCCGCCGCCTTCGCCGGGTCGGGCTGGTAGTAGCCGCCGATGTCGGCGGCGGAGCCCTGGACGGCGTTCAGCTCGTCGACGATGGTCTGCTCGTTCGCCGCGAGGGACTCGGCGAGCGGCGCGAACGCCTTCGCGAGGTCCGCGTCCTCGGTCTGCGCGGCCAGCTCCTGCGCCCAGTACAGGGAGAGGTAGAAGTGGCTGCCGCGGTTGTCGATGCCGCCGACGCGCCGGGTCGGGGACTTGTCCTCGTTGAGGAAGGTCGCCGTGGCGCGGTCGAGGGTGTCGGCGAGGACCTTGGCCTTCGGGTTGTTCGTGGCCTCGGCGTACTGCTCCAGGGACGGCACCAGCGCGAAGAACTCGCCCAGGGAGTCCCAGCGCAGGTAGTTCTCCTTGACGAGCTGCTGCACGTGCTTGGGCGCGGAGCCGCCGGCGCCCGTCTCGAAGAGGCCGCCGCCCGCCATCAGCGGGACGACCGACAGCATCTTGGCGCTGGTGCCCAGCTCCAGGATCGGGAAGAGGTCGGTCAGGTAGTCGCGCAGCACGTTGCCGGTGACGGAGATGGTGTTCTCGCCGCGGCGGATGCGCTCGATGGACAGCTTGGTGGCGTCGACCGGCGCGAGGATGCGGATGTCCAGGCCCTCGGTGTCGTGCTCGGGGAGGTACGCCTTGACCTTCTCGATGATCACGGCGTCGTGGCCGCGGCCCTCGTCCAGCCAGAACACGGCCGGGTCACCGGTGGCCCGCGCGCGCGTGACGGCGAGCTTCACCCAGTCGCGGATCGGCGCGTCCTTGGTCTGGCAGGCGCGGAAGATGTCGCCCTCGGCGACCTCCTGCTCCAGCACGACGTTCCCGGCCTGGTCGACGAGGCGGACCGTGCCGGCGGCCTTGATCTCGAAGGTCTTGTCGTGGGAGCCGTACTCCTCGGCCTTCTGCGCCATGAGGCCGACGTTCGGGACGGACCCCATGGTGGAGGGGTCGTAGGCGCCGTTGGCGCGGCAGTCGTCGATGACGGCCTGGTAGACGCCCGCGTACGAGGAGTCCGGCAGGACGGCGATGGTGTCGGCCTCCTGGCCGTCCGGGCCCCACATGTGGCCGGAGGTGCGGATCATGGCCGGCATCGAGGCGTCGACGATGACGTCGGACGGCACGTGCAGGTTGGTGATGCCCTTGTCGGAGTCGACCATCGCGAGCGCGGGGCCCTCGGCGAGCTCGGCGTCGAAGGACGCCTTGATCTCGGCGCCGTTCGGGAGCGCGTCGAGGCCCTTGAGGATGCCGCCCAGACCGTCGTTCGGGGTGAGGCCGGCGGCGGCCAGCGCCTCGCCGTACGCGGCGAACGTCTTCGGGAAGAACGCGCGGACCACGTGGCCGAAGATGATCGGGTCCGAGACCTTCATCATCGTCGCCTTGAGGTGCACGGAGAACAGCACGCCCTCGGCCTTGGCGCGGGCGATCTGCGCGGTGAGGAACTCCCGCAGCGCGGCCACGCGCAGCACCGACGCGTCGACGACCTCACCGGCCAGGACGGGTACCGACTCGCGCAGCACGGTCGTCGTGCCGTCGGCGGCGGCCAGCTCGATGCGCAGCGCGCCCGCCTCGGAGATCACGACCGCCTTCTCGGTGGAGCGGAAGTCGTTCTCACCCATGGTCGCCACGTTGGTCCTGGACTCGGAGGTCCAGGCGCCCATGCGGTGCGGGTGGGTCTTCGCGTAGTTCTTGACCGACGCGGGGGCGCGGCGGTCGGAGTTGCCCTCGCGCAGGACCGGGTTCACGGCGGAGCCCTTGACCTTGTCGTAGCGGGCCTGGATCTCCCGCTCCTCGTCGGTCTTCGGGTCGTCCGGGTAGTCCGGCAGCGCGTAGCCCTGGCTCTGAAGCTCGGCGACCGCGGCCTTCAGCTGCGGGATGGACGCCGAGATGTTCGGCAGCTTGATGATGTTCGCGGCCGGCGTCTTGGCCAGCTCGCCCAGCTCGGCGAGGGCGTCCGGGATCCGCTGGTCCTCGCTCAGGTACTCGGGAAACACCGCGATGATGCGCCCGGCCAGCGAGATGTCCCGGGTCTCCACGGAGACGCCCGCCTGGCCGGCGTACGCCTCGACCACCGGCAGGAACGAATACGTCGCCAGGGCCGGGGCCTCGTCAGTGTGGGTGTAGATGATGGTCGAGTCAGTCACCGGGTGCTCCGCTCCACGTCTGCAACATTGCTCGACATCAAGATATCTCGTGACGCGAGCGGCCTCGACAGGGGTCCGTACGGTCCCGGCTCACGACGCCGCCTCCCGCTGCTGCGGTATCACCAGCGACCCCTGCTGCAACGACACGTTCCGCGCCGGCGCCGGAATCCTGATCCCCTCCGCCCGGTAGCGCTTGTGCAGCCGCTTGATGAACTCGTGCTTGATCCGGTACTGGTCGCTGAACTCCCCGACCCCCAGGATCACGGTGAACCCGATGCGGTTGTCCCCGAACGTGTGGAAGCGCACCGCGGGCTCGTGGTCCGGCACCGCACCGGCGGTCTCCGTCATCACCTCGGCGATGACGTCCATGGTGACCTTCTCGACCTGGTCGAGGTCGCTGTCGTACGCGACCCCCACCTGTACGAGGATCGTCAGCTGCTGCTCGGGCCGCATGAAATTGGTCATGTTGGCCTTGGCGAGCTGCCCGTTGGGGATCACGATGAGGTTGTTGGACAGGGCGCGCACGGTCGTCTGGCGCCAGTTGATGTCCTCGACGTACCCCTCCTCGCCGCTGCTCAGCTTGATGTAGTCGCCGGGCTGGACGGTCTTCGAGGCGAGGATGTGGATGCCCGCGAAGAGGTTCGCGAGGGTGTCCTGGAGAGCCAGCGCGACGGCGAGACCGCCGACGCCGAGGGCGGTCAGCATCGGCGCTATGGAGATGCCGAGCGACTGGAGCATCACGAGGAACCCGATCGCCAGGATCAGCACCCGCGTGATGTTCACGAAGATCGTCGCGGACCCGGCGACCCCGGGCCGCGACTGGGTGATCGTCTGCATGAACCCGGCGACGACCCGCGCCACCGACACGGTCACCACGAAGATCAGGACGACGGTGAACGCCTGGTTGGCCGTCCGGTGCCACACCTTGGCCAGCGGCAGCACGGCCGCCCCCGAGGCGACGCCCCCGGCGACCGCCGCCCACGGCAGCACGCCCCGCAGCGCGGCGACCATCACATCGTCGCCGCCCCACTTCGTGCGCTTGGCGTGCTTGCCGAGCCACAGCAGCAGCGACCGCGACACGAACGCCACCAGCAGCCCGGACCCGACCGCTATGCCGGCCAACACCGCGTCATGGACGGCGAGTTCACGGGTCAGCACGGGCCACCTCCCGCCAACTCGCCCATAAGAGGCCGGATGTGAAATGTCGTCACCTGGTCACCTGCTCGAATCCGGGAGTGCCGATCCGCCCGCGAGAGGGGCGTGATCATCCATCCTGCCGTATCCGGGAAAGACCTTTCGCACGCCCTTTCGATGTGTCAGGATCGCCGAGTCCAACGGGGGGAAGACATCGGCGACCCGCGCCTGACCAGCGTGCGGGAGCCGGTCCGCGAGATGAGATTTTTCACGCGTCGCGTGCTGCTGTCATGCCGCTTCGCCGCTCCGCTCCCTCCCGTGGCTTCGGTAGGGAACGAGAGGGGACGAAGTGACCGGACGACGACGATTAAGACGGACAGTTGCGGGCATCGCGCTGACCACATCGGCATCTCTGCTGACCGGCCTCGTGTACGCCTTGCCCGCGCAGGCTGCCGACCCGCTGCCGGACAACGGCACCGGGCAGCGGACCACCTTCGGCCAGGGCCCGCGTGCCGACCGCTGCCAGGTCGGCCACGCCCTCCACATCGGCGGCGCCGCCGTGAAGGCCGCCGCGGTGAAGGCGCTGAACGGGACCGACGCGGACCTGGCCGCCGCTCTGTTCCGCAAGGGGAATATCTACCCGAGTCCGCTGGACGACGCCCTGCGCGCCGACCGCGCGACCGCCACAGCCTCCGTGCAGGCGTCCGCCGACCGCAAGAAACGGTGGGAGGCGGCCAACCACCCGTATGCCACCAACGCCCTCGGCAGCACCGGAATGTCGCTGCACGCACCGGAGTTCGACGCGGCAATCCGTGCCTTCACGCTCGACACCCAGGAAGCGCTCTACGACACCTTCGGCCAGGACGGCCGCAGCGCGCCGAGCGCCGCATCGCTGGACGCGGCCCGCAAGCTCGCTGCCTCGCTGAAGGGGAAGAGCCCGGCGGGGGACGACCAGCTCGCCGACTTCACGCTGTACCCGGGAAACGTCACGGGCCCCTTCAACTCGATCACCTCCAGTGACATCGCCCGCTATCTGCGCCAGGGCGGCTTCCCGGCACAGGCGCCGGCCGACGGCTCGGCCGAGTACCGCACCGAGGTCGAGACCCTCAAGGTCTCCTGGGCAGCCTGCGACAGTTGGAACCCCCAGGACCCGCGCCGCGTCCTCGCGCCGGTGACGGCGAGCGCGTACGCCGAGTGGGAAGCGGAGTATGCCGCTCAGGCCAAGCCCCGCGCCGACATCATGGCCGCCGAGGTGACGGCCGCCGCGCAGGCGCAGAAGGCCACCGACGCGATGATCGAGTCGATCGGCCAGGCATGGCTCGCTGACCAGATCCTCACCTGGCAGAAGTACTGGGCCGGGCAGCCCGCGAACGCCGTGGGACGTCCCACCAAGGCCCTGTTCACGCAGGCCGGCACCGACCTCACCAAGGCCCGCGACAAGGCCGCCGCACAGGTCACGCTGGCCAACGCCGCCGTCACGGCCGCCAAAGCCGCCGCCGACAAGGCGTCCGCCGCGCAGGCCACCGCGTACGCCATAGCCGACACCGCGAAGACACCGCGCGGCCGGGGCCTGCTCTACGCTCAGCAGTCCGCGCAGGTCGTCAAGGCGTCGTACGCCGCTACCCAGGCCGCCGCGAAAGCCACGCTGACCGCGCTGAACGCCGCGAAGGCGACCGTCGCGAACAGCAAGGCGCAGCTCGCGCTGTCGCAGACGCAGGCGCACGCCATCAACACCGAGTTCCGGCGGGCCGCCGCCGAGGAGGCCGCCGCCCAGGCGAAGGCCGCCGCCGACGCGGCCGACGCGCAGGCCAAGGAGGCGGCAGCGAACGCGGCCAAGGCCAAGGCCGCGCAGGCCACCGCCGAGGCCGCCGAGAAGACCGCGCAGTCGGGCGCGGCGACCGCGAAGGCGGCCCGCGCCACGGCCGAGGCCGCAGCCGCGACCGCCGCCGCCGAGCACGCCAACGCGACCCGCGAGCGCGGTAAGGCGCAGGCAGTCGAGGCGCGCGCCCGGCAGGACGCGGCGACCGCTGCCACGGCCCGCTCCGCAGCCGATGCCTCGGGCGCCACCGCCGAGGCCGGGTACGCGACCGCGATCGAGGCCCAGCAGCGTGCCTACGAGGCGAAGAACCGCGCCAAGGACGCCCAGCGCGACAAGCAGGCCGCGCTGTCCCGGGCCGCCGCGCTCGAAGCAGCGGCAGCCGCCGCCGAGGGGACGGCCGCCGCGCAGGAGACGCGGGCCGCCGCCACCGAGGCGCGGGCCGCCGCGAACACGGCGACCTCCGCCGCCGCGAGCGCCCAGCAGGAGGCCACGACGGCTACCACGGCTGCCGTCGCCGCGCGCGCCGCGTCCGTCCGGGCCGACGCCGCCGCCTACCGGGCGGAGTCCGCCGCCGCGACCGCGCAGGCCGCAGCCCGGACCACCCACGCGGCAGCGGTCACCGCGCACGCCGCAGCCGCCACGGCGATCGAGGCGTCCAAGGCCGCGCAGCAGAACGCCGAGAACGCGGAGGCGGAGGCCAAGAAGGCCGCCGCAGCCGCCGTCAAGGC
Organism: Streptomyces niveiscabiei; assembly: GCF_033794345.1. Taxonomy (NCBI): domain Bacteria; kingdom Bacillati; phylum Actinomycetota; class Actinomycetes; order Kitasatosporales; family Streptomycetaceae; genus Streptomyces; species Streptomyces niveiscabiei. The sequence goes on from NZ_JARAYJ010000007.1 coordinate 282,071, forward strand.
GCGCACCGAGGCGACCGCCGCCCGCTCCGAGGCCGACAAGACGGCGTCCTGGGCGGCCGTCACCGCCGGGTACGCGTACGCCGCTGCCGAACACGCTACCGCCGCCCGCGACTCGGCGGCCGAGGTGATCAAGCCGGCCAACGAGGCGATCAACATCGGCACCGGGTACAAGGAGACCGACTCCTCGGCCGCGTACGCCGTCTTGGTCGGCCAGACCGCGCTCACGCTCTCCCAGCAGCAGGCCGCCGCCGCGAAGGCCAAGTCCGACGACGCCGCGAAGGCCGCCGCCACCGCGAAGGCCCTCGCCGACAAGGCCGCCGCCGACGCCAAGGCGGCAGCCAAGGCAGCGGCAGCGGCGGCAGCCGACGCGGCCCGCGCCGCAGCGGCCGTCACCGCCGCACGGGCCTCCGCCGCAGCCGCCGCGAAGTCCGCCGAGGCCGCGAAGAAGGCCGACGCGAACGCCCAGGCGTACGACGCCCAGGCCGGTTCCGACGCCTCCGCCGCCCAGTCCGCCGCGTACGTCGCGCGCTCCGAGGCCAACGCCGCCGACAGCGAGGCCACCGAGGCCGAGCAGAACGCGGCCGGGGCGCGGGAAGCCGCCGCTGCCGCCGAGAGCGACGCGGCGAGCGCGCGGGCCACCGCGACCGAGGCCGAGAGCGACGCCACCGGCGCCGAGGCCGCCGCCAAGGACGCACAGGGCTCCGCCAAGGACGCCGACGCCGCCGCCGACGCGGCCGAGGAGGAGTACCGCAAGCGGATCCAGGCGGACCGCGCCTCCACCGCGACCGGCGGTCCCGACACCGGGCCCGGCCTGAACGCGAGTGACGAGGCACTGCTGCTCAAGGAGTGCGGGCAGTCCTGCGTGGACGACTACCGCGCCGCGAAGGCCCTCGCCTCGATGGACGTCATCGACTGGGTCAAGCAGAACGGCGCGGACATCCTCCTGGAGTTCATCGGTGAGAAGGACCTCAGGCGCTGCCTGGGCTCCGGCGACGTCGAGAGCTGCCTGTGGACCCTCGTCAACGCCGCAGGACTGGTCTTCGCCGTCGGCAAGCTCCCGGCGCTCGGCAAGGCGATCGTCAAGGTCAGCAGCGGTGTCGGGAAGTTCCTCGACGACTCGCTCCAGGCGAAGCACACGCTGGAGCGGCTGCGGAAGCTGCTGGAGACGCTGCGCAAGGGGCAGGCGCCGGCGGCCTGCCTGCTGGGCCTCGCCGACGTACCCCTGGGGTTCACGGCGAGGGCCGCCGCGGCTCCCGCGAAGTACTGCATGAAGTCGGCCATCGGGAAGGACAAGCGGCTCACCGATCTGGCCGAGCTGTCGACCAGGAACGAAAGGGTTCAGGCCGACCTGAACGCTCTCTTCCGCAAGCTCATGGAGGGCAATCTGAACCCAGGCCTCGGCAATGGCGCACTCTCCAACGGCATCAGCTACGCCCGTACCAAGGACGGCGCGCGGCTCTTCTACCGGAAACTGGGGGACACCATCGAGATCGTCGGCAAGTCCGACAAGAAGCAGGAGAACAAGGTCATCGCTCGGCTGGAGGAGATCTATGGACGTTGAGGTCGACGAGCCGTTCTGGACGGTCCGCAGACCGAAGCTCACCTTCAGGTTCACGGTGGGCACGGAGGACGGCGAGCCGGAGACGCTCGACGACGGCGACGTCCTCATCACCGGCCCCGACGGCGAACAGTGGTGGGCCGCGATCTTCTCGATGAGCAAGCTTCAGGAGATCATGGACCGCTGGCGCGAGACGGGCGAGTCCCTGAACGGCGGTTACTTCTGGGCGAAGGGCCTCGTCATCGTCCGCGAACCGGGCCTGGAGGGCATGGTCCTGGCCATCGAGGACCTGTACGAGGAGTACGGCACCCTCGACGACACCCTGCCCCGCATCGAGCCGGACTAATAACCCGGCGCCCGCCCCCACCCCGGGGGCGGGCGCCTCTCATATCACCTTGAACCGCACCAGCGCCCCCAACGTCACAGCCCCCGGCACCAACGGCACCCACACCGTGATCACCCGGTACGTCAGCACGACGGCCGTCGTCAGTGCCAGTGGCCCGCCCGCCGCCACCAGTGCGATCACCAGCGCCGCCTCCACCGACCCGATCCCGCCCGGCGTCGGCACGAGGGCCACCGCGACGGTCGCCGCGAGATAGGCGAGCGCCATGTGCGGGGCCGGTACCGGCAGCTCCAACGCCCGCCCCACGGCGACGAGCCCGGCAGCCTGGAGCAGCGGGAAGGCCAGCGACCCGCCCCACAGCGCGAACGCCCGCCCGGGACACGTGTGCACGGACCGCGCCTCGGTGAGCGCGGCCCGCAGGAACGTGACGACGGGCGCGCGCAGCCGCCGTACGAAGGACAGCGCGACGGCGACGACGACCGCGCCCCCGGCGACGGCCGCCACCAGCGGGCCGGGGTCCGTGTCGGGGAGCAGGGCGCCCAGCCGCAGTGCGTCGGGGAAGGCGAGCAGCAGCGCGGCCAGCAGACCGACGCGGGCGACGCCTTCCGCGAGGAGGTACAGCGCGAGGGCCGCCGAGGAGCGGGCCGGCGGCACCCCGCACACGGTCATGAACCGCAGGTTGACCGCGCCGGCGCCGAGGCCGGTCGGCAGCAGGTGGTTGGCGGCGCCGGCCGCGAACTGGGTGGCCAGCAGCCTGAGCCGGGGCAGCGGCTGGGACACCGCGCCCTGCCGGGTGACGGCGGCGGCGACCCAGGTCAGACAGGTCGCCCCGGCGGCGGCCAGCAGCCAGGGCCACTCGGCGTCGCGGAGGTGCCCGAAGCCCTCGGCGAGGACGCCGCGATGGCGGACCACGACGACGGCGACGAGGACGACGGGGACCAGACACAGGAGCGGGCGCAGGAGCGGACGCAGGGGAAGGCGCGGGGGAAGGCGCCGGGGTGCGATGGGGACGGTCACGTCGGTAGAGGTTCTCCACGCGGACACAACGGCGGGTTGCGGACGCGCGGACACCGCATGACGAACGCTCGTCGTCGCGCCCTCGTCGTCACGCCTTCGGCTTCGGCGCCCTTGCCCTCGGCGCCCTCGGCTTCGGCGCCCTCGGCTTCGGCGCCCTCGGCTTCGGCGCCCTCGGCTTCGGCGCCCTCGGCTTCGGCGCCCTCGGCTTCGGCGCCCTTGACCTCAAGATTGGTCGAGGTCATACGGTCGTCCCCATGAGCATGGAGACCACCGCCTGGGCGCAGTTGCAGAGCGCCATGTCCGCCCGCACCGGGGACGGCAGACCCTTCGACCGGACCACCTTGCGCCGCATCGGCGCGTTCGCCCGCCCGCACCGCAAGAGGATCGCGCTCTTCGTCGCGCTCGGGATGGTGACCGCGCTCCTCGCGGTCGCCGGACCCGTGCTCGCCGGGCGGGTCGTCGACACGATCGTGTCGCACGGCGAATCCGCCACCGTCGTCCGCCTCGCGCTGTTCATCGCCGGGATCGCGATCCTCGAAGCGGCTCTCGGCATCCTGGGCCGGCGGCTCTCGGCGACGCTCGGGGAGGGGCTCATCCTGGATCTGCGCACGGCCGTGTTCGATCATGTGCAGCGCATGCCGGTCGCGTTCTTCACCCGCACCCGTACGGGAGCGCTGGTCTCCCGGCTCAACAACGACGTGATCGGCGCCCAGCGCGCCTTCAGCAACACCCTCTCCGGCGTCGTCAGCAATATCGTCACCCTCCTGCTCACGCTCGCCGTGATGCTCACCCTGTCCTGGCAGGTCACGCTCCTCGCGCTGGTCCTGCTGCCGGTGTTCGTGATCCCGGCGCGGCGCATGGGCGCGCGGATGGCCGGCATGCAGCGCGAGGCCGCGACCCTCAACGCCGCGATGGGCACCCGCATGACCGAGCGGTTCTCCGCCCCCGGCGCGACCCTCGTCAAGCTCTTCGGCCGCCCCGAGGAGGAGTCCGCCCAGTTCGCCGAACGCGCGTCCCGCGTCCGCGACATCGGCGTCCGTACGGCGACCGCCCAGTCCGTCTTCATCACCGCCCTGACCCTGGTCTCCGCGCTGGCCCTCGCGCTCGTGTACGGCCTCGGCGGGCGGCTCGCCCTCGGCGGCACCCTGGAGCCGGGCGCCGTCGTCTCCCTCGCGCTGCTCCTCACCCGGCTGTACGCGCCGCTCACGTCCCTCGCGGGGGCGCGTGTCGAGGTGATGAGCGCGCTGGTGAGCTTCGAGCGCGTCTTCGAGATCCTGGACCTGAAGCCGCTGATCGCCGAGAAGCCCGGCGCCGGTGAACTCCCCTCGGGCCCGGTCTCCGTGGAGTTCGACGACGTCCGCTTCGGCTACCCCGCCGCCGACCGGGTCTCCCTCGCCTCCCTGGAGGAGGTCGCGGCCCTCGACACGCGCGGCGGCACGGAGGTCCTGCACGGGCTGACGTTCCGCGCGGAACCCGGCCAGACCGTCGCCCTCGTCGGCTCCTCCGGCGCCGGGAAGTCCACCATCGCGCAGCTCCTGCCACGCCTGTACGACGTCGACTCCGGTGCCGTGCGCGTCGGCGGCGTCGACGTCCGCGACGTCACCGCCCGCTCCCTGCGCGAGACCGTCGGCATGGTCACCCAGGACGGCCACCTCTTCCACGACACGGTCCGCGCGAACCTGCTCCTCGCCGCGCCCGGCGCGACCGACGCCGAGCTGTGGGACGCCCTGCGCCGCGCCCGTCTCGACACCCTCGTCCGCGAACTGCCCGACGCGCTCGACACGGTCGTCGGCGAACGCGGCTACCGGCTCTCCGGCGGCGAACGCCAGCGCATGACCATCGCCCGCCTCCTCCTCGCCCGCCAGCGCGTCGTCATCCTCGACGAGGCGACGGCCCACCTGGACAACACGTCCGAGGCGGCGGTCCAGGAGGCCCTGACGGAGGCCCTCGCCGACCGCACGGCCCTGGTCATCGCCCACCGCCTCTCCACGGTCCGCTCGGCCGACCTCATCCTGGTCCTGGAGGCCGGCCGCATCGTCGAACGGGGCACGCACGAAGGGCTGTTGGCGGCCGGAGGACGGTACGCGGAGCTGTACCGGACCCAGTTCGCGGGACGGGACGAGAAGGGGGAGCAGCCGGGGGCGGCCGAGTGCTTCGCCTGCGAGGAGGCCAAGAAGGCGGTGGTGTAGGGGAAGCCGCCCCTCAACAGCCCACCCGGGGCCCGAACACCCCCTCCGCCCCCCGCGCCACGACCTGCGCGCACACCTCCAGCAACCGGTCCACGTCCCGCGCGTTCGTCGCCACCCCCATCGACGCCCGCACCGCCCCCTGCGCCTGGACGGCGAGCTGCCGCAGATACGCGTCGACGTCCGACGGAGTCCCCCGCGTCAGCGCCGCCCGCACCACCTCCGGCGTCATCCCGTTGGCCTCCTCCGCGACGCCGGGGTTGCAGAAGCAGCCCGTGCGCAGGCTGATCCGGGCCTCGGCGGCGGCGAGCTGGAGGACGCGTTCGTCGACGGGGGAGCCGTCGGGGCGCAGGAGGTTGAAGGTGACCGTGGGGCCCCGGTCCCGCGCGGAGAGGGGGCCGAGGACGCGGACCGCCGGTTCCCCGCCGGGGTGGCGCAGGGCCGTCAGCCCGTCCAGGAGCCGGACGGTGAGCCGGGTGACGTGGTGGTGGACGGCGTCGTACCCGATCGCCCGGTGCCAGGCGACCGCCGCCGTCACGTCGGGCAGCGCGAGGAAGGGGAGCGTGCCGTCCTCGAAGCCCTCCGGGGCGGGCGCGGGAAGGTGCCAGTCGGTGTGGGAGGAGGAGGCGCGGACGGTACCGCCCGCGAACCAGGGCCGGTCGAGGCCCGCGAGGGCGTCGCGGCGGGCGATCAGACAGCCCACGCCGGTCGGGAAACCGGTGATCTTGTACCAGGACAGCGCGACGAAGTCGGCGGGGACGGCCGTCAGGTCGAGCGGCCCGGTCGGCAGGTACGCGGCGGCGTCGAGGACCACCCGCCACCCCCGGCGCCGCGCCTCACCGGCCCACTCCAGCGGGTGCCGTACGCCCGTCGCGTTCGACTGCGCCGGGAACGCGAACAGCCCCCGCCCGCCCGCGTCCAGACACGCCGTCACCGCCTCGGTCTCCGTACGCAGCCCGGGCCCCAGAGGCACGACCCGCACCGGCGCGCCCGCGCGTGCGGCGTACCGGCGCATCCCCAGCACCGAGTTGTGGTCGTCCCCGAGGAACGCGAGCGGCGCGTCGGGGCCGAACGGGTACGCCTCGGCGACCAGCCGCAGGGCCGCCGTCGCGTTCGGTGTGAAGACGGCCGTGTACTCCTCCAGTGACGCCCGGCAGAACGACAGCGCCGCCCGGCGGGCCTCCTCCACCAGCCGGGTCGAGGCGAGCGAGGCGGGGCTCGCCGTGTGCGGATTGCCGTACACGCCCGAGGCGAGCCGGGCCGCACTGGCCCGGACCAGGGAGAGCGGGGCGAGGGCCGCGCCCGTGTAGTCCAGATAGGCGTGGCCCGACGCGTCCAGGCCGGGGAACTCCTCCTCGCGCAGGGCGTCGACGTGGCACGCGTGGTCCGTAAGGGATGTGGTCGGCATCTCGGAACCTCCTCACCCGTTCCCGGAAATCCGTCCGGAAACGAGCAGATAAAACCCGCGGGAAATCATCCGACGTGACGCAAGAACGCATGGTCCGTATTTCGCCCCTTCCGGGTGAAACATGGGCCGGGGAACACTCCGTCCAGCGGAAACGTGACCTCGACGGCCTCCTGCTCATGGCAACCTGCGACGCGGGAACGATATGGACCATTATGGGCCGCGCTCCCTCGATACGGACAAAAACCACCCCTTCCGTAATGCGAACCGGGACATCGCCATGCCGATCGATCTGCGCGCGGAACTCGAACCCCGCGTCGCCCGCCTTCTCGACGACCACCTGACGGCCGCCCGGGACTGGATGCCGCACGACCTCGTGCCCTGGTCCCTCGCCTGGGACTTCGACACCTCCCCCTGGCACCCCGGACAGTCCCGGCTGCCCGGACCCGCCCGCGCCGCCCTCACCGATCTCCTCGCCACGGAGGAGGACCTCCCCCGCCGGCACGCCGCCCTCGCCGCCGTCTACGGCCGGCGCGGCGCCTGGGCGCGCTGGCTGCACCGCTGGACAGCCGAGCAGCAGCGCCACGCCACCGCCCTGCGCGACTACCTCCTCGCCACCCGCGCCGCCGACCCCGCCGAACTGGAGCGGGCGCGGCTGCGGACGCTGTGCGCGGTGCGCGGGGAGCCGGTGCGCGACCTCGCCCGCACCCTCGCCCGGGCCGCCGTCCAGGAGGAGGCCGCCGCCGTCCGCTACCGGACCGTCACCGACGTACCCGACTGCTGCGGCACCCTGCTCGCGAGGATCGCCGAGGACAAGGAACTCCACGCGCGCTTCCACCGTTCTCTCCTCGACGACGCCCTCGTGATCGCCCCCTCCCGCACGGTCGCCGCGATCTGCGCCGAACTGCTCGCGCCCGACCTGTCCGACGGGTACGGCCTCGACGTGCACCTCGACCGGGTCGTCCGGCCGCTCCTCGACCACTGGCGCCTGCCCGGGACACCGGGGCTGGACGCCGACGCGCTACGGCATCTCGACGCCGTCGACGCCCTGCTGACCACCCCCGCCGGCTCGCCCCTCGCGGTCGGCGGCCCGCAGTGACCGTGACCGTCCGCACCGGGTACGCGGACGACTACGACGCCGTCCGCGCGCTGCACGCCCGCTGCTCCGTCGCCACCCGCGCGCGGCGCTACCACACCGGGATGCCGCAGCTCACGCGCGACGCGTGGAAGCGGATGAGCGGGCCCCTCGCCGGGTGCACCCTCCTCGCGACGCCCTTCGGGCTGCCCGACCGGGTCGTCGCGGTGGGGCACCTCCTCTACGAACGCCACCCGGACGTCGCCGAGCTGGCCGTCCTCGTCGAGGACACCTGGCAGTCCCACGGGCTCGGCGGCGTCCTCTCCCGGCGCCTGTACGGGCTCGCCCACTTCATGCGCGTCCGCACGATCGTCGCCTACGTCGCCACCGACAACATCCGCGCCCGCCGCATGGTCCAGGGCCTCGCCCGCACCGCCGGCGGCCACGGCCCCGACGTCCGTCTCCTCTCCGACTCCGACGTCCTCGAAGCGGTCCTCTCCTGACCGACACGGAAGGTCTCCGATGCGCTGGTCCCACCCCGCACGTCTGCTGACGGCCTGGTACGCGCGCGTGTTCCTGCGCTCGCTGCGGCATCTGGATCCGCGGACGGTTCACCGGGTCAACGGGGTGTATGTGCCGGGGGGCCGGGGGGAGCGGGCGGGGCTCGGGGGAGCGGGTGACGTCGCCGGTGCCGGGGACGAGATCCGGCTCGTCGTTGTCGGCGACTCCACCGCGCTCGGCATCGGGGTGGGCGAGGCGCGCCAGGCGCCGGGGGCCGTGCTCGGGCAGTGGCTCGCAGAGGAGACGGGGCGGGCCGTACGGGTGTGGGTCTACGGGCGGTTCGGGGCCACGACGCCGTCGCTCGCGGGGAAGGTCGAGCAGGCGGTGAGCGTGCGGCCGGATCTCGTGGTCCTGCTCACGGGCGCCAACGACAGTCTGCTGCCGGTGCCGCTCGGGCGGGCCGCACGGGCGCTCGGCCGGCATGTGCGGCGGCTCGTGGGGGAGGGGGCGGCCGTGGTGGCGGCGGTGAGCCCCGACGCCGGGTGCGGGGGCGCGATCCCCGGGTTCCTCGGCCGGCTGCTGTCCCTGCGGTGCCGGAGACTGGGCCGGCTCCAGGCACGCCACGCGCTGAGGGCGGGCGCGCGGGTCGTCTCGTTCCGCGACGACGGCTTCCGTACGCACCGGTCCCGGCTGATCGCCGGTGACGGCTTCCACCCCTCGGCGGCGGGCTACGAACTCCACGGGGGCCGCCTGATGCACGCGATGCTCGCGTCCCTCGCGAACCCCGGGCTCCCCGCGGTCCACGCGGCCCTGTGCCTGCGCCGGACCGGCTCCCTGCGCCCGACGGCCCGCCGGGTCGCCCGCACCCCCGACTCCCACGCCGCGCCCACCGCTTCGAGCGGCGAGTACGAGGTACAGGTACTCCCCCCGAAGCGCCGACGCGGGTCCGTGCCGGGGCAGGCGGAGGGGCGTGGGTCCGTTTCGGGGCAGGCGGAGGGGAGGGCGCGGGCGCGCACGGAGGCATGAGGGCGCCGCCGGGCGCGGAGAGAAGCGGTGTTCGCCTCCCCGCCTCCCCGTGCCCCCTCACCCCACCCCCACCGCGACCCCCTCTCCCCGCGGGGCCCTCAACTCCCGTGCCCGGCGCAGGCATCCCTCCGTATCGGGGTGGGACTGGAGGGCCGGGAGGAGGAGGCGCCACATGTCGGTGACCGCCTCCTCCACGTCCTCGCGGCGCGAGAGCGCGTCGGAGACCGTGTGGGTGCCGAAGAACGCGGCGATCACGGTGCGGGCGGTACGGGGGACGTCGATGGCGGGGGAGAGCTCACCGGCGGCGCGGGACTCGGTGAGGACGTCCGCGACAGTGGAGATCCAGCCCACGAACGGCACCGGCAACTCCGCGGAGATCGCGTGCCGTTCGTTCCAGAGCCGGTTCCCGGCGCGGACGACATGGTCGTCGCGGAACTCCCGGGCGACCTCGAAGCTGAGCAGCACGAGCCGCTCCAGCGCGCTGCCGCCCCGGCGCAGACACCCGGCGACGACCGGCGGCCAGTGCGCGAAGTGCGCCTCGACGACACTGCGCGCGAGATCCTCCTTGCTGCCGAAGTGGAAGTAGAGGGCCCCGCTCGTGTACCCGCTGGCCCGCGCCACGTCGGAGATGCTGGTGCCCGCGTAGCCGTACTCCTCGAAGAGTCTCGCCGCCGCGACGAGGATGGCCTTCCTGGTCGTCTCCGCGCGTTCCTGCATCTCCGCCTCCGGGTCGTGGGGTGGCTCATCGGCCTTTCAGGTGATCTATAGGCACGGCGGAGAAATGTCAGAAGTGACACGGCGAACCATTGTTTTCATGATTTTATGTCTGAAACTCTTGTCATTCAGCCCGACTTGTCCGCCGCCCCGCAGACCCCGGCCTGGGACCGCACCGTCCCCCGCCACCTGGTCCACCGCCGCTCGGTCGCCGAGGTCCTGCTCACGGACGCGCTCAGAGTCTCGGACACCCGCTTCCTGGTCGCCGCCCAGTGGCCGCTGCGCCACTCCACGTTCCGCCCCGACCCCGAGGGCCGCCACGACCCGGTGTTCCTGGTGGAGACGATCCGTCAGATGGGCCTGCTGATCCCCCGCGTGTTCCTGGGCAGCCCCCCGGAGACCCGCCTCATCATCAGATCCGTCGGCTTCACCCTGGACCCGGCCGCCGAACCCCGCACGGCGTACGGCGCGAGCGACGTCCTGTGCGAGGCGGAACTCTCCGACGTACGCCAAGTCCCCGCCCGCCCGGGCCCGTTGTCGCTGGCGATGAAGGTCGCGTTCTCCTGCGCCGGCGTCCCCTTCGGCCACGCGGAGGGCCGCCTGCGCACCCTCACCCCGCACCAGTACGCCGCCCTGCGCACCGGCCGCGCCCGCCGCCCGCCGTTCGGCGGCACCGGCGAGCGGCCCGGGCCCGGCGAGGTCGGGGTGGCCGGTGAGGGCGGGGTGATGGTCCGCCGCGCACCGGACGGCACCGTACGCGTCGACCCCGCCGACCTCGGCCACCCCCTCTTCTTCGACCACCCCAGCGACCACGTCCCCGGCATGGTCCTGCTGGAGTCGGCCCGCCAGGCCGCCTGCCTCGCCCTCGGACGCGGGGCCCGGCTCCTCGGCGCGGACCTGAGGGCGACCGGCTTCACCGAGTGGACGCCCCCGGCGAGCGTCGAGTGCGCGCCGGGGGAGGGGAGTTGGGGCTTCAAGGTCGTCCAGGAGGGGGTGGCGACGGCGGCCGGGACGCTGACCTTCGGGTGACGACAGGGTCTAAGGTCACGGACATGCGCCTGGCCCTCCTGCACACATCCCCCGTCCACATCCCCGTCTTCGACGCCCTGCGCGACGAACACCACCCGGACCTGACCCTGCGCCACCACGTCGACGAGACCCTCCTCGCGCGGGCCCGCGCCGAGGGCCCGGCGGCGGTCGCGCCCGCCGTGCGGGACGCGCTGGAACGGGCCGTCGCCGAGGGCGTGGACGCGGTGCTGTGCACGTGCTCGTCGATCGGCGGGGTCGCGGAGGAACAGGGCGCGGGGCTCGCCGTCCCCGTCGTCAGGGTGGACCGGCCGATGGCCGCCGAGGCGGTCGCCGCCGGAGACAAGGTCGTCGTTCTCGGGACGGTCGCCAGCACGCTCGGGCCGACCGCGGCGCTGGTCGGCGAGGAGGCGGGCGGCCGTCCGGTCACCGTGCGGACGGTCCTCGCCGAGGGCGCGTGGGAGCTGTTCGAGGCCGGGGACGCGCAGGGGTACGCCCGTGCGGTCGCCGACGCGGTGGACGCGGTGACCGGCGCCGACGCGATCGTGCTGGCGCAGGCGTCGATGGCCCCGGCGCAGGGGCTCGCCCGGACGGCGGTGCCGGTGTTCTCCAGCCCCCGCCCGGGGCTCGCGGCAGCCGCCGCGCGGTGTGCCGGAGATGTGTTTGAAACCACAAGCACCCGGTGATCAAGATCGAACTACCATGAGCCCCTGACCACTTGATGCCCTTTAGGCCGCCCCCACTCTGGCCCGAAGGCCCGAACGAGGCGAGGCACATGACCCCCACACCCTCCCGACGCACCCTCCTCCAGGGCCTGGCCGCCGGTACGGCCGTGGTCGCGTTCGACCCCCTCACCCGCAGCTGGGCCGCGACGGCCGACAGCGCCTTCGCCCAGGTCCCGCCCCTGGACGGCACCCTCCTCACCGACCCCGCGTCCCTCGCGGCGGCGGCCGACGACTACGGCCACATCGTGCACCGCACCCCGGCCGCCGTCCTGCGCCCCGGCTCGGTCGACGACGTCGTCGCGATGATCCGCTTCTGCAACACCCACACCATCGACGTCGCCCCGCGCGGCCAGGGCCACGGCACCTTCGGCCAGGCCCAGGTGCCGGACGGCGTGATCATCGAGACGACCCCGCTCAACCACATCGGCACCCCCGAGAACGGCACGGTCACCGTCGGCGCGGGCGCCCTGTGGATCGACGTCCTGCGGGCCATGCTCCGGCACGGCCTGACCCCGCCCGTGTTCACCGACTACATCGAACTCTCCGTCGGCGGCACCCTCTCGGTCGGCGGCATCGGCGGCCAGACCCACCGGCACGGCGCCCAGGTCGACAACGTTCTCGCCCTCGACGTCGTGACCGGCGCGGGCGAACTCGTGCACTGCTCCCCGGCCCGCCGCGCCGACCTCTTCCACGCCGTCCTCGCGGGCCTCGGCCAGTGCGCGGTCATCGTCTCCGCGACCCTGCGCCTGGTCCCGGCCCCCACCGCCGCGACCGTCCGCCACTACCTCCTCCCCTACACCGACCTCGACACCTTCCTCGCCGACCAGCGCACCCTCACCCGCGAGCGCCGCTTCGACTACGTCGAGGGCCAGGTCACCGCCGACAAGAACGGTGCCTTCACGGCGTACGTCCTGGAGGCGGTCTCCTACGACGCCGAGGTCCCCGAGTCGACGCTGCTCGCGGGGTTGTCGTACGACGCGGCGGGCGTGCAGCGGACCACGCCGACGTACTTCGACTTCGTCAACCGGGTCGGGCCGGTGGCCGAGGAGCTGAAGAAGTCCGGGGTGTGGGCGTACGCGCACCCCTGGCTGAACCTGCTGATCCCCGGGGACCGGACCGCCGAGGTGACCCGGGAGATCCTCGCCGGGGTCACCGCCGCCGACGTCGGCGCCGGGCTGATCCTGCTCTACCCCCTCGACCGGGCCCGCCTGCGCACCCCGCTGCTGCCGATGCCGGACGACCCGGTTCCGTACCTGTTCGCGATCCTCGCGGCGACCCCGCCCGCCGACACGGCCACCGTCGACCGGCTCCTCGCCGCCAACCGCGCCGCGTACGACACGACCGCGGCGGCCGGCGGGACGCAGTACCCGGTGGGGTCCATCCCGTTTCGGCCGCGGGACTGGCGGACGCACTTCGGCGCGGCCTGGCCGCAGCTCGCGGCGGCGAAACGCACCTACGACCCCAAGGGCGTCCTGGTGCCGGGGCAGGGCATCTTCGGCTGAAACGCGGTGACATGAGTCGAACCGATCGGGGTAGGAGCGCGGCTGATTCGCGGTCTTGCCCTGGCCGGTTCGCCCCGCTTACTTTTTGCCCTCCTGACGCCTGTACAGGGGGTTCACCATGGCCGTACGCGGCCGGCACCGCCGATACCAGCCGACCCGGATCAACCGCGCCTCACTCACCGTCACCGCAGGTGGCGCCGGTATGGCGCTGCCCCTCATAGGCGCCGGCACCGCGCACGCCGCCGATGTCCACACCTGGAACAAGGTCGCGGCCTGCGAGTCCACGAACAACTGGAGCATCAACACCGGCAACGGCTACTACGGCGGCCTCCAGTTCACCCAGTCCACCTGGGAGGCGTACGGCGGGCTGCGGTACGCGGGGCGCGCGGATCTGGCCACCAAGGACCAGCAGATCGCGGTGGCCGAGAAGGTCCTCGACGGGCAGGGGCCCGGCGCGTGGCCGGTGTGCTCGGTGCGGGCGGGGCTCACGCGGGGCGGGGACGCGCCCGACATCGAGCCGGTCGTCCAGAAGAAGGCGGCCCCCGAGAAGACGGCCCGGCAGAAGGCCGCCAAGAAGCCGAAGGCGCCCGACGTCCGCGCCCAGGCGACCCCGCAGTCCCGTGCCGGGCGCACCGAGATGTACACCGTCGTGCGCGGCGACACGCTCTCCGGGATCGCCGACGAGCGCGACGTCCGGGGCGGGTGGCGGGGGCTGTACGCCGCGAACCGCACGACCATCGGCGGCGACCCCGACCTGATCATGCCGGGGCAGCGGCTGAGCCTGGACGGGAAGAAGGCGCCGCAGGCGAAGGCTCCGGCCAAGCCGCAGGGCAAGCCGCAGGGCAAGACACAGAGCAAGCCGCAGGCGAAGGCCAAGCCCAAGGCGGCCAAGCCGAAGACGGTGTCGAGCGAGCAGGGCGGCTCCCTCGTCGCCCCCGTCAACGCCGACACCGGCACGCGCTACCACGCCACCGGGTCCTCCTGGTCGAAGGGCTACCACACCGGCGTCGACTTCCCCGTGCCCACCGGGACCTCCGTGAAGGCGGTCGGCTCGGGCGAGGTCGTCACCGCCGGGTGGGGCGGCTCCTTCGGCTACCAGGTCGTCATCCGGCACGCCGACGGCCGCTACACCCAGTACGCCCACCTCTCGGCGATCTCCGTCAGGGACGGGCAGTCGGTCGCCGCGGGCCAGCGCATCGGCCGGTCGGGGTCCACCGGGAACAGCACGGGACCGCACCTGCACTTCGAGGTGCGGACCGGGCCCGGCTTCGGGTCGGACGTCGATCCGGTCGCGTATCTGCGGGCCGGGGGCGTCAGGATCTGAGCGCGGCCCGGCTCACCCGCCCACGGAGGCCGGCCGCGTCAGGATCTGACCTTGGCGCGGTGCCGGTCGCCGCTGCGCACGGCCAGTGACAGGCCGTCGTAGGAGAGCCGGTACGTCCCGTCCGCGAGGTGGGCGGGACCGCCGGCCGACACCCATACCGGGGTGCCCTCCGGCACCGGGGCGGGGCCCGGCTTCGGCAGGTCGTCCGGCTGGGCCGTGGGACCCGGCTCCGGCAGCTTCTCGCGGGCCGGCGCCGACTGCTCGGGGAGCGCCGGCAACGGGGCGTCGCCGGGCTCCCGCCCGCCGGTGGTGTCCTCCTGCGCCGTCTCCTGCGCGTGCTCGCGGGCCAGCCGCTCCGTCGTCAGCAGGATCAGGCCGCCCGCCGCGACGACGCCGCAGCCGAGCGCCAGGGCGGTGCCCGTGGCGCCGTAGCGGAACGTCTCGCCGAACATCGTGATGCCGACGGCCGCCGCGACCACCGGGTTGACGACGGTCAGCGTGGACAGCGGGGCCGCGAGGCCCGCGCCCCGGTAGGACGCCTGGGACAGCAGCATCCCGGCGGTGGCGAGGGCGCCGATCAGGGCCAGGGTGGGCAGGTCACCGGCGGTGACGCCGCCCGCCCAGTCGACGGCGACCGTCTTCGTGAACACCGAGGACATGCCGAACGCGATGCCGGACGCGGTCGCCAGCAGCATCGCGCGGACCGCCGGATGCCGGTGCACCGCGCGCGCGGCGACCATCAGCGCGGCCACCGCACCCGCCGTGGCCGTCGCGACCGCGATCCGCTCGGGCGTCGTCAAAGACTGCGAGTCGGAGGCGCCGACCAGGGCCAGCAGGCCCGCGAGGCCGACCGTCGCCATCAGGGCGCCGCGCCAGGCCGTCGCCCCCGCGCGCTGCTTCACGAACAGGGCCGCCATCGGCAGCGCGAACACGATCGTCAGCGCGCCCAGCGGCTGCACGAGGCTCAGCGGGCCGTACGCCAGCGCCACCACGTGCAGTACCCCGCCCAGGCCGTTCAGCGCGACCGCGCCCCACCACGCCGGGCGGCGCAGCGGAGCGTACTGCCCGGTGGAGGCGCTCGGGGAGGAGAGCGCCACCTGCTCCTGCACGATCGCGCCCGCGGCGTACGCCACGGCAGAGATCAGCGACAGGACCACGGACAACGCGAGGGCGCTCATGAGCTGCTCCTCTGCGTGAGGCGGGGGCACCAGGCCCGGCGCGGCGAACGGTCGGCTTCCATGACAACCACGATGCCCTGTCGATCTGTTCCTGTCGTCGTACCTGAGCACTCATTGCGTCGTACTCCCGATGGAGTACGAAAGGACCACGGACCACACCCAGGGTGGTGGCGCGTACAGCGTGCGGCCGAGTCTCCCTCTCCGACCGTTCTTGGTACTACTGCTTTTCGTGGACCACGAACCCGGCCTCGACCCCGCCCTCGCCGCGCTGCGCCCGCTCGGCGGCTTCTTCGTCCTGCGCACCCTCCTAGCCGGGACAGGAGAGCCGCCGGGCCCGCTGCCGACCCTGGCCGACGCGTACGCGCACCAGTCGTCGGACGTTTACGGACATCCGCTGATTTTCCGTGTCCGCAAGGTCGCCGAGAGTGTCCGCGCCCCCGAGGACCGGGTCGCCGCCTCCCTCGCGCACCAGTCCCTGGCCTCCCGCCTCTGGTCGGTCGCCCTGGGCTGCGCGGCCCTCTACGGCCGCCTCCCCGACCTCGACCCCGCCCTCCTGCGCTGGAACCCCGACGCGTCCGCCCCCGACGACCTGTGGCTCACCGAGGTCCGCCCCCGCCCGGTCGCCGACCTCGCCGCCCTCGTCCTCGACGCCCACCTCGAACCGCTGGCCGCCGCCCTGCGCACCCACCACCGCATCGCCCCCGGCCTCCTGCGCGGCAACGCCGCCTCCGCCCTCGCCGGAAGCGCCCGCCAGCTGACCTCGTGGGCCCGGCAGCACGGCCGCACCGACGTCGCCGCCGGCACGCGCGCGCTGACCGCCGAACTCTTCGCCCACCCGCTCCTCGCCGGCACCGGAACCTTCACCGGACCCCGGTTCCGGCGGGCCAGCTGCTGCCTGTACTACCGGGTGCCCGGAGGGGGCCTGTGCGGCGACTGTTGTCTCGACGCTCTTCCCCGCGCGCCCCGTCTGGGTGACCATGAGGGAACTGGCCGCTGAGAAGGGGGCTTAGGTTGCGAGTGGGCCTGCTGACCCGCGAGTACCCGCCGGACGTGTACGGCGGCGCGGGCGTCCATGTGGAGTTCCTGGCACGGGAGTTGAAACCGCTCGTCGACCTCGACGTGCACTGCTGGGGCGAGGGCCGCGCCGACGGCGTCCTGCGCCACCGCCCCTGGTCCGCGCTGGACGGCGCGAACGACGCGCTGCGCACGTTCTCCGTCGACCTCGCCATGGCCGCGGGGCTCGAAGGACGCCAGCTCGTCCACTCCCACACCTGGTACGCGAACCTCGCGGGCCACTTCGCGAAGCTCCTGCACGGCGTGCCGCACGTGATGACCGCGCACTCCCTGGAACCCCTGCGCCCCTGGAAGGCCGAGCAACTCGGCGGCGGATACGCCCTGTCGAGCTGGGCCGAACGCACCGCCATCGAGGCCGCCGACGCCGTGATCGCCGTCTCCGGCGCCATGCGCGAGGACATCCTCGCCTGCTACCCGGCGCTCGACCCGGCCCGGGTGCGCGTCGTCCACAACGGCATCGACACCGAGCTGTACCGCCCCGACCACGGCACCGACGCCCTCGTCCGCGCCGGACTCGACCCCGACCGGCCCTACGTCCTGTTCGTCGGCCGCATCACCCGCCAGAAGGGCGTCCCCCATCTCCTGCGCGCCGTACGGGACATCGACCCGCGCGCCCAGGTCGTGCTGTGCGCGGGCGCCCCCGACACCCCCGAGATCGACCGCGAATTCCGGGAGCTGTACGAGGAGTTGAGCCGAGTCCGGGACGGCGTGCACTGGATCCCGAAGATGCTGCCGCGCCCCGAGGTCATCCAACTCCTCACGCACGCGGCCCTGTTCGTGTGCCCGTCGGTCTACGAGCCGCTGGGCATCGTCAACCTGGAGGCGATGGCGTGCGGGACGCCGGTCGTCGCCTCGCGGGTCGGCGGGATCCCGGAAGTCGTCGACGACGGGCGTACCGGTCTGCTCGTCGAACTCGGCGGCTCGGACGGCGAGTTCGAGTCCGGGCTCGCCCGCGCGATCGACTCCGTGCTCGCCGATCCGGACGCGGCGCGCGCGATGGGGGAGGCCGGACGGGCCCGCGCGGTCGGGGAGTTCGGGTGGGACGCGGTGGCCCGGCGCACTGTCGCGCTCTACGCGGAGATCCTCGAACAGGGTTGAGCCGCCTCGCCGTTGGGCAATCAAGGGGAACCATAGGGTGAGGAGCGGCCATGCGTCGTGGTGGACCTTCGGTGCTCGGGATCGTCCTGGCGGGCGGTGAGGGCAAACGGCTGATGCCCCTGACCGCCGACCGGGCGAAACCCGCGGTCACCTTCGGCGGGACGTACCGACTGGTGGACTTCGTCCTGTCGAACCTCGTCAACGCGGACATCCTGCGCATCTGCGTGCTCACGCAGTACAAGTCGCACTCGCTGGACCGGCACATCACGACGACCTGGCGGATGTCGAGCCTGCTCGGCAACTACGTCACGCCGGTGCCCGCGCAGCAGCGGCTCGGGCCGCGCTGGTACCTCGGCAGCGCGGACGCGCTCCTCCAGTCGCTCAACCTCGTCCACGACGAACGGCCCGAGTACGTCGCGGTGTTCGGCGCGGACCACGTCTACCGGATGGACCCCCGGCAGATGCTCGCGCAGCACATGGAGTCCGGCGCGGGCGTCACCGTCGCGGGCATCCGCGTGCCGCGTACCGAGTCCTCGTCCTTCGGGGTGATCACCCCCGGCAGCGACGGGCAGGTCGTCGAACGGTTCCTGGAGAAGCCGCTCGACCCGCCGGGTCTCGCGGACGACCCCGACACCGTGTTCGCCTCCATGGGCAACTACATCTTCACCACCAAGACCCTCATCGAGGCGCTCCAGCGCGACGCCGAGGACGAGAACTCCGTGCACGACATGGGGGGTTCGATCCTGCCGCAGCTCACCGCGCGCGGGGAGGCGTACCTGTACGACTTCAGCCAGAACCACGTGCCCGGCGAGACCAGCCGCGACCGGGGGTACTGGCGGGACGTCGGGACGCTCGACGCGTACTACGACGCGCACATGGACCTCATCGCCGAGCGGCCCGCGTTCAACCTCTTCAACCGGAACTGGCCCATCTACACGCACTCGGGCCAGCTCTCCCCGGCGCGCTTCAACGCGGGCGGCATGGCCAGCGAGTCGATCATCAGCGCCGGGTGCCTGATACGGGGGCAGGTCACGCGGTCCGTGCTGTCGCCGGGGGTCGTGGTCGATCCCGGGGCGGTGGTGCAGGGGGCGGTGCTGCACGACAACGTCCGGATCGGGCGGGGTGCCGTCGTGCGGGGGGCCGTGCTGGACAAGAACGTGGAGGTTCCGCCGGGGGCGACGATCGGGGTGAACCCGGAGCGGGACGGGGAGCTGTACACGGTGTCGAAGGGCGGGGTGATCGCGCTGGGGAAGGGGCAGATCGTGAGCTGAGGGGCGGGGTGCGGCGGGAGTGACGGCTGGAGCGGCGACAGCGGCGACTTAATCCGTTGTTAACTGAGCGTAGCTTGATCGTACTTGACCGTAATCGGTCGAACGGGTTTGACTGCTGCTCCACCCGTCGCCGACGCGAGGCAAGCCCTTGACTGCCGACCTGCTCGCACCCCTCGACCTGGCGTTCTGGAACCTGGAGACCGCCGAGCACCCCATGCACCTCGGCGCCCTCGGCGTCTTCTCCGCGCACTCGCCCACCGCCGGCGCCCACGCCGCCGACCTCCTCGCGGCCCGCGCCGCCGGAGTCCCCGGCCTGCGCATGCGCATCCGCGACACCTGGCACCCCCTCGCCTTCGGCGCCGCCGTCCGCGAACCCGCCCCCGGCTTCGACCCCCTCCACCACGTCCTCCTCCACGCCCCCACCCCCGACTTCCAGGCCGAGGCCGGCCGCCTCATGCAACGCCCCCTCGACCGCACCCGCCCCCCATGGGAGGCCCACGTCCTCCCCGGCGAGAACGGCGTGACCTTCGCGGTCCTCTTCAAGTTCCACCACGCCCTGGCGGACGGCCTGCGCGCCCTGACCCTGGCGGCGGCGGTCCTGGACCCGATGGAGGGACCGGAGCCCCGCGGACGCCGGCGGCACGAGGACGAGGAGGAGCCGACCGGTGTACACCGCCTGGCGGGGCTGGCGCGAGCGGCACTGCCGGGGCCGGTGTACGGGGTGGTGAAGGGGGCGGCAGGGCTTTCGTCGTCGGCGGGCGCCGCACTGCCCGGCCCGGTGCGCGGCGTGTTCAGCCGTGCGGCGGGCCTGCCCGTGCTCGCGGCGGGCGTGGTGCGCGATGCGCTGGGCGGTACGGCAGAGCCGTCCACCCCGCAGGCCGACGGCCCCTGCGGGCCGGTCCGGCACGGCGCCGCGCTGCCGGGCGCCCTGCCCGGCGCAGCCCGGAACGCCGCCGCCCCCCTCTCCGGCGCGGCCCGCCGGACCGCTCCCCTCCTCGACGCCGCCGCCGAGCCGATCGCCGACGCCCTTGCTGGGGCCGCCGCGCTCCCCGGCCGCATCCAGGACGCCCTCTCCGGCGCCGGGCGCGCGCTCGACATCGGGGCCTCCGTGGCCGTCTCCGGGCTCGCGGTGCGCTCCACTCCGGCGCTCGTCTCCGAGCCCTCCGGCACGCGGCGTACCGCCGGGGTCGTGATCGACGTCGACGACGTGCACCGGGTGCGCAAAGCCGTCGGGGGGACCGTCAACGACGTACTGATCGGTGTCGTCGCGGGGGCGCTGCGGCGGTGGCTCGACGAGCGCGGGGACGGGAGTTCGGGGGTGGTGCCCCGGGCGCTGGTGCCGGTCTCGCAGCGCCGTCCCCGTACCGCGCAGCCGCGGGGGAACCGGCTCTCCGGGTACCTCGTGCGGCTCCCCGTCGACCAGGCGGAGCCGCTCGCGCGGCTGGCCGCCGTACGGGCCGCCATGGACCGGAACAAGGATGCCGGGCCCCGCCGGGGGGCGGGGGCCGTCGCGCTGCTCGCCGATCATGTGCCCGCGCTCGGGCACCGGCTCGGCGGGCCGCTCGCCGGGCAGGCCGCGCGGCTGTGGTTCGACGTGCTCGTGACCAGTGTGCCGCTGCCCGGGGTGGGGCTCAGGCTCGGCGGGCATCCCGTCGTCGAGGTGTATCCGTACGCGCCCCTCGCGCGCGGACAGGCGCTCGCCGTCGCCCTGTCCAGCTATCGCGGGCGCGTGCATGTGGGGCTCGTCGCGGACGCCGCGGCCGTACCCGATCTCGACCGGCTCGCCGCCGCCGTGAGCGCCGAGGTGGAGACGCTGGTCACGGCGACCGCCGCGGGTTTGGAGGACGGGCGTGGCGCTCCGTAAAATCATCCGTTCGAAAGCGGACGCGACCGGCGCGCCGCACGGCGAGTCGAGGAACACAGCGCGATGACGGTGACAGAGGACGGCGAGGTCGCGTACGGCCCCGGGATCGACCCCGAGCGGCTGGCCGTCTGCCTGAGCGTGCTGGACGAGCTGGACAAGCTCGACGTCGACCACCCCGACGCGATCGCCGTGCGCCGCGCCACCGCCGGCATCTACCGCACGGTCAAGCAGCGCCGCAGGCAGGAGCGCCGCGCCGCGAAGACCGCGCACGACAAGTCGGTCACCGAGGCCACCGCGACCGGCTCCGCGCAGCGCATCGACGACGAGACGGAGGGCATCCTGCCGTCCTCGGTCACCGAGGCCGGGAAGATCGCCGGCGTCCTCCAGCGCCCCCGCTCCTGCTACACCTGCAAGACCCGGTACGTCGAGGTCGACTACTTCTACCACCAGCTCTGTCCGCAGTGCGCGGCCGTCAACCGCGCCAAGCGCGACGTCCGCGCCGACCTCACCGGCAAGCGCGCCCTGCTGACCGGCGGCCGGGCCAAGATCGGCATGTACATCGCGCTGCGGCTGCTGCGCGACGGCGCGCACACCACGATCACCACCCGCTTCCCCAAGGACGCCATCCGCCGCTTCACCGCGATGGACGACTCCGCCGACTGGATCCACCGCCTCGAAGTCGTCGGCATCGACCTGCGCGACCCCGCCCAGGTCGTCGCGCTCGGCGAGCGGATGACCGAGGCCGGGCCCCTCGACATCCTCATCAACAACGCGACCCAGACGGTACGGCGCCTGCCGTCCGCGTACGCCGCCCTCGTGGACGGCGAGTCCGCGCCGCTGCCCGCCGGGGAACTGCCCGCGCACCACGTCATCGGCGCGTTCGGGTCCGGCGCGGTCGACGGGATCGCCGCGCTGCCCCTCGGGTCGTCCGGGATCGACGCGCAGAAGGTCGCCGACCTCGCCCTCGTCGCCGGGAACGCGAGCGTGGAGCGGCACCTCGACGGGACCGCCATCGACGCGGGCGGGCTCGTCCCCGACGTCGTCGACACCAACACGTGGGTCCAGTCCATCGAGCAGATCTCGCCCGTCGAACTCCTCGAAACCCAGCTCTGCAACTACACCGCGCCGTTCATCCTCATCAGCAAGCTGCGGCCCAGCATGGCCGAGGCCGCGCGCAAGGCGGCCAGCAAGCGGGCGTACGTCGTCAACGTCTCCGCCATGGAAGGCGTGTTCGGCCGCGGCTACAAGGGCGCCGGGCACCCCAACACCAACGCCGCCAAGGCCGCGATGAACATGGTCACCCGGACCAGCGCCGAGGAGATGTTCCAGACCGACGGCATCCTCATGACCTCCGTCGACACCGGCTGGATCACCGACGAGCGGCCCCACTACGACAAACTCCGCCTCGCCGAGGCCGGGTTCCACGCACCGCTCGACCTCGTCGACGGGGCGGCGCGGGTGTACGACCCCGTCGTGCGCGGTGAGGCGGGCGAGGACGTGTACGGGGTGTTCCTCAAGGACTACGCGCCCGGGAAGTGGTAGCGGCAGGGCACGGACCGGCGTTTTCAGGTCAGGCTCGAATGTCGTGGCGTGGAGGCGGGGAGCGGGGGACAGTAGGGATGGCGCACCACAGCGCCACTCTGCTCAGCGTCACCCTCCTCAGCGCCACCCTCCTCGTGTCACGACGACAGGACAGGACCGGGTCATGGGACGTTCGGAACTCTCCGCCGCACTCTCCGCCTCCGCCGGGGCCTTACGGCCGGGCCGCCGCAGCGTGCTGCTGGGCGCGCTCGGCGCCGCCGCCGCGGGTGTACTGGCTGCTCGACCGGCGTACGCCGCCGCGCCGGGCTACACCCTGCTGACCCGCGCCGACTGGGGCGCCGACGAATCACTCCGGTTCGCCGCCGACGGCACCGAGAAGTGGCCGCCGGAGTACTACCCCCTCCAGACGGTCAGCGTTCACCACACCGCCGACGGCAGCACCGACCCCGACCCGGGCGCCCGCGTCCGCGCCATCTACCGCAACGACACCATCGGCAAGGACTTCGGCGACATCGGCTACCACTACCTGATCGACGCCGACGGCCGCGTCTACGAAGGCCGTTGGTCCGGCACCGACGGCACCCCCGCCCACGACGCCACGGGCCGCCTGGTGACCGCGGCCCACATAGCCGGCTACAACTCGGGCAACGCGGGCATCGCCCTCCTCGGCACCCTGACCTCCACCCCGGCGTCCCCCGCGGCCCGGACGGCCCTCATCCACCTGCTCGCGGACCTGTCCGCCCGCCACACCCTCGCCCCCCTCGCCACCGTCCTCTACCGCAACCCGGTCAGCGCAGTCACCCGCACCGTCCCCGTCATCAGCGGCCACAAGGACTGGGCCGCGACCCTCTGCCCCGGCACGCTCCACACGGACCTCCCGGCCATCCGCCGCGAGGTCGACGCCTTGCTCTGAGAGGCGCCCGCCGCAGGGGCTCACGCCGTCAGTGTGACTCCCGGCTTACCTCGCTGCCGCTCGATCCCACCAGGAAGTCGAGGTCCGCGCCGGTGTCGGCCTGGAGGACGTGGTCGATGTAGAGGCGTTCCCAGCCTCGGTGGGGGTTCGCGAAAGCCGCTGTGGTTGTTGGGGTGGGTTCTCGGAGGGAGAGTTCGGGTTCGGGGACGTCGAGGGTGATGCGGCGGGCCGGGACGTCGAGGTCGATGATGTCTCCGGTGCGGACCAGGGAGAGGGGGCCGCCTGCTGCTGCCTCGGGGGCTACGTGGAGGACGACCGTGCCGTACGCGGTGCCGCTCATGCGGCCGTCGCAGATGCGGACCATGTCGCGGACGCCTTCGGCCAGGAGTTTCTTGGGGAGGGGCATGTTCGCCACCTCCGGCATGCCGGGGTAGCCCTTCGGGCCGCAGCCGCGCAGGACGAGGACCGAGTCGGCGTCCACGTCGAGGCCGGGGTCGTCGATGCGGGCGTGGAAGTCCTCGACGGAGTCGAAGACGACGGCCCGGCCCCGGTGTTGGAGGAGGTGGGGGGAGGCTGCCGCCGGTTTCAGCAGGGCGCCGTTCGGGGCGAGGTTGCCGCGCAGGACCGCTATGCCGCCCTCGGTGACGAGGGGTTCGGCGCGGGGGCGGATGACCTCGGCGTCCCAGACCGCCGCGTCGGAGAGGTGGGAGACCAGGGGGGTGCCGGTGACGGTCAGGGCTGCCGGGTCGAGGAGGTCCTGGACCTCGCGGAGGACGGCGAGGAGGCCGCCGGCCCGGTGGAAGTCCTCCATCAAGTACCGCCCGGCGGGCTGGAGATCGACCAGGACGGGGACGCGGGAGCCGATGCGGTCGAAGTCGTCGAGGGTCAGGTCGATGCCCAGCCGCCCGGCGATGGCGAGGAGATGGACGACCGCGTTGGTGGAGCCGCCGATCGCCGCGAGGGCGACGATCGCGTTGTGGAAGCTCGCCTTCGTCAGGAAGGTCCCGGGACGCCGGTCGGCGGCGACCATCTCCACCGCCAACTTCCCGGTGCCGTGGGCGGCTTGGAGGAGACGGCTGTCCGGCGCCGGGGTGCCCGCGACACCGGGTACGACGGTCCCGAGCGCCTCGGCGACCAGCGCCATCGTGGACGCCGTACCCATCGTGTTGCAGTGCCCCTTGCTGCGGATCATCGCCGACTCGGAGCGGGTGAAGTCGGCTTGGGAGAGGGTGCCGGCGCGGACCTCCTCGGAGAGTTTCCACACGCCGGTGCCGCAGCCCAGCAGGGCGCCCTGGAACGTGCCGTTGAGCATCGGGCCGCCGGGGACGACGACCGCGGGGAGGTCGACGGAGGCCGCCGCCATGAGGAGCGAGGGGATCGTCTTGTCGCAGCCGCCCAGCAGGACGACGCCGTCGACGGGGTTGGCCCGCAGCATCTCCTCGGTGGCCATCGCGGCCATGTTCCGCCACAGCATCGCCGTCGGACGCACCTGCGTCTCGCCGAGCGACACGACGGGCAGGTCGAGCGGGATGCCCCCGGCCGCGTAGACGCCGTTGCGGACGGACGCGGCGACCTCGTCGAGGTGCGCGTTGCACGGCGTGAGATCGGACGCCGTGTTGGCGATGGCGATCTGCGGGCGGCCGGTGAACGCGTCGTCGGGGACTCCCCGGCGCATCCACGCCCGGTGGATGTACGCGTTGCGGTCCTGGCCCTCGTACCACTGAGCGCTGCGGAGCGTCACCATGAAGCGCCTTCCAATAACCGACACGCGGGTCTAATCTTTGGAACGCCATGGAGCATACGCAGACGTACGACGGACCGACAGACCCCGGAGCCGACCGGCTCGTGGGCTCGGACCGGGTGCTCGCGGTCCTCAAGGAGCTCGCCCGCCACCCCGGCGGCGTCGGTCTGGACGAGCTGACGCGGGTGATCGGCAGCCCGAAACCGACCGTGCACCGCGCCCTGAGCGCCCTGCGCCGCGCGGGCCTCGCCGACCAGGACGCCCCCGGCCGGTACGTCCTGGGCGACGAGTTCCTGCGCATGGCGTTCGCGCACCACGAGGCCCGCCCCGACCACGTCCGCATCCGCCCGGTCCTCGAAGCCCTCGCGCACCGCTTCGGCGAGACCGCGCACTACGCCGTCCTCGACGGCCACGAGGTCGTCTACCGCGCCAAGGTCGACCCCCCGTCCGGCGCGGTCCGCCTCACCTCCACCATCGGCGGACGCAACCCCGCCCACACCACGGCCGTCGGAAAACTGCTGCTGGCAAGGGAGTTGACGACCCTCGCGGACGTCGAGGCGTGGATCGGCGACCGCACCCTGGAACGCCGCACCCCCAGGAGCCGCTGCACGGCCGAGGAGCTGTACGCCGAACTGGCCGCGACCCGGCGGCGCGGCTACGGCCTCGACGACCAGGAGAACGAGACCGGCATCCACTGCCTCGCCCTGCCCGTGTACCTGACCTCGCCGTCCACCCCCTCGGGCGCGGTCAGCGTCAGCGCGCTCGCCTACCGCTCGCCGCTGGCGGCGATGACCGACGCCCTCGACGACATCCGTGCCCTGCTGCCGAGCTGACCTCTCAGGAGACGAACCCCCATGCACCTCATGCGAATCGGCGCCCCCGGCGCGGAGAAGCCCGTCGCCCGCGTCGACGACGACACGTACGTCGAACTCGCCGACGTCGTCACCGACTTCGGCGAGGGCTTCTTCGGCGGCGGCGGAATCGACCGTATCCGCCCCGTAGTTGCCGAACGTGTCGCGGCCGGCCGGGTCTCCCGCTTCGCCGGGGAACGGATCGGCGCCCCCATCGCCCGCCCGCACCAGATCCTGTGCATCGGCCTCAACTACCGTGACCACGCGGCCGAGTCGGGCATGGCCGTCCCCGATGAGCCGATCCTCTTCACCAAGTCCCCGAACACGCTGATCGGCCCGAACGACGACGTCCGCATCCCGCGCGGCTCCACCAAGACCGACTGGGAGGTGGAACTCGGCATCGTCATCGGCAAGCGCACCAGCTACCTCGACTCGGTCGACGAGGCCCGCGACGCGATCGCCGGGTACGTCGTCGTCAACGACGTCAGCGAGCGCGCCTTCCAGCTGGAGCGCGGCGGCCAGTGGGCCAAGGGCAAGTCCGCCGAGACCTTCAACCCGGCCGGACCCTGGCTCGCCACCGCCGACGAGATCGACGACGTCCTCGCCCTCGACATGTGGCTCGACGTCAACGGGCAGCGCCGCCAGACCGGCAACACCAAGACGATGATCTTCGACCCGTACGTCATCGTGCACTACCTCAGCCAGTTCCTCACCCTGGAGCCCGGCGACCTCATCAACACCGGCACCCCGCCCGGCGTCGGCATGGGCCTCACCCCGCCCGTCTACCTGAACCCCGGCGACACGGTGGAGCTCGGCATCACCGGCCTCGGTACCCAGCGCCAGCACGTCATCGCGCCCCGCTGATGCGCGCGTTCGTCCTCACCGCCCCGGGCGCGTACGAGGTCGCCGACCTCCCCGCGCCCGAGGCGGCGCCCGGCGAGGTCGTCGTGGACGTCGAACGCGCCGGGGTCTGCGGCACCGACGTCGAGTTCTACACCGGCCACATGACCTACCTCCACCAGGGCCACGCCGCCTACCCACTGCGCCCCGGCCACGAGTGGTGCGGACGCGTGACGCAGGCCGGCCCCGGCGTCGACCGCGCCTGGCTCGGCCGCCGTGTCATGGGCGACACCATGCTCGGCTGCGGAGACTGCCGCCGCTGCCGGCGCGGCCACCAGCACGTGTGCGACCTGCGCCAGGAAGTCGGCGTACGGGGCGGGAGGGCGGGCGCCCTCGCGGAACGACTTGCCGTGCCAGCAAGCTCCTTGCACGCCCTGCCGGACGAAGTCGACGCCGAACTCGGCGCGTTGGTGGAACCCGGCGGCAACGCGCTGCGGGCCGCCCGCGCGACCGGCGCCGGACCCGACGACCGGGTCCTGGTCCTCGGCCCCGGCACGATCGGCCTCCTCACGGCCCTGTTCCTGCGGGCCCAGGGCGCGGAGGTCCACCTCCTGGGCGTGACCCCCGAATCCCTCGCCTTCTCCCGCGCCCTCGGCTTCACCCACGTGTGGCAGTCCGTCCCGGACCTGCCGTACGACGCCGTCGTGGACGCCTCGACGGCCACCGAACTCCCGGCGCGGGCCCTGGAGTCGGTGGAACCGTCCGGCAGGCTGGTCTACATCGGGCTGGCCCGCGAACCCAGCCTGATCGACACGCGGACCCTCGTCCTCAAGGACGTCACGGTGACCGGGATCCTGTCCGCGTCACCGGGACTCGACCCGGCGATCCGGGCCTACGCGCAGGGAGTCGTCGACCCGAGGCCGCTCGTCGCCGCGACCGTGGGCCTCGATCAGGTCGGTGCCGTCCTCGGGGGCAAGCGCCCTGTGGAGGGCGGCCCCGGGCCCAAGGTGCTGGTGGACCCGGCGAGTTGAGCGGAATCATTTCTACAGTGCTGTAGATTTTACCTCGGGTTTGCCGGGATGGGCCCGGTGCCGGCGACGAGAGAGCGAGGTGGCCCATGTCCGTCGACATGACGAAGGGTCAGCGGATCAGCCTGAACAAGTCGGACGGCGGTGCGCTGACATCCGTCCGGATGGGGCTCGGCTGGCAGGCCGCCCAGCGCAAGGGGTTCCTGGCGAAGCTCGCCGGGCCCAGGGAGATCGACCTCGACGCGTCCGCGCTGCTCTTCGCCGAGGGGCAGCTCGCGGACGTCGTCTTCTTCCAGCACCTCGTCAGCGACGACGGCTCCGTACGGCACCTCGGGGACAACCTCACCGGGGGGAGCGGGGCCGGCGGGGACGACGAGGTCGTGCTCGTGGACCTCGGGCGCGTGCCGGGGCGCGTCGACCAGATCGTGTTCACCGTCAACTCGTTCACCGGGCAGACCTTCGCGGAGGTCGAGAACGCGTTCTGCCGCGTCGTCGACGAGGTCACCGGGAAGGAGCTGGCGCGGTACACGCTCAGCGGGGGCGGCGCCTACACCGCGCAGATCATGGCCAAGCTGCGGCGGACCGGCGGGGGCTGGCAGGTCGAGGCGATCGGGGAGCCGGCCACGGGGCGGACGTTCCAGGACCTGCTGCCGGCGGTCTCCGCGCACCTGTGAGACGTACGCGGCCCCGCGAGCCCGCCGGAAGCCGGGCTCGCGGGGCCGGGGTCCGTCCCCTGTCGCGGGGTCAGTCCCGGGAGTTGCCGAACAGCAGGCGGTAGCCGACGAGCAGGACCAGCGAGCCGGCGATCGCCGCGCCCCACGTGTAGAGGTCGAAGAAGTCCTTCACGACCGGGCGGTCCAGGAACTTCGCGGAGAGCCAGCCGCCGATGAAGGCGCCCGCGATCCCGATCAGGGTGGTGCCGATCAGGCCGCCCGGGTCGCGGCCGGGCAGCAGGATCTTGGCGATCGCTCCGGCGAACAGGCCCAGAATGACCCAGCTGATGATGCCCACATCGACCTCCGTAGGGGGCGGCGAGCGCGCACGCCGCCGGCGTTCAAGGTTTGCTTACTTGCGCAATCCTATGAATAACGCGGGCGGCCTGACCAGGGCTTCCCGCCCTCTGGTGCCGCCCCGTCGAGGTTCTGTCACAAGATCAGGACAAAGCGCTCACCCCCGGTGCGTACGCCGGAACTCCCCCGGCGTCACCCCCGCCTGCCGCGCGAAGAACTTGCCGAAGTTCGTCGCCTCCGAGAAGCCCAGCCGCCGCGCCACCACCGACACCGGCTCGTCCGTGTGCGCCAGCAGCCGCCGCGCCTCCAGGGCCACCCGCCCGTCGATGACCTGCTTCACCGGCACCCCGGTCGCCGCGAGACATGCCCGGGTCAGTGTCTTGACGGTGCAGCCGAGCCGCCGCGCGTAGTCCTCGGCCCGCCGCGTGTCCGCGTACGACTCCTCCAGCTCGGCCCGCAGCCGCGCGTACACCTCGCCCCCGGCGGCCTCCTCGCCGCCGTCCCCCGGCAGCCGGTCCACGTGCAGCAGCAGGGCGGCGAGCAGGAGCCGGAGGATCTCAGGCGACACCTGGTCCGGCCGCGTGAACTCGGCCCGCAACCGGTCCAGCAGGGCCGAGACGGCCGTGTACTCCCGCCCCGTGCCGAGCTGACGGCACACCGGCCCGCGCCACGCGTCCACCAGCCGCTCCACCCCCGCGACGGCCGACGGGAACCGGGCCGTGAACATCAGGTGCACGCCCTCCAGCGCGCCGCCCGACCCGAAGCGCCGCACCTGACCCGGCCGCACCCACAGCAGCGTCCCCGGCCGGCAGGCGTACGTCACGAAGTCCACCGCGTGCTCCCCGGCCCCCGCCGTGACCAGCGTGACCGTGTGGAAGCCGGTCCGGTGCACCCGCTCCAGGGCGCCGCCGGCCCGCCGCCGTACCGCGCCCAGCTCGACGATCTCGAAGCCGGCGACCGGCGTGAGCGGCGGGGTGAACCCGAACCCGGGGATCGCTTCCACTGTCCTGCCCTGTTCCTGTCCGATTCCGACCATCCGGCCATGGGAGGCGTCAGCGTATCCCGCACCGCACCGCCCCGGCCCTCGCACGACCACGGATGTCCTACCTGAGGAGGAGCCGGGCCGTCCCGTCTGGTGCCGTCGCAGCAGACCGGACTGCCAGCAGGGGCACGATGCCCGAAGGGGGTGCCAAGGGCGAACCTGTCCAGGTCCCGCACTATGACCTGGAGATGACCCTTCCCGTGGCTACCTTTCTCTACCGCATGGGCCGCACGGCCTTCCGACGACGCTGGCTGGTGGTGCTGCTCTGGGTCGCCCTGCTCGGCGGTCTCGGCGCGGGAGCCGTGAGCGCGCCCGCCGCCGAGGACAACGGCGGCTCGTTCATGCCCGGCATCGAGGCGCAGAAGGCGTTCGACCTGATCGGCCAGCGCTTCCCGGGCCGCGACTCCAACGGCGCGAACGCCCGCATCGTGTTCGTCGCGCCGAAGGGCGAGAAGGTCACCGAGGGCGGCAACAAGGCCGCCATCGACAAGCTCGTCGAGGAGGCCGGCGACGTCTCCAAGGTCGAGCAGGCCGTCGGCCCCTTCGCGGCCGGGGCCGTCAGCAAGGACGCGACGACCGCGTACGCGCAGGTCACCTACAAGGTGAAGTCCGGCGACCTCACCGACGCCGACAAGTCCGCCCTGGAGAAGGTCATCGACCGGGCCCGGGACTCCGGCCTGACCGTCGAGGTCGGCGGCAACGCGCTCGGCTCCCAGCCCGCCGCCGGGGGTTCCTCGGAGATGATCGGCGTCGCGCTCGCCGCCGTCGTCCTGCTCATCACCTTCGGCTCCCTCGCGGCGGCCGGACTGCCGCTGCTCACCGCGATGGTCGGGGTCGGCGTGAGCATGGCCGCGATCATGGCGGGCGGCTCCCTCTTCGGGCTCACCGCGACCACCGGCACCCTCGCCACGATGCTCGGCCTCGCCGTCGGCATCGACTACGCCCTGTTCGTGGTCTCCCGCTACCGCGAGGAGCGCGCCGCCGGCCGCCTGCCCTCCGAGGCCGCCGGGATCGCCGTCGGTACGGCCGGCAGCGCCGTCGTCTTCGCCGGTCTGACCGTCGTCATCGCGCTCGCCGGGCTCTCCGTCGTCGGCGTGCCGATGCTCACCAAGATGGGGCTGTGCGCGGCCGGGGCGGTCGTCGTCGGCGTGCTGGTCGCCCTCACCCTCGTACCGGCCCTGCTCGGCATGTGGCCGAACGCGACGCTGTCCCGCAAGGTCCGCCGGAACCAGGCACGGCAGAGCGCCACGGAGAACGGCGGTTCGCGGTGGGCGCGGTTCGTGCTGCGGCGGCCGGTGCCCGTGCTGCTGGCCTGCGTCGCCGGGCTCGGTGTGATCGCGCTGCCCGCCGCGCACCTCGAACTCGGCATGCCGGGCGACGAGGCGAAGCCGACCTCCACGACCGAGCGGCGTGCCTACGACGACCTCGCCCAGGGGTTCGGGCCCGGGTTCAACGGGCCGCTGACCGTCGTCGTCGACGCGAAGGGCGCGCGCGACGCGAAGGGGGCCGCCGCCGAGATCGCCGCGAGGATCAAGGACACGAAGGGCGTCGTCTCCGTCTCCGAGCCGCGCTTCAACCAGGCCGGTGACACCGCCCTGTTCTCCGCCGTGCCGTCCACCGGGCCCAACGACGAATCCACCAAGGACCTCGTCCAGCACATCCGGGGCGAGCGCGCGCAGGTCGAGCGGGAGACCGGGGCGACCTTCGAGGTCACCGGCACCACGGCCATGAACATCGACGTCGCCCAGGCCCTCCAGGACGCGCTCGTGCCCTACCTCACGGTCATCGTCGGGCTCGCGCTGGTCCTGCTGCTGCTCGTGTTCCGCTCGCTGCTCGTGCCCCTCAAGGCCGCGTTCGGGTTCCTGCTGTCCGTGCTCGCCTCGCTCGGCGCGGTCGTCGCCGTCTTCCAGTGGGGCTGGGGCGCCTCCCTCATCGGCGTCGAGCAGACCGGGCCCATCATGAGCCTCATGCCGATCTTCCTCGTCGGCATCGTCTTCGGCCTCGCCATGGACTACGAGGTGTTCCTCGTCGCCCGGATGCGCGAGGCGTACACCCACGGCGAGTCCGCGCCGAACGCCGTCGTCAGCGGCTTCCGGCACAGCGCGCGCGTCGTGGTCGCCGCCGCCGTCATCATGATCGCCGTCTTCTCCGGGTTCGTCGGGGCGGGCGAATCGATGATCAAGACGATCGGCTTCGGCCTCGCGATCGCCGTCCTCTTCGACGCGTTCGTGGTCCGCATGGCGCTGGTACCCGCGGTGCTGGCACTGGTGGGCGACAAGGCGTGGTGGCTGCCCGCCTGGCTGGCGCGCGTCCTGCCCCGCGTGGACGTCGAGGGCACGGGGCTGCGGGCCGGGGAACCGCAGGAGACGCGGGAGCACGAGGCGGTACGCGTCTGAGGCGCCGATCCCCGCGAGGCCCGGCCCCGGAATCCGTACGGGTCCGGGGCTCGGGTCCTGGAATCCGTACGGTGTCGAGCCCCGGTGGCCGTACCGGGTCTCGTACCGTCTCCGTCTGACAGCATTGCCCCGCCGACCGTCCCCTGGAGCACTCTCGTGAACACCCCCCGGCGCCCGCACGCGCCCGCCGCCGACCTCTGGCTGATGGCGGCGACCATCGCCACGGGCGTCATCGGTGTCGTGCTGAGCGCCGGGTGGCGGTTCGGGACGGGGCACATGCTGCCCGCCGCGATCCTGGCGACCGTCGGCGGGGTCGCCCTGCCCTGGCGGCACCAGCGGCCCCTCGCGGTCGTCACGCTCACCACGCTGTGCGCGATGGGCCAGGGCCTGCTGGGCATGCTGGTCACACCGTTCCTCGCGGCCCCGCTGACCGTGGTGCTCTACTCCGTCGGCACCGGCGAGGAGGCCGGGACCCGGCGGAACGCCGCGCTGATCTCCGGACTCGGCATGGCGGTCACCGGCGTCACGCTGACCCTGCGCAGCCACGAGTTCTTCCTCTCCGTCGTCAACCCCGTCGCCTGGGCTCTGCTGCCGATCGCGTTCGGCAGCTACGTCCAGGTCCGCCGAGCCCTCGCCGCCTCCCGCGCCGAACAGGCCGTACGCGCGCGCGAGGAGGAGGCCCACCGGCGGGTCATCGAGGAGCGGATGCGCATCGCCCGCGAACTCCACGACGTCGTCGCCCACCACCTCGCCCTCGCGAACGCGCAGGCCGGCACCGCCGCGCACCTCAAGCGCAGCAACCCCGAGCAGGCGTTCGCGATCCTCGACGAGCTGTCCGGCACGACCGCCTCCGCGCTGCGCGAGCTGAAGGCCACCGTGAGTGTCCTGCGCCAGACCTCCGACACCGAGAACCTCGCACCCGCACCGGGCCTCGCCCGCCTGCCCGAGCTGACCGCGTCCTGCGCCGCCGCGGGCGTGACGGTGACCGTCGTCGTCGACGGCACCGCGCGGGACCTGTCGCCCGCCGTCGACCTCACCGCGTACCGCATCGCACAGGAGGCCCTCACCAACGTCACCAAACACGCGGCCGTCCCCGAGGCGGAGGTGCGGCTCGCGTACACCGACCGGTATCTGACCCTGACCGTGCGCAACGCCCCCGGCGCCGCACGGCCCGGCGGTGCGGGCGGCTACGGCCTCGTCGGCATGCGCGAACGCGCCCTGTCCGTCGGCGGCACCTTCCACGCCGGCCGGCGGCCCGACGGCGGCTTCGAGGCCGCCTGCACCCTCCCCCTGCACCACCGCGACCCCGACGAAGGCAACGCCCCATGACCACGCGCGTCCTGCTCGCCGACGACCAGGCGCTCCTGCGCGCCACCTTCCGCATCCTCGTCGACTCCGACCCCGGCATGACCGTCGTCGCCGAGGCGGCGGACGGCCGCGAGGCCGTCGACCTCACCCGCGAACACGCCCCCGACGTCGTCGTCATGGACATCCGCATGCCCGGCACGGACGGACTCGCGGCCACGGCGGAGATCTGCGCGGACGAGTCCCTCGCCGCGACCCACGTCCTCATCCTCACGACCTTCGAGGACGACGAGAACGTGGCCCGGGCCCTGCGCGCGGGCGCGGGCGGCTTCCTCGGCAAGGACGTCGGCCCGGACGTCCTCCTGGCCGGCATCCGCACTGTCGCGGCGGGCGAGTCCCTGCTGTCGCCCGTGGCGACCCGCGCCCTGATCACCCGCTTCCTCACGACCCCGGAGCCGGCCGAGGCCCTGGCCCCTCCGGCGCTCCTCGCCACGCTGACCGACCGCGAACGCGAGGTCATGTCCCTCGCGGCCCTCGGCAGGTCCAACACGGAGATCGCCGAGCAGCTGGTGCTGAGCCACCTGACCGTGCGCAGCCACATCCAGCGGGCGATGACGAAACTGCACGCCCGCGACCGGGCCCAACTGGTCGTCATCGCCTACCAGTCGGGGCTGGTGGAGGCGAAGCCGCCGGGGCGGTGAGGGGGCCGGGGGAGGTCGCTCACCCGTTCCCCCGGCCATCCGCGCGTGTGATCCCACCCGTGGCGGCGCCACCCGGCGCGAGGGTCTCGCGTTGGGGTCCGTGACGGGAGTGCAGTGACGGTTCTGCAACCGGGCCGCCGATCGGCTTCCGGCTCCGGTTCACTGGCGTCCCGCTCGCGAACACGCAGGTCACGGTATGGAGAGTTACAACGTGTGGACATGTGCCGACACCCCCCGGACCCTGCCCGCGCCCCGGCGCGGACGAACGGTCGACGGAGGCCTGCTCGGCCGCGCATCCGAACTGGCGGACCTGCGCGCGGCACTCGCCGCGCACCGCCTGGTGACGGTGACGGGTGCGGCGGGTATGGGCAAGAGCCGGCTGGCACGGGCGGCGGCCGGGCCGGGGGCCGTGGTGTGGGTGGGGGAGAGCGGGGAGGGGGGACTGGCGGAGCGGGTGGTGCGGGCCGTGGCCGCGCTCTGCGCCCTCCCCGCCCCCCACCCCCTCCTGGTCCTCGACGGGGTGGACCCCGTCCACGGCGAGTGCGTCGGCCTCGTGCAGCGCCTGCTGATGGCCGTACCGGCGCTCAGGGTCCTCGTCACCGCGCGGAAGGCCCTCGGCCTGGGGGAGGAACGGGTCCTGAGGCTCGGCGCGCTGGGCCTGCGGGGCCCCGCCGTGGAGCTGTTCCTCGACCGCGCCCGCACCGCGACGGGCCGGGAGCTCCCCGGCGACGACCGGGCGGCGGCGGAGCGGATCTGCCGGCTCCTCGAAGGCGTCCCCCTGGCGATCGAACTCGCGGCGGGCCAGCTCACCCGCCACTCGGTCACCGACCTCGCCGCACGCCTGGAACGCGACCAGTGCTGGCTCACCGGCCCCCACCCGGGCCCCCGCAGACACCGCTCCCTGCGGGACGCGGTCGGCGCCGGATACCGCCTGTGTGAACGGGAGTCGAGGGTCGTGTGGGCCCGCGCGAGCGTCTTCACGGGCTCGTTCACGGAGGCGACGGCCGTCTTCGTGTGCTCCGGCGCCGGCGTGGAGCCCCACCGAGTACCCGGCCTGCTCGCCGAGCTGGCGGCATCGGGCGTCCTGGAGACCCTCGGCGAGCCCGGCGGCGTACGCGCCTCCCGCTACCGGATGACCCGCGCGGCCCGCGACTTCGGTGC
This sequence comes from Streptomyces niveiscabiei, assembly GCF_033794345.1. Taxonomy (NCBI): domain Bacteria; kingdom Bacillati; phylum Actinomycetota; class Actinomycetes; order Kitasatosporales; family Streptomycetaceae; genus Streptomyces; species Streptomyces niveiscabiei. The sequence continues at coordinate 317,488 of NZ_JARAYJ010000007.1, forward strand.
CGAACGCCTGCGCGAGGCCGGTGAGTCGGCGGTCGCGCGCGAACGGCACGCCCTGCACTACCGCCGCGTCGCGGCCGTCGCCGAGAACCTGTGGACCAACGGCCGGCAGCGCCAGGCGGTCCAGCTCGTGCGCGAGGAGTACGACGACCTCACCGCCCTCGTCCGCCACGCGCACGCCCGCCCCGGGCACGTCGAGGCCGCGCTGGAGACCGTCGTCAACCTGTGGTTCTGGTGGGCCGTCCACGGCCACGCGGCGCAGGGCCACGCCCACCTGCGCCGGCTGCTGCCGCTGGCCGAACCCGACAGCCCGCTGCTGCCGCGCGCCCAGTGGCTCACGGCCTGGCTCGGCACCGCCGACCCCGAGACGGCCCGTGAACTCCTCGGCCGCGCCTGGACCGGCGCGGTGCTCGCGGGCGACGACGCGACGGTCGGCCGGATCGCCCACGTCGAAGGCGTCCTGGCCTGGCGGGACGGCTCACCCGGCGTCGCCGAGTCCTGCTTCGCCCAGGCCGCCGACCTGATCCCGCCCGGCGCACCCGGCGGACCCGCCGCGCCGGTCAGCCTCGCGGCCCTGGCGGTCGTCCAGTCGTACCGCTCACCCCGCGCGGCCCGCCGCACCGCCCGCCGCGCCCTGTGCACCCCCGGCGCCGACTCCTGGTCCACCCTCCTGGCCCGCTACGCCCTGGCGGTCACGGACCACCCCACCCACCCCGCCCGCGCCTGGCACCGCGCCCGCCGGGCCCTGTCCACGATCGACACCCGCGTCGACGCGCCCCAGGGCACGGCGGCCCTCCTGCGCCTGATCGCGGACGTGGAGGGCGGCCGGACGGGCGACGAGGGGATCCGGGCCTTCGTGCCGTAGACACGCTCTCACCTGCGAACTGATGTGTTTCTTTACCATCTCCTTGCGGGGTGCGGGCGTGAATCGAACGAGTGTTGGGCAACGAGGGGGTGTATCGCACGGTTGATCCAGTCGACGTATTTTGTCTGGGCGAGACTGGGTGTGACCGGGGGAACGAGAAGAGCGCAAGGAGCACCATGGGTATTGAGACTTCTGGGATGCCCTCCATCGACACGTTCGCCATGGAGCTCTACGGGTGGATTCTGGACAACACGCAGACCGATCTGGACCGGGCGGCACAGGCCCTCGGGATCAGCAGGGAACAGACCGAGGCGAAGTTCCTCCAGCTCGCCCGGCTCGGCGTGGTACGGGTGGACGAGGAGGACGAGACGCTGGTCAGCGCCGTCGACCCGGACGCGGCGGCGCTCCGGCACACGCGGCCGGTGCGCGAGACCATCAAGCGTGAACAGGAGCGGCTCGACTGCCTGATGAACGACTACGGGCTGCTGCGCAGCAGGTTCCTCCAGGCCCGGGGCGGCCAGGAGTGCACGGTCGAGGTGATCCCCCGGCTGGACGAGGTCCGAGCCGCCCTCAACCGGGCCTCCGCCGAGTGCCGTGAGGAGATGCTCGCCATGCAGCCCGGCGGGAACCGGGTGCCGGAAGCCCTGGAGGAGGCCGTGGCCCGCGACCACGCCATGCTCTCCCGAGGGGTGCGGATGCGCGCCATCTACCACCACACCTCCCGCTTCAACGGCCCCAGCCAGGTGTACGTCGCGCGGGCCTCGGCGCTGGGCGCCGAGTACCGCACGGTCCACGAGCTCGTGAACCGGATGATCATCTTCGACCGGGACCGGCTCGCCTTCATCCCGCTGCGCGACGACGAGAACGCGGCGGTCGCGATCCGCGAGCCGTCCATCGTCGCCTTCCTCCACCGGCTCTTCGAGCACGTGTGGGCCCACGCCGCCCCCTTCTCCCCGGCGTCCAGCGACCAACTGGAGGAAGTGTCGCAGGAATTGGACCGGACCATCGTGCAACTCCTGGCGGGCGGCCTCAAGGACGAGACCATCGCCCGCCGGCTCGGCATGTCCCTGCGCACCACGCGCCGGCACATCGCCGACATCATGAAGCGGCTCGGCGCCGAGAGCCGCTTCCAGGCCGGCGTGCTCATCGCGCGCGCCGAAGCGGGAGGACACCGCGACGACGCCCTGAGCTGGCCCGCGGAACCGGCGGCCGTACTGCACGAACCCGCGCTGCGCCCCGTCGGCAACTGACGGGCCGGCACGTTCTGGGCCGGCCGGCGGACCGGGAGACCGCCGGCCGGCCGCGTCAGAGCCCGCGGACCGGGTGGCGGGTGCCCGGCCGGGGCATGGCCTGTGTGCCGGGTGGCGGGCGTCCGGCCGGGGCGGCTCCACCGGCTCTCACCCCCGCTCCGGCGTGAAGTCGTCCATGCCGCGCAGCGACGAGCACAGCACCCACAGCCCGGCCAGGCAGGTGCCCGCCGCCGCGACCCACAGGGTGCCCCGCACCCCGAGGACCCCGCCCAGCGCCCCGCCCGCCAGCGTGCCCAGCGTCAGCGTGCCGAACGCCACGAACCGCACGGTGGCGTTGACCCGGGCGAGCATCCGCTCGGGACAGGCGGCCTGCCGGTAGCTCACCTGCGCGATGTTGTAGAGGACGGTGCCGTAGCCGGTGACCAGCAGCCCGAGCACGGCCGCCGCGACCAGCGGCCCCGGCCGCGCGAGCGGCACCAGGAACAGGGCCGGGAACGCGGTGACGGGCACCAGCCACACCGCCCTGGCCTGCCCCAGCCGCCGGATCACCGGGCGCGCGGTGAGGGCCGCGAGCACCCCGCCCAGGCCGAGCACGCCCAGCACGAGCCCCACGAGGGTGCCCGACAGGTCCAGCGTCCTGGTCAGGAACAGCACCAGGACCGCGTTCAGCACCCCGCTGAACAGGTTGGCCGTGGCCGTGCAGCAGGTGATCGCCCGCAGCGCCGACGTCCGGGCCACGAACCGCAGCCCCTCCCGGATCTCCGCGAACACCGACGCACCCCCGGCCGCGCGCGGCGCCGGCTCCGACTCGGGGACACCGCGCAGCAGGACGGCCGCCAGCAGATAGCCGCCCGCCGTCCCGAGGACCGGCCCGGCGACCCCGGAGAGCTGGACGAGACCACCCCCGATGCCCGGCCCGGTGATCTGCGCGAGGGACTGGCTCGACTGGAGCTTCGCGTTGCCCTCGACGAGGTGCTCGCGCGCGACCAGCGACGGCAGGTACGACTGGTAGGAGACGTCGAACAGGACCGCGCAGACCCCGGCCAGCAGCGCCACCGCCACCAGCTGGGAGACCGTCAGCACGCCCAGCCACCAGGCCACCGCGACCGTGCACAGCAGCAGGGCCCGCACCGCGTTGGACCACATCATCAGCCGCCGCTGCCTGGCCCGCTCGACCCAGACCCCGGCGGGCAGCCCGATCAGCAGGTACCCGGCCGTCTCCGCCGCACCCAGCACCCCCATCTCCCAGGGGGACGCCGCCAGCGTCGTGGCGGCGGCCAGGGGCAGGACCGTGTTCCCGACGTAGGTGCCGAACTGACTGACCGTGTCCGCCGCCCAGAACATCCTGAAGCCGCGGTGCGCGGGCAGGGACGGCGCGGGCGGCGCGGCGGAGCGGGCCACCCTCACCGCCCGGCCGACGGGGCCGCCGCCAGCACCTCGGCCAGCACGGTCACGGCGTGGTCGACGTCCCCGGCGTCCACCCCGGAGTGCGTGACCGCGCGGATCCGGTCCCGGCCCAGCTCGGCCACCCGCACCCCGCGCGCGTGGGCCGCGTCGATGAACGAGGCCGTGGTGTGGGCGGTGGCCTCCGGGTCGACGGAGAAGAACACCATGTTCGTGCGGGGCGGCTCCGGGTCCAGCCGCAGCCCCGGCACCCCGGCCAGCCCCGCCGCCAGCCGGGCCGCGTTGGCGTGGTCGTCGGCGAGCCGGTCGACCATCTCGGTCAGCGCGACGATGCCGCACGCGGCGATCAGCCCGGCCTGCCGCATCCCCCCGCCGAGCATCTTGCGCAGCCGGCGGGCGCTGTCGATGCTCTTGGCGTCGCCCGCCAGCACCGAACCGATCGGCGCGGACAGGCCCTTGGAGAGACAGAACTGGACCGTGTCCGCGTGCGCGGCGAGCTCGGCGGCCGAAACGCCCAGCGCCAGCGCGGCGTTGAAGATCCGCGCCCCGTCCAGGTGCAGGGCGATCGAGTGGGCGCGGGCCACCGCCGCCGCCTCGGCCAGATAGCCGGGCGACAGCGGGACGCCGCCCCTGCGGTTGTGCGGCGTCTCCACGCTCAGCACGGCCGGCAGCGCGAACTGCGGGTCGTCGGCGTCGACCTCGCACGCCTCCACGACGGCCGCCAGCGGCAGGGTGCCGTCCTCGGCGGCGCTCACCGGCTCGTACACGATCCCGCCGAGCACCGCAGCGCCGCCCGCCTCGTAGACGTAGATGTCCGACTCGGCGCCGACGATCGCCTTGCCGCCGCGCGGGCTGTGCGTGAGCAGGGCCGTGAGGTTCGCCATCGTGCCGCTCGGCATCAGACAGGCCGCCTCCTTGCCGAGCAGATCGGCCGACAGCCGCTCCAGCTCGGCGACCGTGGGGTCCTCGCCGTACACGTCGTCGCCCAGCGGGGCCTCGGCGGCGGCGCGCAGCATACGGGGGGTCGGCAGGGTGAAGGTGTCGCTGCGCAGTTCGACGACACGGTTCATGAGGTGCTCCCGGAGATCAGGGCGTTCACAGCGGCGGTCAGGGTCTGTTCGGCGGCCGACCAGCGCGCGCGGCGCGTGTCGGCGAGGGCGCGGTGGGCGGCGAGCCGGACGTCGGCGTCGTCGGCCGCGGCGAGCACACCGGCCCGGCCGGGCCCGCCGCCCGAGGTCGCGGCCCCGGCGACGGACGCCGGGTCGAGGCCGGTGAGCAGCCCGGCCCACTCGGCGGGCAGGCGCTCGGCTGCCACCTCCGCGAACGGACGCCCGCCCGCAGCGGCCTCCCGGCTCACCTCGCCCACCTCGTGGTGGGCCGTGCGGAACGGCACACCGGCCACGACGAGGCGCTCCGCGAGCGCGGTGGCACTGGTCTGGCCCTCGTCGGCCCGGCGCAGCATCAGCTCCCGGCAGGGCACCGCGCCCTCGGCCATCAGCCGCAGCAGCACCACCGCGTCGGTCGTCGCCGACAGCGCGGACCAGACGTGCCCCACCGCCTCGGTGCCGACCGCGATGGCGTTGGTGAAGCGGGCGGTGGACATGGCGGCGGTGGCCGCCGTCAGCGCGCCGAGCGCGGCGGCGGCCTTGCCCTGCACGTTCTCCAGCAGGAACGGATTGCGCTTCTGCGGCATCATCGAACTGCTGCCGACCAGGTCGTCGGGGAGCGCCAGCAGCGGATTCTCGGCGCTCGTCCAGGACTGGAGGTCGTGCGCCACCCGGGTCAGCAGGACCCCCAGCACCGTGCAGCCGGCCAGCAGCCGCAGCACCACGTCACGCGAGGCGACCGCGTGCAGCGAGTTCGGCAGCGGCGCCAGGAACCCGAGCAGCTCCGTGGTGCGCCGCGGGTCGATGGGCAGCGACGTGCCGCCGACCGCGCCCGCGCCCAGCGGGTTCTCCTCCAGTTCCTCGCCCGCCTGCGCCAGCTGGTCCAGGTCCCGTACGAGGGCGGCGGCCACCCCGGCGAGATAGTGGCCGTAGGTGATGGGCACCGCCGGCTGGTGGTGGGTGTAAGCGGGCATCACGGCCGTGGACCAGCGCCGCGCCCCGTCGGTCAGCACGGCGCCGAGCGCCGTGCACGCGTCCAGCAGCCGGTCGTAGGGCTCCCGCAGTTGCAGGCGCAGGACGGTCGCGTTCAGGTCGTTGCGGGACCGGCCGCTGTGCAGCACCCCGCCGGTCGGCGCGCCCAGCTCGTCGATCAGGTGGCCCTCGTAGGCGAGGTAGCGGCCACGCGGCGCCGGCCGGTGCCGCAGCGGCGCGAAGTCCGCGGCGCGCAGCTCCTCGATGCCGGCCAGCAGCCGGGCGGCGGTGCCGGGGGCGACGATGCCCTGTTCGGTGAGCATGACGACATGCGCGCGGTCGACCTGGCTGGTGGGGCGCAGCTCGGCGGCGACGGGGTCGGCCGGGGCCCGCAGATGCCGTTCGAAGAGGATCTCCGCGGCGGCCGGGGCGACGGAGGTGGAGAGCCTGCCGGTGGCGGCGCTCGTGCTCATACGGCGGCTCCTTCGCCGGTGTCGGGACGCAAGGAGGTCCGCAGCCGGGTGTGGGCGGCGGCGACGGCCAGGTCGGCGGCCTCGGCGGTGGGCGCGGTGGCGGTGGCGTGGCCGACCCGGTCGCGGTGGTCGCGGTGCGGTTCGAGGCGGACGCCGGTACGCCCGGTGAGCACCGCCTCGGCGCCCTCGGGCAGGCCACCGGTGTCCGGCGGGCCCGCCAGCCGCGCCGGGGTGTCCACGACCAGGAAACGCAGGCGCGCGTGGTGCGACCTGACCGGTGCCAGGTCCACGGGCAGGCCGAGCGCGGCGGACACCTGGGCGCGCACCAGGTCGACACCCGTGGCGGAGCGGATCAGCTCGGGGATCATGCCGCCCGCGAGCCGGGGGTTGACCTCGATGAGCACCGGCTCGCCCAGCCGCAGCCGCAGCTCGACGTGGGCCGCCCCGAACCCGAGCCCCAGCGCCTTGACCGCCTGGACGGCGGTGGCGGCCAGCGCGGCGGCGTCGGCGTCCGCGACGGGCGCCGGGACGTCGTGCCCGATCTCCACGAAGTGGGGCGCCCGGCCCAGGTGCTTGCCGACGACGGCCACGGCCCGGTCGCCGAACACCTCCACCGAGAACTCGGACCCGCGCACGAACTCCTCGACGAGGAAGTCCCGCGCCACCGGCATGCCCCGCTCGTTGTGGGTGCGCTCCAGCAGCCGGGCCGCGTGCTCGGCGGCCTCCTGCCGCGTGGCGCACAGCCGTACGCCCGAACTGCCCGAGCCGTCCACCGGCTTGAGCACCACGGGCGTCCCGATCCGGTCCACCGCGTCGAGGGCCTCCGCCGCCGTGGCGACCAGCGCGTGGGCGGCCACCGGCACCCCGCCGGCCACGAGCGCCGCGTGCTGGCCGCCCTTGTGCCGGCAGCGGACGACGGCGTCCGGGTCGGGGCCCGGCAGCCCCAGGGCCGCCGCCGCGCTCGCGGCGACGGGCACGAAGTAGTCGGAACTGGTGGTCACCCCGGCCACCCCGGACCCTTCGGCGTCGGGCAGGGCCCGCACGGCCGCCAGGACCGCCGGGAGGCTGGAGGTGTCCGCGCGGACCACGGTGATGCCGTCGGTGCGCGCGTAGTCGTACCGGCCGGGGTCCTCGGCCAGCAGGACGGGGCGGGCGCCGAGCTCCCGGGCCCGGCGGGCGAACAGCCGTCCCGTGCCGGTGGTGTTGCTCTCGACCAGCACGAGGAGGGGCTCTGTCATCGGTGCTCCGGTGAAGAAGAAGGCGAAGAAGGGGAAGAAGGCGAAGAGGCGGCCGGGTCGGCCAGCAGGACGTCGTCGAGGGTGCGCCGGTCCCACTCCAGCCGCGCCCAGCCGCCCAGGGCGTCGCCGGGCCGCTGGACGGTGCGCGGCCCGGTCGCGGGCGGCGTGTCCAGCACGCCCTGCTCCCGCAGCCACTCGTCGCGGTACACCGAGTCCTGGTAGCGGTGCCCCTCGTCCGGGAGCAGCGCCACCACCTGCTCCTCGGGGTGCCGCTCCGCGTACCAGCGGGCGACGAGGAAGGAGGCGCCACTGGTCGGACCCATGTAGAGGGCGTGCCGGGCGTGCAGCTCGCGGGTGGCGCGGAACACCTCGGCCGGACCCGCCCAGTGCACCTCGTCGTAGGCGGTGTGCCGGACGTTCGGCGGCACCAGGCTGTTGCCGAGCCCGCGCACCGCCCGGGGCCCGTCGGGCTGGCCGAAGATGGTGCTGGGCGAGGTGTCGACGCCGATGAGCCGCATCCGGGGCTGCACCAGCCGCAGGAAGGACGCCGTGCCGCCGCTGGAACCGCCGGACCCGACCGGGCCGACGAGGCAGTCGACGGAACCGAGCGCCTCGCTGAGCTGCTCGGCGACCGCCGCGTAGGCGTTGGGGTTGTCCGGGTTGTGGTACTGGCCGGGCACATAGTGCCGGGGGTGCTCGGCCCGCAGCTCCTCAAGACGGTCCAGGCGGGCCCGCTGGAACCCGCCCTCGGGGCTCGGCCGGGTGCAGATCTCCACCCGGGTGCCCAGCTCCTCCAGGCGGCGGCGCAGCGCCGGGTCGATCGCCGGGTCGCCGACGATCACCAGCGGATAGCCGCGCAGCCGGCACACCATGGCCAGGCCCAGGGCGAAGGTGCCGGAGGAGGTCTCCAGGACCGTCGTACCGGGGCCGAGGTCACCGCGCTGCTCGGCGCGGTCCAGCATGAACCGGGCCGGCAGCAGCTTCATCAGGGTGAAGGCGGCCCCGCACAGGTTGGGGCCGAGACGCACCAGCCGCGGCAGCTCGGTCGCCGCGACGATCGACGCGCTGGGCGCGCGCACGGACAGCGAGGACATGGGCCTCTCCTCAACCATGGGTGGTGGATTCGTCGGTGCCGAAGCACCAGGTGTCGTGGATGCCGAGCGCGGCGAGCCGGGCCCGCGCCCGCGCGGTGCGGACGTCGAGATCGGGGCACCGCGGATCGAAGAGCAGCCCGGCGACGTCGCCGCTGTGCGCGACCTGGAGCCCCGCCGCGCCCACCTCCTCGGCGAGACGCAGCAGGTCGTCCAGGCGCGGCACCGGCAGATGCCGCTGGTTGAGACGGGCGCTCGCGGTCGCCACCCGGCCCAGCAGCGCCACGTCACCGGTGCGCACCGCGCGCCGCGCCATGCCCAGCAGGGGCCGGAACGCCTCGATCTCCCAGACGTCGTAGCGGGCGGGCGGCAGATCGAGGGTGTCGACGCCCGCGCCGTCCCGGCTGGTGCCGAAGCCGAGCACCGTCAGCCGCATCAGGGAGCCCCCGAGATCCTCCAGGCTCTCCCCCCGGCGGTGCGCGAACAGCACCGCCCGGTGCGGGTACATCAGCGCGTCGGACGCGGTCTCGGCGGCCACCGCGAGGGCCGCCAGCCGCTCGGGGCGCGGATCCTGCCCGGCAGCCCGGAACACGGCTCCGATCGAGGCCAGCACGTCGGCGGTGGACGAGCCGAAGCCGCGGCCCAGCGGGATGTCGCTGGCCAGCCGCAGCACCCCGCCCGTGTACGGGCCGCCCAGGGCGCGCAGCGCCAGTTCGGCGGCGCGCACGGCCTTGGTGCGCCAGGGGTCCTTGACCGAGACCCCGGCGGCCGTCGTGGAGGGCTCGAAGACGGCCTGGGAGCTGTAGAGCGGGCAGGGCAGGGTGATCAGGCCGCGGTGCAGCCGCCCGCCGGCCTCGAAGACCCCCTGGAGGATCTCGCCGTGGTGGGCGATGCTGCGGTAGGAGCCCCGGACGCGGACCGCCGGCGGGGGAGCTGTGGAGGCGTTCAGGTGCATGGCTTCCTCAGGGGAGTGGGGGAGCGGGGCGGCGGGCGCGCTCACGGGGCGACGGGAGCGGAGGGCAGCGCCGGCAGCGTCACGAACCGGGCCGGGATCTGGTAGTCGGGCAGCCGCTCGGCGAGGAACTCCACGAGCTCGAAGGGGCCGGGCGCCTCGGCCCCCGCCCGGGGCACCAGGTACGCGTGCAGCTGGTCGCCGACGGGCCAGACGGCCGCCTCGGCGATCCGCCGGTGCGCGGTGAGCCGGGCCCGCGTCTCGTGCGGCGCGACCCGGAAACCGGCCACCGTCGGCCAGTCGCCGGCCGGGCCGAGCACCGCGAACCCGCCGTCGGCGTCCCGCCGTGCCCGCCGGCCGGTCGGGGCGGGAGCGCCCGCCCCGGCGAGGCCGAGGTGCAGCTCGCCGGGGATGCCGGGCGGCAGCGGCTCGCCGTTGCGGTCCAGGACCACCGCGACCACCCCGGGCAGCGGGGCGCCCACCGGGACGAGCACCTCCTCGCCCGCCCCGTCCCCGGACGGTCCAGGGGCGCGGCACAGCGCGAGCGGCAGCTCCGGCGTGCCGAACCCGGTCGCCAGGCGCGGCCCGCCCGCCGGGCGGCGCAGCGCCGCCGGGGCGATGTCGGGGCCGAGCACCAGGAGCGCCGCACAGCCGCCGGCGAGCGCCTCACCGTGGTGCGCCAGCAGGGAGTTGGCCGTCGTGTCGGGCAGCAGCAGCGCCGAGAACGGCTCCTCGGCGGCGCGCAGGACGGCGGCCACCCCGGCCGCCGTGGTGGTGTTCTCGTCCGCCAGCACCAGGGTGCCGCCCCGGCCCAGCGTGGTCCACACCTCGACCGGGAACAGCGGATCGGACACGGGCGCCGCCCGCAGGACCCGTCCGGCGTCCAGGCCGAGGGCGTCGAGCGCGTCCAGGGCGCAGCGCACCGCGGCGTGCGTGAGCTCGCCGTCACCGGTCACGGCCAGGACGTCGGCCGGGGCGGGGGAGTACTCCTCCCGCGCCGGCTCCGGGAGGCCCGGCGCTGTGCCGTCCGCGCCCGCTGTGCCGCCCACCCGGCACGGGACGCCCCGCCGGGCCGCCGCCAGCATCGCCGCGACCAGGTCGGCGCCCGGCGTCGCAGGGACGGTGACCGGCTCGCGCGGGCCGGCGTCCGGGCGGGCCGGCAGCCGTACCGACCGGGCGAGGACGTCGAGTTCGCCGTAGGTGACCGGCCCCGACGGCGTGCTCAGCGCCACCGCGTCCGGCCGGCCGGCGATGTGCCGCTCCACCAGGTCCAGCACGGTCTGCCCGGGCTGTCCGGCCGGGGCGGGCTCCGGGGTCACCGCGCCCGTCAGGGGCAGCCGGGACACGGGCGTGTCGGGGGAGGCCAGCGCGGTGCGCAGCAGGTCCCGGTAGGCCTGGGCCATGCGCCGCATGGTCGCGTCGTCGAACAGGTCGGCGGCGTACTCCCACAGGACGGTGATCGACTCGTCCTCGTCGCTCGGGCCGAGGCCGACGCGCTGCTCGGCGCGCGGGATGACCACGATGTTCAGGTCGGCCTTCGCGGAGCCGTTGTGCTCCACGGCCACCTCGCCGCGCAGCCCGGCGAAGTCCAGGTCGGGGACGGCCGAGTCGTGGAAGCTGAACAGCGCCGAGAACAGGGGGTTGCGCGACAGGTCACGCACCGGCGCCAGCGCCTTCACCAGGCGTTGCAGCGGTATGTCCTGCCAGGCGTAGCCCTCGACGGCCGTGGCGTGCACCCGCGCGATCAGTTCCCGGAAGGTGGGGTCGCCGTCGAAGCGGACCCGCATCGGAACCGTGTTGACCATCATCCCGATGAGCCGTTCCGCCTCGCTCAGCCGCCGGTTGGCGACCCCCACGCCCACCACGAGGTCGTCCTGCGCGGTGTAGCGCGACAGCAGCGCCGTGAACCCGCTCAGCATCACCGAGTACAGGGTGACGCCGTGCTCGCGCGCCCGCTCACGCAGCGCGGCGTACTCGTCCGGGGCCAGCGAGAACGCCACCATGCCGCCGCGGAAGGTGAACTCCGGCGGGCGGGGCCGGTCGGTCGGCAGCTCCAGGGCCACCGGGGCGCCGTCCAGGACCTCGCGCCAGTGGTCGAGATAGCGCTCCAGGACCGGCCCGTCCAGCCACTCGCGCTGCCAGGCCGCCAGGTCGGCGAACTGGAACCGGGGTTCGGGCAGCCCCGGCCCGGTGCCCTCGGCGAACCCCGTGTAGAGCCGGGTCAGTTCGTCGACGAACACCGCGAACGACCAGCCGTCGTGCACCAGATGGTGCTCCAGGTGCAGCAGCCGGTGCGCCTCGGGCGCCGTGCGCACCACCACCCAGCGGACCAGGGGCGGGCTGTCCAGCCGGAAGGGGCGCGCCTTCTCCCGCCGGGTCAGCTCGCGCCAGGCGTCCTCCCGCTCCGCCTCGGGCAGCGCCGACAGGTCGACCAGCGGGATCTCCAGCTCGATGGCGTCCATGTCCACCGGGCACTGCGCGGGCACCCCGTCGATCTCGCGGAACCCGGTACGGAAGATCTCGTGCCGCCGCACCAGCTCGGTCAGCGCGGCGCGCAGGGCCGCCAGGTCCAGCGGACCGTTCAGCATCAGCGCCGCCTGCACCCGGTAGGCGGGGTTGAGGGGGGAGAGCTGCTCCAGGTACCAGATGCGCTCCTGCGGATACGACAGCGGCAGCGGCCGGGAGCGGTCCGCCCGGCGCAGCGCCGGCGGCGCCGGGGCCGCCCCGTCCCCGCCCCGCGCGCCACCGTCGAGGAACCGGCCGATCTCCTCGGCCGTCGTCCTGCGGTACAGCTCCGACAGCGGTACGTCCGCGCCGAACGCGTCGCGGATCCGCGCGGCCAGCCGGCCCACCAGCAGGGAGTGCCCGCCCAGCCGGAAGAAGTCGTCCCGCGCGCCGACCTCCGCGCCGCCCAGCAGCTCCGACATGAAGCCGACGACGGCACGCTCGGTGTCCGTCGCGGGCCGCGCCCGCTCCCCGTCCAGACCGGTGCTGGCCCGGTCGTGGCGCGGCAGCGCCTCGCGGTCCACCTTGCCGCTCGGCGTCAGCGGCAGCTCGGGCAGCACGACGACGGCCGCCGGCACCATGTGCGCCGGCAGACCGCGCGCACACCACTCGCGCAGCTCCCGCACCGCCGTGTCCACGGGCGCGGCGACATAGCCGACGAGGATGCCGTCCCGGGGGACGACCACCGCGTCGGTCACCGCCGGGTGCGCGCGCAGCACCTCGGCGATCTCGCCGGGCTCGACCCGGAACCCGCGGATCTTGACCTGGTGGTCGGCGCGCCCCACGTAGGCGTAGCGCCCGTCGGGCAGCCGCCGGGCGAGGTCGCCGGTGCGGTAGGCGCGCCCGCCGCCCTCGGCCGGCACGAACCGCTCGGCGGTCAGGCCCGGCCTGCCGTGGTAGCCGCGGGTGACCCCGGCGCCGGAGACCACCAGCTCGCCGACCTCCCCGTCGGCCACCGGCAGCCCGTCGGCGTCGAGGAGGGCGAGCCGCACCCCGGCGATCGGGGACCCGATGTCGGGCGTGCCGGAGCCCAGCACGTCACCGGAGGTGGCGCAGATGGACGTCTCGGTGGGCCCGTAGGCGTTGATCATCCGCCGCCCCCGCCCCCACCGCGCGGCGACCTCGGCGGGCAGCGCCTCACCGGCGCACACCACCGTGCGCAGCGCCGGCAGCTCGGCCTGCGGTACGGCGGCGGCGACCGACGGCGGCAGCACGGCGACACTCACCCGGCCCTCGGCCAGCAGCCGCACCAGGCCGGGCCCCGGCACCACGCTGTCCGGCCCGGCGAGCACCAGGGACGCGCCCGCGGTGAGCGCGATGCCCGTCTCGCACACGGACGCGTCGAAGCTCGACGGTGCGAACTGGAGCACCCGGTCGGCGGCGGTCACCCCCCACTCGTCCCGCATCCCGGCGACCGTCGCCGCGACACTGCCGTGCTCGACGAGCACCCCCTTGGGGCGGCCCGTGGAGCCGGAGGTGTAGATGACGTACGCGAGATCGCGGGCGTCGCGCCGGGGCAGCTCCACGGCGGGGGCGTCGGAGCCGTCGGGGGACAGCAGCCGGACCCCGTCCGGCAGGACCCGCGCGGCGCTCTCGTCCGCGATCACCAGACCGGCACCGGAGTCGCGGAGCATGTACTCCAGCCGGTCGCGCGGATAGGCCGGGTCCAGCGGGACCCAGGCGCCGCCCGCCCGCATCACCGCGAGCAGGGCGACGACCAGGGCGGGACCGCGCCCGACACTGACCCCGACCAGGTCGCCCCGGCCGGTGCCGGCGGCGATCAGCCGGTGGGCCAGCCGGGCGGAGCGCCGCTCCAGCTCGGCGTAGGTCAGGGCGGCGCCGGCCCAGTGCAGGGCCGGGGCCTCGGGGGTGCGGGCGGCGTGCGCAAGGAACGCCTCGTGCAGCAGAAGGGGTGCCTTCATCGCGTGGTACCTCGTTCGGTGTCCGCGTGGTGGGGGGTGGGTGCCGTCCGCGCGAGGAGGCGCAGGGCCTCCTCCTCCGGCATGGCCTCGATCTCGGCGAGGAGCAGCTCGTGCACGCGTTCCGCGGTGGCGGCGACGGTCGGGCACTCGAAGACCACGCTGAGCGGCAGGTGGGCGCCGAACGCGCGGCGCATCCGGTTGACGGCGCGGGTGGCCAGCAGGGAGTGGCCGCCCAGGGCGAAGAAGTCGTCCAGGACACCGATCCGGGGCACGCCGAGGGCCTCCGCCCAGATCCCGGCGATGACCTCCTCGGTCTCGTCGCGCGGGGCGACGTGGCCGGTGTCGTCGACGTCCGCCGGGTCCGGCTCGGGCAGCGCGGCGGGGCTCAGCTTTCCGCTGGCCGAGCGGGGCAGGGCGGGCAGCACGGTGACGCTGGACGGCACCGCGTAGCCGGGCAGCCGCGCCAGCAGGTCCTCGCGCAGCTCCCGCACCGTGACCGGGGCGTCCCCGAACACGACGTACGCCGCGAGCCGCAGATCGCCGCCGGCCGCCCGGCGGGCGACCACCGCGGTGTCGGCGACCGCCGGATGAGCGCGCAGCGCGGCCTCCACCTCGCCGAGCTCGATCCGTACGCCGCGCACCTTCACCTGGCGGTCCATGCGCTCCAGGTAGGCGAGGGTGCCGTCCGGGCGCATCCGGCCCCGGTCGCCGGTGCGGTACAGGCGCTCACCGGGCCGGTAGGGGTGGGGGACGAAGGCGGCGGCGGTCTTCGCGGGATCGCCGAGGTAGCCGCGGGCCAGCCCGACGCCGGCGATGCACAGTTCGCCGGGGACGCCGGGCGGCAGCGGCGCGAGCCGGTGGTCGAGGACCAGGACCTCGTTGTTGTCCATGGGCCTGCCGAGGCTCACCGCGCCCTCGCCGGCCGCGTCCTGGGGGCCGCACACCCGGTAGGTCGAGTCGATGGACACCTCGGTGGCGCCCCAGGTGTTGTCCAGGCTCACCGTGTCGCCGAACGCCTCGCGGAAGCGGCGCACCAGGTCCGGGCGCAGCGCCTCGCCGCTGGACAGGACGCTGCGCAGGTGCCCGCGCAGGGCGGCGACGTCGTCGCCGGTCAGCTCCTCCAGGAACAGGTCGAGGACGCTCGGCACGAACTGCACGTGCACCGCCCGGTGCCGGATCGCGGCGTCCGCGATGGCGCGCGGGTCCCGGTGCAGGCCGGGCGGCAGCAGGGCGACCGTGCCGCCGGTCATGAGCGGCCACAGGATCTCCACCGCGGCGTCGTCGAACGGCAGGGTCGTCTTGTGCAGGACGGCGTCACCCGGCCGCAGGCCGTGCCGGCGCTGCATCCACACCATGCGGTTGACCCAGCCCCGGTGGGTGCAGGCGACCCCCTTGGGGCGGCCCGTGGAACCGGACGTGTAGTAGACGGCGCACAGGTGGTCGGGGCGCGTGGCGACCGGCGGCGCGGCGGCGGCAGCGCCCTCGTCGACGGCCAGCGCGACGACGCCCGCCTCCTCGACGGCCGGCGCCCACTGCGGCTCGGCCAGGCAGACGGGGGCGCCCGCGTCGCCGAGCAGGGCCGCCACCCGGGCGGCCGGCGTGGAGGTCTCGATCGGCAGGTAGGCGCCGCCCGCCTTGAGGATGCCGAGGAGGCCCACGACCATGCGGGCCGACCGGTCGACGAGCAGCCCGACCGGCACGTCGGGACCGACACCGTGCCGGGCCAGGTCCCGGGCCACGGCACCCGCCGCGCCCTCCAGCTCGGCGTACGTCATGCGCAGGCCGGCGTCGTCGGTGAGGGCCACCGCGTCCGGGGTGCGGGCCGCCTGACGGGCGACCAGGTCGTGCAGGCACGCGTCGGGGACGGCGGTGTCCGGGCGCAGGGACAGCGCGCGCAGGGCGTCCTCCTCGGCCGGCGTGAGCAGCGGAATGTCGTCGATCCGCTGGTCGGGCCGGTCCGCGACGTGGGTGAGGAGGCGCTCCAGCCAGGAGGCGATCCGGTCCACCGTGGACGCGTCGTACAGGTCGGTGTCCCAGTTCACGCCGCACCACAGGCCGCCCTCGGCCTGCTCGAAGCTGACGCACAGGTCGTACTTGGCGCCCTCGTAGGGGATCGGCAGCTCCGTCACCTCCAGGCCCGGCAGGTGCGGGGCGCGGCGGCGACCGCTGCGGAAGTTGACCAGGATCTGGAAGAGCGGCGTACGGGACGGGTCCCGCTCGGGGGCGAGTTCGCCGACCAGCCGGTCGAAGGGGACCTCCGCGTGCTCGAAGGCGTCCAGGGCCGCGTCCCGCGCCTGGTCGAGGAGGTCACGGAACGTCAGGCCGGGCCCGAGGTCGGCGCGCAGCGGCAGCATGTTGATCAGCACGCCGACGAGCCGCTCGGTCGCCGGGTCGTCCCGGCGCGCGTAGGTGGTCCCGGTGGTGACGTCGCGGCGCCCGGTGCAGCGGTACAGGACCGCCTGGCAGGCGGCCGTCAGCAGCATCGCGGGCGTCGCACCGCTCGCCCGGCCCAGCTCGCCGAGGCGCCCGGCGACGTCCGGGGGCAGGACGAAGGCGCTGCGGCCCGCCCCGCGTCCGGCGCGCACGGCGGGCCGGGGCCGGTCGCCCGGCACCTCGAACGGTGTGAAGTCCTCGAACGCCTTGCGCCAGTGGTCGAGCCCGGCGGGCACGGCCTCGGCGTCGGCGCGGGCGTCGAGCCGGGCGGCGACCGTGCGGTACTGCTCGGCGGGCGCCGCGAGCGGCGAGGGCTCACCGGCGGTGAACGCGGCGTAGTCGGCGGACAGTTCGTCGTAGAGGACGGCCAGCGACCAGTCGTCGGCGGCGACGTGGTGCACCGTCAGCGCGAGGACGTGCTCCTCGGGCCCCCGGCGCACCAGCAGGGCGCGCAGCGGCAGGTCGGCCGCCAGGTCCAGCGGCTCGGTCGCCTCCCGGGTCAGGAGCGCGTCCAGGGCCTCGTCGTCGGCCGCGCCGGTCTCCCGCAGCCGGAAGGCGTCGGCCGGGCGGACCAGGCCGGAGGGGCGCTCGCCGTCGGCGACGACACAGGTGCGCAGCACCTCGTGGCGGGCGGCCAGCGCGGCCAGCGCGCGGCGCAGCGCGGCCACGTCGAGCGGGCCGGTCAGGCGCAGCCGCAGCGGGATCAGGTAGTCGGACGGGTGGGCGCTGATCTGGTCCACGAACCAGGTGCGCTCCTGGTCCCGGCTCAGAGGGACCGGAACCCCGCGATGATCGGTGGGGGAGGGCATCAGAGGTCAGATCCTCTCGAACGGGATGACTGGTCCTGCGGGGGCGGCCAGGACGGCGCCCTGGCCGCGCCCCCACTCGGGCTCCGGCAGCCGGTGCCGGTCCGGCTTGCCGTTGACGTCCAGGGGCAGGGCGTCCAGGGCCACGTACTCGGCGGGCAGCATGTGCGCGGGCAGCCGCCCGGCGAGCACCGCGTGGGCGTCGGCCGCCGCGAGCCGGGCCCCGGCCTCGGGCACGACGTAGGCGACGATCCGCTTGTCGCCCGGCGGCGCCTCGCGGGCCACGGCCAGGCAGGCGCGCACCCCGGCCACGTCCAGCAGCGCCGCCTCGATCTCGCCCGGCTCCACGCGGAAGCCGCGCACCTTCACCTGCCGGTCGGCCCGGCCGTGGAACTCCACCACACCGTCCGCGCGCCGCCGGGCCAGGTCGCCGCTGCGGTAGGCGCGGCCGTCCCGCGTGCCCGGCTCGGTGACGAACCGCTGCGCCGTCAGCTCCGCGCGGCCGTGGTAGCCGCGGGACACCGTGGCCCCGGCGATCCACAGCTCGCCGATCTCGCCGGGCGGCAGCACGCGCCCCGCCTCGTCGACGACGTGGAAGCGGGCCCCCGGTATCGGCCCGCCCAGCGGCAGCGGCGCCTCCACCCGGTCCGGGTCGCTCACCAGGTGCCGGCCGCAGATCACGGTCGTCTCGGTCGGCCCGTACACGTGGGCGACGGTCAGCCCGGGCCCTGCGGCCAGCGCGCGGCGCACCCGCTGCGGGGAGACCACGTCGCCGCCGGTCACGACGGTGCGCAGCGAGGCGAACGCGGCCGGGTCGTCGTCCACCACCTGGTGGAACAGGCCCACCGACAGCCACAGGTCGGTCACCCGGTGGGCGGCCAGCACCTCGGCCAGCTCGCCGGCGCCGTACATGTCGTCCGGCGGGAACACCAGCCGGGCGCCCCGCAGCAGCACCCCCCAGGTCTCCAGGACGGACGCGTCGAAGGAGAAGGAGCTGGTGCGCAGCATCGAGCGGCCGGGACCCAGGTTCACGAAGTCCTGGCCGAGGCAGAACGCGAGCACGTTGCGCTGCTCGACCAGCACCGCCTTGGGCAGGCCCGTCGACCCCGACGTGTAGACGGCGTACGCCAGATCGGCGGGCGACGCCTCCACCGGCTCCGGGAGGGCGCCCGGACCGTCCGTGAGACGGTCCGGGACGAGCACCTCGCAGCCCGCGAGCCCGCCGGCCAGGCCGTCGGCGGAGTCGGCGACCAGCACCCGGACCCCGCTGTCGCGGCACATGTGCGCCAGCCGCTCCGCCGGATACGACAGGTCCAGCGGCACGTACGCCGCCCCCGCCCGCACGACCGCGAGCATCGTCACCACGAACCACGGGGAGGGGCGGGCGGCGATGCCGACCAGCTCCCCGGGCCGTACCCCGTACCGGGCCAGGCGGCGGGCCAGCACACCGGCCCGCGCGTCGAGTTCCCGGTACGTGAGCACTCCGTCGGCGCTCTCCAGCGCCACGGCGTCCGGGGTCTCCCGCACCCAGCGGCGGAAGGCTCCGTCGAGCGTCACCATCGTGCGTCCTCCAGTCCAACGCCCAGTTCGTGCAGCAGTTCGCGCAGGAAGTCCTCTCCGGCATCGGAGTTGGACGTCACCACCAGACCGAGCCCCCGGTCCGGGTCCGCCCAGGTCAGCGAGCGGAAGCCGGGCACACCCCCGGTGTGGCCGAACCAGCGCCGGTCGCCGTAGGGCTTGCCGATCGTGCCGAGGCCGCCCGGCGCGCCGGGCACCGGCCGCAGCATCTCGGCCGCCGCGTCCGCGGTGAGGAACGCGGCCGGACCGCCGGTCACCGCCCGCTGGATCTCGATCGCCACCCGCGCCACGTCCGCGGGCGTCGACCACAGCCCGCCCGCGGCGGACTCCGGGTACAGCCGCCAGCCCTCCGGGTAGGCGGTGCCGTCCGCCCGGTGGTTCAGCGCGACCGGGCCGCCGTAGCGGTGCGGGGCGTCCGGCGCGAAGTCGCTGTCGGCCATCCCCAGCGGGTCCAGCACCAGCGCCTTCAGCAGCGCCGGGAACGGCTGCCCCGTGACGTCCTGGAGCACCTGCTGGACGACGCTGTAGTTGCTGCTGGAGTACAGGTAGCCGGAGCCCGGCGGGCGCACCGCGCGCACCGGCGACGACACGGCGGGTGGCCGGCCGTTGAGCACCTCGCGCAGGTCCGGCATCCGGTCGCCCCGGCCGTAGCCGTGGTACGCCTGCTCGCCGAGGCCCGAGGTGTGGCTCAGGAGGTGACGCAGCGTCACCCCGCCCTCGCCGGGCAGCCGCCAGCCGGTGAGCAGCCGGTCGACGTCCGTGTCGAGGTCGAGCCGGCCCTCCTGGACCAGCCGCATGACGGCGAGCGCGGTGACGTGCTTGCTGATCGAGCCGACCTGGAACAGGGTCCGCGCGTCGACCGGCGCCGGATCGTCCGCGCCGAGCCGCCCGAAGCCCCAGGCGCCCCGCAGTTCGGTGTCCGCGACGACCGCGATGCCCACCCCGGGCACCCGGTGGCGCAGCATCGGCAGCAGCGGGGCGGGCGCCCCGGCGAACAGCCGCTCCACGAACGGCTCGACGGGCCGGCGGACCGCGCCGGGCGCCCGGCCGTGGGCCACCAGCTCGCTCAGGCGGCGCAGCTGCCGCCCGGCCAGCTCCTCGACGGTGGCCGCGTCGAAGCGGTCGGCCGCGTAGCGCCACACCAGGTGCAGCTCTCCCGCGAGGACCGCCGCGTCGACCTCGACCAGGTGCGCGCGCCGCTGGCCGGGGTCGACCGGCTCGCCCAGGGCCTCGGGCAGCGGGCGCAGCAGGCCGTCCGTATGACCGGCGGTGTCCCGGCGCCCGTGGTAGTTGAAGCAGACCTCGGCGTGCGGGCGGCCTTCGAGGACGGCGCGGGTGGCGGGGCGCAGGTACCGGGCGAGCCCGTGCCCGATGCCCCCGCCGGGCGCGCCGCGCAGGTGCTCGCGGACCGCCGCGACCAGCGCCTCGGGGGCGCCGGAGCGGGGCACCGTGACCACGAGGGGCTGCACGCCGGTGAACCAGCCCACCGTGCGCGAGAGGTCCACGTCGTCGAAGAGCGCCTCGCGGCCGTGCCGTTCGACGTCGACGGCGACGGTGTCCCCGCCGGTCCACCCGGCGATCGTGTGCACGAGCGCCGCCAGCATCAGATGGTCGGGCTGCGCGCCGTACGCCGCCGACGCCTGCCGCAGCAGCGCCTCGGTCTCCGCCGCCGGCAGCACGACCCGCACGCTGCGGGCCCGGCCCTCGGTGTCCGCCCCGCCGGCCCGGTCCGCCGGCAGCGCCGCGACGGGCGGCGCCGGCAGGGCCCAGTACGCGGCCTCCGCGTCGAAGTCCTCGCTCACCGCGTGCCGCGCCAGGCTGCGCGCCCAGTACTGCACGGACGTCGTCTTGGCGGGCAGTTCGCCGCCCGCGCACAGGGTGGCGAGGTCCTCGGCGAGGATGTTCCACGAGACGGTGTCCACGGCCAGGTGGTGCACGACCAGCAGCAGCCGTCCCGTGCCCCGCAGCAGGACCGCCCGCAGCAGCGGCCCGTGGACCAGGTCGAGCCCGGCGTGCGCGGCCTCCACGGCCGCCGCCTCCTCCTCGGCCGTGTCCACCACGGTGAGCAGGTCGGCGGGCTCGTCCCCGGCGAGGTACTGCCGGGGGCCGTCCGCCTCACGCGTCCAGCGCAGCCGGAGCGCGTCGTGGTGCCCGACGAGCGCCCCGAGCGCCGTGCGCAGGGTGTCCGCGCCGACCTCCTCGGGGACGGCGAGCAGCAGCGACTGGTTGAAGCGGTCCAGCAGCCCCAGCCCGGCGTAGCG
This sequence comes from Streptomyces niveiscabiei, assembly GCF_033794345.1. Taxonomy (NCBI): domain Bacteria; kingdom Bacillati; phylum Actinomycetota; class Actinomycetes; order Kitasatosporales; family Streptomycetaceae; genus Streptomyces; species Streptomyces niveiscabiei. The sequence continues at coordinate 338,341 of NZ_JARAYJ010000007.1, forward strand.
CGCCTGGATCGGCCCGAGCGGCACCTCGCCGGTGACCGGGCCCTGCTCCGCGTGGACCTCCACCGCGCGGCCCCGGGAGGCCGCGGCGTCCACCGCCGCCGCCAGCTCCGCGACCGTCGGATGCTCGAACACCATCCTCGGGGTGAGCGCGAGACCCGCCTCACGGGCCCGGGCGACGGTGTGGATCAACAGGATCGAATCGCCGCCCATGACCCGGAAGTTGTCGTGCACACCGACCCTCTCGGCGCGCAGCACCCGCGCCCAGATCCCGGCCAGCGCCTCCTCGGTCGGGGTGCGCGGCGCGACGTACGACCCGCCCTGGCCGCCCGCCTCGGGGGCGGGGTCGGGCAGCGCGGCCCGGTCCACCTTGCCGTTCGCGTTGAGCGGGACGGCGTCCACCGCCACGAAGGCGTTCGGCACCAGCGCGTCGGGCAGTTCGGCCCGCAGCGCCGCGCGCAGCACCTCGGCCGCGACGCCGCCCGTGGTGTAGCCGACGAGGACCTTCGCCCCGTCCACCGCGCGCACGTCCACGACCGCGTCCCGCACACCGGGCGCCCGGCGCAGCGCGTCCTCGATCTCGCCGAGTTCGACGCGCACCCCGCCGATCTTCACCTGGTGGTCGGTGCGCCCGCCGAACTCCAGCGTGCCGTCGGCCCGCCACCGCCCCAGGTCGCCGGTGCGGTACAGGCGGGCGCCGGGCGGCCCGAACGGGTCGGGCACGAACCGCTCGGCGGTCAGCGCGGGACGTCCGTGATAGCCGCGGGCCAGACCGGTGCCGCCGATGAACAGCTCCCCGGCGACCCCGACCGGCAGCGGCGCGAGTTCCTCGTCGAGGACGTACACCGTGTTGTTGTCGAAGGGCCGGCCCAGGCTGACCGCGCCGCCCTCGGCCGCCGCGTCCGCCGCGCCGCACACATGGCAGGTCGAGTCGATGGACACCTCGGTGGCACCCCACGTGTTGTCCAGGCTCACCCGGTCCCCGAACAGCTCAAGGAACCGCCGCACCAGGGCGGGGCGCAGCGCCTCACCGCTGGTCAGTACGGACCGCAGCCGCCCCATCCGCTGGGCCGACTCCACGGTCAGCACGTCGAGGAACACCTCCAGCACGCTGGGCACGAACTGCACGTGCACCACCCCGTACCGGGTGACCGCCTCGGCTATCGCGTGGGTGTCGCGGTGCGCGCCCGGCGCGAGCAGCACCACCTGCCCGCCGGTCATCAGCGGCCACAGGATCTCCACGGCCGCGTCGTCGAACGTGAGCGTCGTCTTGTGCAGCACCGCGTCACCCGGCCGCAGGCCGTGCCGCCGCTGCATCCACCACATCCGGTTCACCCACCCCTGGTGCGTGGAGGCCACGCCCTTGGGGCGCCCGGTGGAGCCGGACGTGTAGTACAGCGAGCACAGGTCGGCGGGCAGCGCGTCCGCCACCGGGCCGTGCGCGGGCGCCTCCGGCCACTCGGCGGGGTCGTCGAGCGCCAGCACCGGGACCGCGGTGTCCGCGCCGCGCGGCAGCGAGGCGATCAGGTGCCGCTGGGTGAGCACCGCCCGGGCCTGCGCGTCGGCGAGGACGTACGCCTGGCGGCGCACCGGGTGTTCGGGGTCCACGGGCACGAACGCCGCGCCCGCCTTGAGGATGCCCAGCAGCCCGATCACGTGCTCCAGGGAGCGTTCGGTGCACAGCGCCACCAGCGTGCCCGCGCCGGCCCCGAGGCCGCGCAGCCGCCGCGCGACCCGGTCGGCGCGCGCGTCCAGCTCCGCGTACGTCAGCCCGTCGCCGCCGAAGCGGACGGCCGTCGCCTGCGGGGTGCGCGCGGCCTGCTCCTCGATCAGGGAGTGCAGGGTGCGCCCGGCGGGGAAGTCCGCGCCGGTGGCGTTCCAGCCGCGCACGACCAGCTCGCGTTCCCGGTCCGACAGCGGGGACAGTTCGGCGACGCTGCCGCGCTCCTCGGTGAGCTCGCCCAGCAGCCGTACGGTCTGCTCCAGCAGCCGGCTCGCGGTGGCCGCGTCGAACCGCGACAGGTCGCAGGTGAGCTCCAGGGTGAGCGCGCCCGAGCGCACGGCCTCCAGGACCAGCGGGTAGCCGGTGTCGCGGACCTCGGTGTCCGGGACGGGACTGACCCCCTCGGGCAGCGCGGAGTCACCGACGTCGGTGAAGACGACGAGGCTGTCGAACAGGCGGCGCCCGCCCGGCACCTCGCTGACCCGCTGGATGTCGCCCAGCGCGAGGTGCTCGCGCCCGGCGAGGTCGGTGATCCGCTCGTGCACCGCCCGCAGCAGCCCGGCCGGGGAGAGCCCCGGGTCCGTGTCGAGGCGCAGCGGCAGGGTGTTCATCAGCAGCCCCACCATCCGCTCGATGCCGGGGACGTCACCGAAGCGGCCGGAGAGCGTCGTGCCGAAGACGACGTCGCGCTCCCCGCCCGCGCGGCTCAGCAAAACCGCCCACGCCGCGTGCACCAGGGTCGCCACGGTGACGTGGTGGCGGCGGGCGGCGTCCTCCAGCGCGCCGAGCAACTCCGGCGCCAGGGTGTGCCGTTCGGTGAGCGCGCCCGCGCTCACCCCGGTGGGGCGGCTGCCCGGCAGCGGGGTGGGCCGGGTGAACCCGGCCAGCGCCGTCCGCCAGTACCCGAGGCCCCGGCCGTCGTCGTCCGTGTCCTGCGCGGCGTGCCCGGCGAGCAGGGCCAGGTAGTCGCGGTAGCGCGGCGGGGGCGGCGCCTCCGGGAGCCGGCCGGTGTCCCGTAGCTGCCGGTAGGCGTCGAACGCCTCGGCGAACAGGGCGTGCAGGCTCCAGCCGTCGAACACGATGTGGTGGGTGGTCCACACGAACCGCCACCGCTCGGGCCCGGTGCGGATCAGCAGGAAGCGGGCGGGTGGCGCGGCGGACAGGTCGAAGACGGTGTGCCGCTCCGCGTCGGTCAGCTCCGCGAGCCGCTCGGCGCGCCGCCGCTCGGGCAGGTCCGTCAGGTCGGCCCGCGTGAACACGGGCGGCGCCGACGCGAGGACCACCTGCACCGGGTGCGGCAGACCGGCCCAGTGGAAGGTGGAGCGCAGGATGGTGTGCCGGGCGGTCAGATGGCGCCAGGCCGCCTCGAAGGCGTCGGCGTCGCTCTCGCCGGCCAGGTCGACGTCGACCGCGAACGCCCGCACGTAGTCGCCGCTCTCCGCGAGGGTGTGCAGCAGCAGGCCCGTCTGGAGCGGGGACAGCGGCAGCACGTCCTCGACTCCGCCCGGACCGGCCGCCTCCAGCAGCCCGGCCAGGTCGTCCGCCTCCAGCGGGGCGAGCGCGAAGGGCCGGTCCGGTGCGCCGGACGCGCGGGCCGGGGCCGCCTCCAGGGCGGCGAGCGCCTCGACCGTGGGGTGGGCGAAGATCTGGCGGGTGGTCAGGGCGATGCCCCGCTCGCGGGCGCGGGCGGTGACCATGACGGCCTTGACGGAGGTGCCGCCCAGCGCGAAGAAGTCGTCGGTGACACCGACCTCGGGCACCCCGAGGACCTCCCGCCACACGTCCGCCAGCGCCTGCTCGGGCGCGGTGCGCGGGGCGATGCGGCCTGCCGGGTCCGACGGACCGGCGTCCGGCGCGGGCAGCGCCGCCCGGTCCACCTTCCCGGCGGGGCTGAGCGGCATACGGTCCAGCACGATCAGCCGGGCCGGCACCATCGCCCGGGGCAGCTCGTCGCGCAGGAACCTGCGGACCTGCGCGACGTCCAGGCCGCGCCCGGTCAGATGGGCGGCGAGGAACGCCTCGCCCGCGTCGTCGTGCCACACGGTCACGGCGGCGCCCGTCACGTCCGGGTGCCGGGCCAGGACCTCCTCGATCTCGCCCAGCTCGATCCGGTGGCCGCTGACCTTCACTTGGTGGTCGGTCCGCCCCAGGTAGCGCAGCCGCCCGTCGGCGCGCCGGGCCACGAGGTCGCCGGTGCGGTACAGGCGGGCGCCGGGCGGCCCGAACGGGTCGGGCACGAACCGCTCGGCGGTCAGCGCCGGACGGCCGTGGTAGCCGCGCGCCACCCCGGCGCCGCCCAGGAACAGCTCGCCGGGCGCGCCGGCCGGCATCGGGCGCAGGGCGTCGTCCAGGACGTGCGCGCTGTAGTTGACCAGCGGGCGGCCGATCGTGATCTCGTCGCTGTCGGCGGTGATCTCCTCGCGGGTGGCCCAGACGGTCGCCTCGGTCGGCCCGTAGACGTTGACCAGCCGGGGCAGCAGCGCCGTGAGGCGCCGGGCCAGCCGGTCCGGCAGCGCCTCGCCGCCGGTCAGCCCCACCCGGACCCCGTCCCCGGCGCCGAACCCGGCCGCCAGCAGCAGGCGCCAGCCCGACGGGGTGGCCTGGACGTGCGTCACCCGGTGCGCGCGCACCAGCTCCCGCTGCGCGGCGCCGTCCCAGCGGTCCTCCTCGGGGACCACGACGACCCGGCCGCCCGTGGTGAGCGGCAGGAGCAGCTCGACGGTGGAGATGTCGAACGACAGGGCGGTCAGCCCCAGCCACACGTCGTCCGGCGAGGAGCCCAGCACCTCGCCCATCGCCGCGATCAGCAGCGCCAGGGAGCGGTGGGAGACCTCGACGCCCTTGGGGCGCCCGGTGGAGCCGGACGTGTAGAGCACGTAGGCGAGGTCGTCGGGCAGCACCGCGAGCCCGGCGCCCTCCACGCCGTCACCGCCGTCCTCGACGCGGACCACGGCCGCACAGGCGTCCAGGAGCGCGGCCGGCGTCTCCCCGGAGACCAGCAGGACCGTCGCGCCGGAGTCCGCCACGACGTACGCGGCCCGCTCGGCCGGGTACTCCGGGTCCAGCGGCACGTACGCCGCGCCCGCCCGCCACACCGCGGACACGGCCACCAGCAGGTCGGCTGAGCGCTCCACGCGCACCGCCACCCGGTCGCCCGCCCCCGCCCCGGCGGCCCGCAGCCGCGCGGCGAGTCCGGCTGCGCGGGCGTCGAGTTCGCCGTACGTCAGCGACCGGCCGCCGGAGACGACGGCGACCGCGTCGGGGGTGCGCGCCGTCTGCGCGGCGAGCATCGCGGGCACGCTGGTGGCGTGCGGGAACTTCCGGGTGGGCGCGGCGCCCGCCCCGGCGTACTCGTCGCCGGGCACGGCGGACAGGTCGCGCAGCCGGGCCTCGGGGCGGTCGGCGAACGAGGTGAGCAGGTGGCCGAGGGAGGCCAGCAGCCGTTCGGCGTCCGCCGGGTCGACCCGGTCGTCCTCGTGGATCAGCTCCAGGACGGCACCCGTCGCCGCGAAGCGGGCGTTGAGCATCAGCGGGAAGCCGCTGCTCTGCCGCACCCGGCCCATCCGTACGTCGAGCCCGCCGAGGTCGGCCCGGGGGACGGGCGCGAGGTTCTGGAAGACGACGATGCTGTCGAACAGCAGCCGCTCGCGCGGCACCGCGGACCAGCCGTGCACGTCGGACAGGGCGCAGTGCTCGACGTCCCGCAGCCCGGCGAGCTGCCCGCCGAGCCGGCCGAGCCAGTCGCCGAGGGTCTCGTCGCCGTCGTCGTTCCAGCGCACCCGCACCGGCACGGTGTTGGTGAGCAGCCCCACCATGCGCTCGACCTGCGGCAGGTCCATGGACCTGCCGGACACGGTGAGCCCGAACAGCACGTCGGTGCGCCGGCTCCAGCGGCCCAGGAGCAGCGCCCACGCGGCCTGGAGGACGGTGCCGACGGTGCAGCGCCGGGCGCGGGCGAGCCGGTTCAGGCGCTCGATCACCTCGGCGGGCAGGGCGAGTTCGGCCGAGCGGGTCTCGCCGCCGGCCTTGCCGGTCGCGGGGCGCACCACGGGGATCGGGGTGGGTTCGGCCACCCCGGCCAGGGCGGTGCGCCAGTAGAGCTCGGCCGTGTCCCGGTCCTGTTCGGCCAGCCAGGCCACGTAGGCCCGGTGGGGTACGGGTTCGGGGAGGTGGCGGGGGGTCTCGCCGGTGTCGCGCAGCGCCGTGTGGGTGGCGAACACCTCGCTGAGGACCGGGCCGACGCTCCAGCCGTCGGCGAGGATGTGGTGGCTGTGCCAGATCAGCTGGTGGCTGCGGGCGCCGGTGCGCACGAGGTGGAAGCGGTGCGGCGGGGCGTCGGACAGGGCGAAGCCGCGGCGCCGCTCGTCGGCCAGCAGGGTGTCCAGGCGCCGGTCGAGGTCGTCGGGCGCGGTGCCCCGCCAGTCGAGGACCTGGAAGTCCAAGGGAGCGGCGCGGTGCACCACTTGGAGGGGGTGCGGGACGTCCGCCCAGCGGAACGAGCAGCGCAGGGCGTCGTGCCGGCCGACGACGTGCCGCCAGGCGGCGGCGAAGGTGTCCGCGTCGAGGTCGCCGTCGATCTCCCAGCGGTACTGGGTGACGTAGGCGCTGCCGTCCGGGTCGTGGACGGTCTGGAAGAGCATGCCCGCCTGGAGCGGCGTGAGCGGGTAGATGTCCTGGACGTCACCGGGGGGCGCGCTCGCCAGGACGCGGTCCAGCTCCGCCTGGTCGAGACCGGCGAGCGGGTAGTCGTCGGGGGTGGGGCGCCTCTCGGGCGCCGCTCCGGCCACGGGCTTCACCACGGAGGCGAGCGCGGCGAGCGTCTGGTGGTCGAAGACCTGCCGGACGGTGATCGTGTATCCGGCCTCGCGGGCCCGGGACACCAGGTAGATGGCGCTGACCGAGTCGCCGCCCAGCTCGAAGAAGCTGTCGCCGGGGCCGCTGGGGGCGGTGCCGAGCACCTCCGTCCACAGGGCGGCCAGCGCGGACTGGGTCCCGTCGGCGAGCGGCTCGGCCGCGGCGGCGGTGGGGAGGGCGGGGTCGGGGAGCCGGGAGCGGTCGGCCTTGCCGCTGGGCGACAGCGGCAGGCTGTCCAGGGGCACGAAGAAGGACGGCACCATGACGGCGGGCAGCGCGGCGGACAGGTGCCCGCGCAGCTCGTCCTCGGCGGCGGTGCCGACGACGTAGGCGACCAGGGAGGTGCCCGTGGGGGTCTCCCGGGGCACGACCACGCACTGGGCCACCCCGGGATGCTCGCCGAGCCGGGCCTCGATCTCACCGAGCTCGACGCGCTGGCCGCGCAGCTTGAGCTGGTGGTCGGTGCGGCCCAGGTACTCGATCTCGCCGTCCTGCGTCCAGCGGACCAGGTCGCCGGTGCGGTACATGCGGGCGCCGGGCGGGCCGAAGGGCTCGGGCACGAACCGGTCGGCGGTGAGCCCCGGCCGGTCGTGGTAGCCGTCGGCCAACTGCACGCCCGCCAGGTAGAGTTCGCCGGTCATGCCCGGCGGGCAGGGGTGCAGGTGGGCGTCGAGGACGTGCAGGCGGGTGTTCCACACGGGCCGTCCGATGGGGACGGGGCCGGTGCCGTCGGGGGCGCAGGTGTGGTGGGCGACCTCGATGGCCGCCTCGGTCGGGCCGTAGAGGTTGTGCAGCTCCACGCCGGGCAGGGTGCGCGCGAACGTGTTCACGGTCTCCCGCAGCAGCGCCTCGCCGCTGGCGAACACCTGGCGCAGGGTGTGCCGGCAGCCGGCGGCGCCCGCCGACGCCAGGAACGCCTGGAGCATCGAGGGCACGAAGTGGCAGACGGTGACGGCCCGTTCGCGGATCAGGCGGGCCAGGTAGTCGGGGTCGCGGTGGCCGCCGGGCTCGGCGAGGACGAGCGTGGCCCCCTCGCGCAGCGGCCAGAAGAACTCCCACACCGACACGTCGAACGAGGACGGCGTCTTCTGGAGAACCCGGTCGGCCGGGGTCAGCCGGTAGGTGCCCTGGCCCCAGCGCAGCCGGTTGTCGATGGCGCGGTGCGAGACGACGACGCCCTTGGGGCGGCCGGTGGAGCCGGAGGTGTAGATGACGTACGCGGGGTCGGCGGGGGTGAGGGAGCGGGCCGGGGCGGTCGCCGGGGACGAGGAGAGGTCCAGGCCGTCGAGGACGACCAGCGGGACGCCCGCGTCGTGGGACAGCCGGCCGGCGTGGTCGGCGACCGCGCACACGGGGGCGGCGTCCTCGAGCATGTAGGTGAGCCGCTGCCCCGGGTAGTCCGGGTCGAGCGGCAGATAGGCCGCCCCGGTCTTCAGCACGGCCAGCAGGGCGACCACGAGGTCCACGGAGCGCGGCACCGACACGGCGACGACGGCTCCGGGGCCCGCGCCGAGGGAGCGCAGGTGGTGGGCGAGCCGGTTGGCGCGCTCGTCCATCGCCCCGTAGTCGAGCGAGTCGCCGCCGCATTCGAGGGCGGTCGCCCGCGGGGTGCGCGCCGCCTGCTCCTCGATCGGGGTGAGGAGGTCGCCGTCCGGCAGGTCGCGGCCGGTGCCGTTCCACTTCCGTACGACGAGGTCCCAGGCGGCGTCGTCGGTGAGCCGCACCGTGTGCACGGGCGCGTCGGGCGCGGCGAGCGCCTGCGTGACGACCTCCACCAGGGAGTCGAGCATCCGCTCCACGGTGCCCGGCTCGAAGAGGGTGCTCTCGCCGACGAGGTCCAGTTGCACGCCCTCGTCGAGGTTGACCGCGATCAGGGACAGGTCGACCTTCGCGGACCCCCCGCCCAGGCGCTCGCGCTCCACGGTGACGCCGGGCAGCTCCCACAGGTGCTCGCGGGCCTCGATGCACTGGAACATGACCTGGGACAGCGGGTTGCGGGAGACGTCGCGGGGCACCCCCGAGTCCGTCACCAGCTGCTCGAAGGTGACGTCCTGGTGCTCCAGCGCGTCCAGCACGGTGGTGTTGGCGCGTCTGAGGAGGGTGCTGAAGCCGGGGGCTCCCCGGTGGTCCAGCGGCAGCGGGAGGGTGTTGGCGAACATGCCCACCAGCGGCTCGGTCTCCGCGGTGGTCCGCCCGGCCACGGGGGCCAGGACGCTGAATCGTTCCTGTCCTCCGCTCCAGCGGTGCAGGAAGGCCCCGTAGAGCGACAGCAGGGCGGTGAACAGGGTGACGCGGTGACCGGCGGCGTAGGCCCGCAGCGCCGCGCTCGCTTCCGGGGACAGCAGGCGCCGCGCGCTGTGCCCCCGGAACGAGGGGACCGGCGGGCGGGGCCGGTCGGCGGGGAGCTCCAGGACGGGCGCCACCCCCTCCAGGACGCCCCTCCAGTGGGCCAGCTGTCCGGCCAGGAGGTCACCGGTCAGCCGGGCCGACTGCCACGCCGAGTAGTCGGCGTAGGTCACGGACAGCGCGGGCAGGGCGGCCGGCTCGCCCGCGCGGTGGGCGGCGTACAGGGCGCCGAACTCCCGGGCGAGGATGCCGCAGGACCATTCGTCGGCGACGCAGTGGTGCAGGTTCAGCACCAGCAGGTGGGTGGTGTCGTCCAGGGCGACGAGCAGGGCGCGGAAGACCGGCCCGGCCGCCAGGTCGAACGGCTGGGCCAGCTCCTCCTCGGCCAGCCGCCGGGCGGCGTTGCGGCGGGCGGCGGGCGGCAGGTGCCCGAGCGTGACGGTCCGCAGCGGGGCGGGCCGGGGCGGGTGCGCGGTCTGCGTCGGGGGCCGGCCGTCCTGGAAGGTGGTGCGCAGGGCGGCGTGGCGCTCGACGAGGCGGTCCAGGGCGTGCTGTACGGAGGTGTGCTCCAGCGGCCCGGTCAGCCGCAGGACGCGGTGGACGCTGAAGGCCGAGTTGTCGGCGAGCATCCGGTCGGCGACCCACAGGTTGTGCTGGACGGGCGCGAGCGGCGCCGGGGTCCCGGGCGGGAGGCCCACGATCCCGGCGCCCCGTGCGGTGTCGGCCGGCCGGGCGGCGGGGCGGCCGTGCAGGCGCAGGGCGAGCAGCGCCTTCTTGGCGTCGGTGAGTCCACCGGTGCGGGAGGCCCCGCCGGGGGCGGCCGTGCCCCGCTGTTCACTGGAGGTCGTCATGCCTGCGAGGTCTCCCGTGCCTGACGCAGGCTCAGGGGCCGCATGTCCGTCCACACCTGATCGATGTGCGCGAGGCACTCCTCCTTGGTGCCCGAGGTGCCCTCGTCGTACCAGCCGTCCGGGAGGTCCCGGCCGGCCGGCCAGATCGAGTACTGCTCCTCGTGGTTGAGGACCACTCGGTAGGTCTCCGCTGACATGTCGCCGCCTTTCGTCGTTCGGGGTGGGGGGTGGGCCCGGTGGGGGTGCCGGGTCAGCCGGCGGTGCGGGCGCGGACGACTGCCGCCAGCGCGTCGGCGGTCTTGGACCGGAACAGGTCCCGGACCGTCACCCGCACGCCGAACCGGGTGCTGATGAGGGACACGGCACGTGCCGCGGTGAGCGAGTCGCCGCCGATCGCGAGGAATTCGCTCCCGGTCCCGGGGTCGGTCCGCGCGCCCAGCACCTCCCGGAAGATTCCGGCTATCTGGCGTGCGGCCTCGGCGTGGCTGGGTCCGGCTTCGGTGGTCATGTTCTTCTCCTATTGCGCTGCTTTTCGGTTTCCGGACCGCTCGCGGAAATCAGCCGCCCCAGGCGCTGTCGGCGAGGGTGTAGGTGACCTGGACCGGCTGCGGGCGCACGGCGGTCGCGGTGGCGGAGAAACTCCACAGCAGAGCGGAAGCGGCAATCGTGAGGAGGAGTGCGGATGTCGGGATTCGGACAAACATGGGGGGTCAACTCCACGGAGGGGATTTCCTTTGCGACGCCCTCAACTGTTGCCCACAGACGCGTTTTCGCCGAGACCGGACGTGCTTCACCAAGCTGCCAGGCAGGAAAGCGAGGCGGGTTCATAACGGACCAATCGGAGAGATTCGCCGCACAGTGGATAGGGTGTGTGGCGGAAATTCCCCGACCTCTGCGGAAAAGGTGCAGACCTGGTAAGGAAAGTCTCGGTACCGGCGATTGCGGAATACAGAAATTTATTTACACAAGCTTCCGGAATCACCGTGGGACGAGGTAGGAGAATGAGCCATTCGGCGGTCCGTCGAGCGGAGGCGAACCCCGGTTCAGGCGGGGGTCCCCGCGTTCGGCGCGAACGCGGTGCCGTGCCCCGGCACGATCAGCGCGGGTTCCATCGCCAGCACCTTCGCCCGCGACTCGTGCAGCAGGTCGGCGCTGACCGCGAACGGGTCCTCCACCGGGCCCTCCGCGCTCCACCACAGGTGCGTGAAGACGACCAGCCCGTCCCGCGTCTCCACCAGCGTGCTGATGTCCTCGGCGGTGTGCCCGGGCGTCGCGGCGAGCCGGACCGACGGCGACAGGAAGAGCCCGTCGGCCGGCCGGTCGGTCCACACGTCGTTCTGGTAGGTCGCCCAGTGGTCGTGGAACCGGGCCACCGGGAACAGCGCGGCGTTCAGCGTGTGGTCGGGGTGGTGGTGGCTGAACACGACGTCCGTGACCTGGGCGGGCCCGAGGCCCTCCGCGGCGAGCGGGTCGAGGATCAGCCCCCGGTCGGCGACCATGCCTGGGTCCACGACGACCACGGTGTCGCCGTCGCGCACGAGGCTCACCGTGCTGGCGGTGCGCGGTCCGACGTAACCGGACGTCAGGACGCGGAAGGTGGCGCTCATTTCCGCACCCTAGCCGCCGGGCGCCATGGCGCACAGGGGTGTGCGTGGGCCGAAAGCGATCCCCCGGGACAGTTGATGTTGTGCAGATCGTTGACGGCAATGAGAAAACAGCCCTAGATTCCGTGCGCTCCCCCTACCCGACAGGAGCCCACACCCCATGCGAACCCGCCCCCGCACCGCCCTGACGGCCCTGACCCTCAGCCTCGCCGCCGCCCTCGCCGCCCCGCCCGCGCACGCGGACACCCCGGCCCCCACCCGCCTCACCGGCACCCTCGCCGACGGCGCCACCTGGATCGCCGACGTCCCCGCCGCCTGGAACGGCACCCTGGTGATCTTCAGCCACGGCTTCGGCCCGACCGTCGCCCGCAACGCCCCCTCCGAGGCCGTCCGCCTCGACCTCCTCGCGCGCGGGTACGCCCTCGCGGGATCGTCGTACGACCCGAACGGCTCGATGTGGGCCCTGGAGAGCGCCGAACGCGACCAGTTCCGGACGATCGACGCCGTCACCGCCGAGATCGGCCGCCCCGCGCGCGTGCTCGCGATCGGCCAGTCCATGGGCGGCCTCGTCAACGCCCAGATGGCCCGCGACGGCGCCGGACGCATCGACGGCGCCCTCGGCCTGTGCGGACTCGTCGCCGGAGCCACCGACCTCGACAACTACCAGCTCGACGCCGAGTACACGATCGCGCGCCTCCTGCTGCCCGGCGAGGACGTGAAACTCGTCCGCTTCACCTCCGCCGCCGAGGCCGCCACCACCGCCCAGCGCCTCACCGACGCCGTCATCGCCGCCCAGAAGACGGCCGAGGGCCGCGCACGCGTCGCCCTCGCCGCCGCCTTCCTCAACCTCCCCGCCTGGGCACCCGGCGAGGACAAGCCCGCCCCCACCGACTGGGCCGCCCAGCAGGAGCAGCAGTACGCCTGGTTCGCCCAGGGCATCCTGGCGTTCGTCGAAGGAGGCCGCTACGCCATCGAGCAGTCCGTGGGCGGCAACAACTCCTGGAACGAGGGCGTCCGCTACGACCGGCTGCTCGCCGGCTCCGTCCACGCACCCCAGGTCCGCGCCCTCTACCGGGCCGCCGGACTCGACCTGCGCGCCGACCTCGCCCACCTCACCGCGGGCGCGGACATCACCGCCGACCCGGCCGCCGTCCGCACCGCCGAGCGCACCTCGTCGGCCGGCCAGGGCCTCGCCGTACCGCTGCTGAACGTGCACACGATCGCCGACAACCTCGTCCCCGTCGAACAGGAGAGCCGCTTCGGCGCGCGCGTACGGGCGGCGGGCGACGGCGCGCTGCTGCGCGAGGCGTACGTCGACCGGCAGGGGCACTGCGCCTTCACCACCGCGGAGACCGTGGCCGCCCTGCACGCGCTGGAGGACCGCGTCGGCAGCGGCCGTTGGGGCGCCTCCGCGACCGCCGCCGCGCTCCAGACCTCGGCCATCGCCCTCGGCCTCGACGGCGCCGCCTACCTTCCCTACCGGCCCGCCCCGCTGACGGTCGGCCGGGACCGCCACTGACGCACAGCGCCCGGACATGGCTGAGGGGCGGGCGATGAGATCATCGCCCGCCCCTCATGCCCGCCGGATCAGCCCTCGACCCAGCCGTGATGCTTGGCGAACTGCGCGAGGCCCTGACGCACCTGGAGGATCTGCTCGCCCGTGAGCGAAGGCGCGGAGGACAGCAGCGTCTCCGTCACCTCCCGGGTGAACTCCTCGGTGTTCAGGACGTCGCACAGGACGTCGTCGTCCGGCGTCAGCGGCTTCCCGTCCGCGCCGCGTGCGAGCCGCACGTCGGACGCCTTCGGACCGCGTTCGCCGTCCTCGATCTCGAACTCCACGGCAACGCCGCGGCGGATCTGCGATTCAGGCATCAACATGTCGTTGACGTGCAGGAAGACATCTTCCCCGCCGTCGTCGGGAGCAATGAATCCATAACCCCGCGCGCTGTCGAAGCGCACCACACGACCGGCAACCATCCCGACCCCCAACAGCCTCGAAACACCCACTCCGGTGAACTTGTGGCAGATCGTAACCAAGGCGGGCCCCTGAGGGCGACTCCCGGGCGTTCACCGTCCGCGATACGCGGTGGCCGACGACCCGGTCACGCTCTGCCCGGCGGGAAACGGATCGCCCCGCCACCCGTCAAGCGTACGGCCCCCATCCGCCCTCCCGCACCGGTCGGCGGACGAATCCGGACGAGCCGGCGCGCCGCCAACCGGAGTCCCCTCACGGAGAGTTCACGCGCGCGGGCCGGAGGGCCGATGGTTCACCCGTATGAGGTGCGGATCCGCCGCGCGAGACACCGCGCGCCCGACGCATGACCACCCGCCCTGTGATGTCCGGCACATCGGCGGGGCCCGGGCGGGTGACCGGACCGCGCGGCTGACGGCCACGGCGCCGCCAGGGCCGTATAGAGACCTGCCATGCGGACTGAACGACTCTCCCGGCTCCCCCTCGCCGCGCTCGCCCTCAGCGCCCTCCTGACGGCCTGCGCGGGCCCCGGCGAGCCCGCGCGGCCCCTCACTGCCGACGAGGCCCAACGGCTGGCCCTGGCGCGCTTCACGACGTACCGGACCGGCACGGCCGCGATGGACCTGCGGGTCGCGGCGCCCGGCGGGACCACCGAGGTGCGCGCCGTCGTCGACCACCGCGCGCACCGCGCGGTCGGCTGGTACGACGCCGGCGGCGCCCCCCGGCTGCTGGCCTGGAGCGCCGACGGGCTGGCGGTCGCGAGACGCGGCACCTACGGCGAGCCCGCCGCGCAACCGCCCACCGGGGGTGCTCGGCGCGAGGCCGCTTCGGGCGACGCACCCTCCCGCGAGGCCGCCCTGCGCGAGGCCGCCCGCCTGAACACCGCCTCCTGGGACCGCCGCCCCTACGGCCGCGCCCCCCTCGACATCGCCCTCCAGCTCGCCCTCTCCCTCGCCGCCGACCGCCCCGACAACGCCCAGCTCCTCGCCCAGTCCGGCCCCCTGCACCTGCGCGAGGACACCATCGACGGCCGCGCCTACGACGTCCTCGCCGGCCCCCGCCCGCGCCCCGCCGCCACCGGCCGCCCCCCGACCGGGCGCTCACCCGTCACGTACTGGGTCGACGCCGAGGGCGCCGTACGGCGCGTGTCCGCGCGCCTGGGGGACGCACGGACGGTGACGCTCGACCTGACGGGGGAGCGGGTGCGGGGGAGCGTCCCCCGGGGGCCATGGGGCGGAAAATGACCGGAACGCAGCCCCCTGCAAGGACGCCGATGTGATCGAAAATGACCGTTTCGAAGCCTCCTGAGGGAGCCGCGTTCCGACCATCCGCGATCACCTACGACGGCACCCGGTACGCCCGCACGTCCACCCGCCCCGGCAGCCCCACCGCCGCCCGCGCGGGCGCGTCCGGCGCGTCCGGCAGGTTCGGCTGGGCGGGCGGCACGGGCGCGTCCTGGAACGAGACGCCCGCAGGCGCCGCGACGACCGGAACCGTCCCCAGGACGCGGCCCGCAGGCCCGGACGCGGCCGGCGCCGGAGCCCCGCACCCGCCTTGGCCCGGCAGCCGCTCCGGGCTGCGCCGCGCCTCCCCGTTGCGCACGAAGCAGTTGCCGCCCGCGTTCCCCGTCGCCAGCACCAGGTCCGCGCCGTTGCCCGACACCCGGTTGTCGCGCACCGTGTTGTCGCGCGCCGGGTACCCCTGGACGTCCGCCAGCACCACCCCGGCCGCCCGGTTCCCGGTGACGAGGTTGCGCTCCACGACGTTCTCCCGGCCGCCGCCCGAGCCGATGCCGATGCCGAAACCGCCGTCCGCCTGCTCCGGGCTGCGCGGGTCGTTGTTGTCCGTGAACGCGTTCCCCGCGACGACCGCGCCGTGCTGCGGGCCCAGCGCCTCCAGGTCGTTGGAGTTCAGCGTCAGCCCGACCCGGTTGCGCGAGGCCCGGTTGCCCAGCAGGTACAGCCGCTCCGAGGCGTTCGTGACCTCCAGGCCGACCGCGTTGTGCTCGACCACGTTGTCCCGCACGACCGTGTCGCACGGCCGGCACTGGCCGACGTAGATCCCCGAGTCCGCCTGGCCCGAAGCGTACGACCGCTCGATGACCCCCGCGCGCGCGTCGAACGCGTAGATCCCGTACAGGGCGTTGTTGTACGCGGTCACGTACGACGCCCGGAACCCTCGCAGCGGCGGGAACCTGGCGGTGTCCAGCGGGTCGTACGCCGAACCGCCGGCCCGGCCCGCCTGGAGCCGCTCGTCGGTCACGCCGGTGAACAGGACGCCGTTGGCGAGGTGGTTGCGGACGGTGAGGTTCTCGACGACGGCACCCGCGCCGGTCACGGTGACCCCGTTGGGCCGCTTGAACTCCCCGTCGATCACCACCCGGTTGCGGTCGGTGCCCCGCAGGACGACACGCGGCCTGGCGACGGTCACGGACTCCCGGTATACCCCCGGCGACACGAGCACCAGCCCGCCGTCCCGCACCATTCCGACGGCCCGCCGCAGCGAGGGCGCGTCCTGCGGCACCCGCACGACAGCCGCCGTACCGCCGCTGCCGGCCCCCTGGGCCCCTTCGTCACCGCCTCCGGCGCACCCCACGGCTCCCACCGCGACGACAGCCGTCAGACACCAGCGGGCGAGCGCCCGGACACCGGGAAGAAAAAGAAGATTTCGCACGGACGCACATCTATCGCCCCGAGCCCCGGCCCGACAGCACCGACGCCCCGCGACACGCCTCCGGCTTGGACCGGAGGCGCGGGGTGGCAGCTTCCACCCGGGCAGGTCCCCTGAAGGTCAGTCCTGCGACTGCTCCCGGTCCGCCTTCGCCGCGCGCTCCGCGTCGCGCTTCTTGATGCGGGCCGCCTCCTTGCGGACCTCCGCCTGGGTGGCGCGCTCCTTCTCCAGCCAGTCGGGGAGTTCCTCGCGCAGGGCCTCGATCTCGGCGGTGGTCAGGGGGTCCGTGACGCCGCCGCGGGCCAGGCCGGCGATGGAGACGCCGAGGCGGGCGGCGACCACGGGGCGGGGGTGCGGGCCGTTCAGTCGCAGGTCCTGAAGCCACTGCGGCGGGTTCTCCTGGAGCTCGGTCAGCTCGGCGCGGGAGACGACACCCTCCTGGAACTCGGCGGGGGTGGCGGGGAGGTACACGCCCAGCTTCTTCGCCGCGGTGGCGGGCTTCATCGTCTGGGCGGTCTGGTGCGACTTCATGGGCCCAGGGTATCCGCCGCCGGGCAGAGGTCCGACCACAGCCGGTAACCTTGCGGCGTGACTGACTCGGCGGATTCCCCCATGTTCCGGCTCGCCTACGTACCCGGCGCGACGCCCGCCAAGTGGGCGCGCGTCTGGGCCGAGCGCTACCCCGAGGTCCCCCTCACCCTCCTCCAGGTCACCTCCACCGAGGCATCCGACGTCTTGCGCGCGGGCACGGCCGACGCCGGCCTCGTACGGCTCCCCGTCGACCGGACGACGTTCAGCGCGATCCCCCTCTACACGGAGACGACGGTCGCCGTCGTCCCCAAGGACCACGTCTTCACGGCCGCCGAGGAGCTCACCCTCGCCGACCTCGCCGACGAGACCGTCCTCCACCCGAAGGACGACGTCTTCGACTGGGACACGCCCCCCGGCGAACCGGCCTTCGAGCGCCCCGAGACGACGGCCGACGCGATCGACCTCGTGGCCGCGGGCATCGGCGTCCTCATCACCCCCCAGTCCCTGGCCCGCCTGCACCACCGCCGCGACCTCACCTACCGCACGATCACGGACGCCCCCCGGTCGGCGGTGGCCCTCTCCTGGCCGGAGGAGGCGACGACCGACCTGGTGGACGACTTCATCGGGGTGGTACGGGGGCGGACGGTCAACAGCACGAGAGGGCGGGCCAAGGAGGAGCCGAAGAAGGCCCCGGCGAAGAAGAAGGCACCGGTGAAGAAGGCGGCGAGCACCGGGAGGAAGCCCGCGCGGAAGACCGCGACCCCCAAGCCCCGCCGCCGCAAGTGACCCCTGCTAGGGCACGTACGTCGCGCGCTGTGCCGTAGCGACGATCACCTCTCCGTCCGAGGCCCTCAGCAGCCCGCCGGCGACCCACGACGCGACGACCTCGCGCACCCGCTCCACCAGCGCCCCTTTGTCGCGGAACGGCGCCCCCGCCCACACCTCGTCCAGGAGCGAACTCCCGCTCCCCTGCACGGGGTTGGCGACCCCGGAGTCCACGCCCCCGAACACGACCCGCGCCTCGGCCCTGCGCACGTACACATGCGAGGGCTCCTCGGTCCCCTCGAAGAACGGCGCGAACTCCACGCCTGCCAAGGAGAAGTGCAGCGGCCTTCCCTCGACCGCCGTGAACGAGGGCGCCAGGTCCCCCGACAAAGAGGCGTTCCGGTACAGCGCGACCGGCAGATAGGACGTGGACGTACTGCGCGCGGCGAGGTTCACCGGCCCGTAGAACACCGCCTGCACGGACGGGTCGTCCGGCGTCCGCTCCACCCGCATCCGGAACGGCGCCTCCACCCGCACCACGTCCCCGTCCCGCCACTCCCGGGACACCCCGAAGTAGCTCCCCGGCACCGGACTCCCACTCACCGCCTGCCCGTTGACGGAGACCCGGAACCCGGCGACGGCCCACACCGGCACCCGCAGCCGCAGCTCGAACCGCCCGCCGCCGCGCACCGTGAGGGTCGTCCCCTGCTCGAAGGGGAACGCGGTGTCCTGCACGACACGGACCCCCTTCGACGCCCACTCCAGCGTGGACGGCGAGAAGAGATTGACGTACAGCGCGCTCCCGTCGGCGGCGACGAAATACACCGTGTCCTGGTATTTCGTGGCGCTCTCCAGCCCCGTGCCCTCACAGCACGTGGTGCCCTGCTTGGGCGTGTAGTCCCGCACGTGCCCGGGGTTCAGCCCGAGGAAGTACGTGACGAGCGGCTTCTCCGCGTCGGCGGCGTCCCGCTTGGACCCGAGGACCTGATTGAACAGGGCCCGCTCGTAGTAGTCCATGTACTTCGAGTCCTGCGCGTGCAGGAACAGCGCCCGGCTCAGCTTCAGCATGTTGTACGCACAGCAGCTCTCCGCCGACGCACCGCTGACGGCTCCGGCGACGACATCCCGCGCCCGCCAGAACTCCGAGTCGCTGGTCCCCCCGATCGCGTACATGCGATGCGGGACGACCATGTCCCAGAAGTTCCGCGCGGCGGCCAGGTACCGCTCCTCGCCGGTCGCGTCGTACAGCCGCAGGTACCCGGTGAAGATCGGGATGTGCTGGTTGGCGTGCAGCCCGTCGAGGACGTCGGTGTTCGCGGCGCACGCGTCGATGAGCCGGTCGAGGTCGAACAGCCGCGCCAGCGCGAGGTGTTCACCCTTCCCGGTCAGGTCGTGCAGGTCGCACAGCGCCTCGACGACGCCGCCGAACTCGCCGCTGGAGAACAGCCCCCACATCCGCTGGAGCGTCGCCCCGGGCAGCTTCGACAGCCGGGAGTGCATCCAGTCGGCCATTCCGGACGCGAGGTCGAGCGCCCGCGCGTCCTCCGTCGCCGCGTACGCGTCGAGCAGCCCGCGCAGGATCTTGTGCGCGGTGTAGTAGGGCGCCCACACCTTCGTGTAGTCGCTCGCGGTCATCGACTCCAGCGCGATGAACTGCGTCTCGGGGTACGCCGCGAGGAACCCGGCATGGCTGGGGGCGCCCCAGGTCCGCCGCAGGGTCGCGGTGAGGCCGCGCCCCGAGGAGTCGGCGAACGTACCGCCTGACGTCTCGTCAAAACGGTACGAGGCGAGGTTCCCTGAACCCCTGCCGCTCTGAAGTCCCGTGATCTCGGCGGCGGTCAGGGCCCGCGACCACACGTCGAATCCGCCGAACGCCCCGGCGAACACGGGATCGCCGGAGTAGTTCGACCGCCCCAGCCAGTTGTTGGCGAGCGTCCCGAGCACGGCCGGCGTCAGCGTCATCGCCGAACTCCGGCCCACCGCCTGCCCGTTGACGTACAGCGTGCCGACCCCGCCGCCGATCGTCACCGCGAGGTGGCTCCACCGGTCCAGCGGCAGCGCGGCCGTGCCGTTGATGCCCTGTTCACCGCCCGCCCCGCTCGTGGTGATCGCGAACCGGGGTACGCCCCCGGCGTTGCGGGCCGCGAGATAGAGGTAGCGCGTCGTGTCGTTGCCGAAGTCGAAGACGCGGGCCCAACTCCCGGCGTGCGTAGGCTTGATCCACACCGCGAGCGTCACCGACGAGGCGCCGCCCAGGACTTGGGCGGGCAGCTCGACGTACTGGTGGGAACCCCGCACGTTCTCCGCGGCCGTCCCGAACCTGCCCGGCACGCTGAGGACTTGGGGCGCGCGGCGCAGCGCCTCGCGGGACTCCGTCAGGGCGCCGACGATCGTGCGGATCTTCTCCGCGTACACCGCGTCCCCGGTGCTCGCGTACGCCTGCGACAGCATCGTCAGGAAGTGGCCCGTGTAGTGGCCGCGCAGATTTCCGTTCGCCTCGCCGTCGAGGCCCTCCCAGCCACCCGGGGCGACCGCGCCCAGCGTGGAGAGGCCGGCGTTCGCGCGGAACACCTGGAGCAGCCGGTTCACGTCGTACCCGCGCGCGTGGTCCAGCATCAACCGCCGCTTGTCCGCGAAGAGTCCGGGGCCCAGGGAGACCTTGTCCAGCGGGAAGGGGAGCAGGGACCAGGCGGCGGGAGCGGCAGACGCGCCGCCCGTACCCGTGCCGGTGACTCCGGATACGGCGGCGGCGATCATCGCGCTCCTGAGGAGGGTGCGTCGGGAGAGGGGCGGGGTCATGTGCTCCTCGATTCTGCGGGCGTGAGGGGCGAGGGGGTGTTCGAGATTTCGGGTGCCGTTCGAGAGATCGTCCAGAAGATAGGCAGGGGGCAGTGGCACGTCAACGGGAGGGACGGGTATGGAAGTTTCGGCGCGGCTACTTCGCCGTCGCCCGCCCCACCGACTCCACCAGCGGCAGCAGCCGGTACGCCACCCGCTCGCGCAACGCGACCTCCGTCCGCGTACGCACCACCCCGGGCACGCTGATCAGCTTCTGGATCACGTCCTCCAGATGGAGGTTGTCCCGCGCGACGACCCGCGTCAGCAGATCCCCGCCGCCCGTGATCGAGAACGCCTCGACGATCTCCGGTACGGCGGCCAGCGCCTCGCCGACGTCGTCGAGGTGGCCCTGGGTGACCTCGATGTGCACGAACGCGAGGACCGGATGGCCGAGCGCGCCGGGGGAGAGGGTGGGGCCCGTGCCGGTGATCACCCCGTCGCGCTCCAGCCGGTCGAGCCGCGCCTGGAGCGTGCCCCGGGCGACCCCGAGGATCCGCGCGTACTCGCGCACGCTGGTGCGGGGCTGCTCCAGCAGCAGCCGCAGGATGCGCGTGTCGAGCTCGTCCACCGCCATGCCGTCGGCCTTCCCGGTGCGCTGATGATCACCGGCGACTGTACCAATGGCCCAGCGAGGGGGCCTGCGGTGAGCGCCCGGGGCGCAGCGGGCGCGCGGCACCGGATGCGCGCTCAGGGCACGCCCGGGCCCGGCCCCTTCGCGAACACGCGCGGCGCGCTCAGGGCACGCCCGGTGCCGCATGTCCTCGGACGCCCAGCGCCACCCCCGCCACCCCTCCTCACAGCACCGGTGCCCGGGGCCCGTCCGGCGCGTCCCTGCGGCCCTCGACCACCGTTCGCGACACCTCCGCGACCTCCTCCGGGTCCAGCATGCGGAAGCCGTCCGCCGTGACCAGGGACACCCGGGGGAAGAGGCGGCGCGAGAGGTCGGGGCCGCCGGTCGCCGAGTCGTCGTCGGCCGCGTCGTACAGCGCCTGCACGACCGCCGTGACCGCGTCCGCCTCGCTCATCCCCGGCCGGTACAGCTTCTTCAGCGAGCCGCGCGCGTACACCGAGCCCGAGCCGGTCGCCGCGAACCCCGAGGACTCCTCGGACCGGCCGCCGGTCACGTCGTACGTGAAGATGCGCCCCTCGCCCCGGTCGACGTCGTACCCGGCGAAGACCGGCACGACCGCGAGGCCCTGCATGGCCATGCCGAGGTTGCCGCGCACCATCGTCGTGAGGCGGTTCGCCTTGCCGTCCAGGGACAGGGCGGTGCCCTCGATCTTCTCGTAGTGCTCCAGCTCCAGCTGGAAGAGCCGGACCAGCTCGATCGCGAAGCCGAGCGTGCCCGCGATGGCCACCGCCGAGTACTCGTCGGCCGCGAACACCTTGTCGACCTCGCGGTTCGCGATGACGTTCCCCATCGTCGCCCGCCGGTCGCCCGCGAGGAGCACGCCGTCCGCGTATGTCGCCGCGACGATCGTCGTCCCGTGCGGCGCCTCGAAACCGGGAACCTGCGGGAGCGCGCGGCGCGAGGGCAGCAGCTCGGGGGCCTGCGCGCCGAGGAAGTCGAGGAAGGACGACGATCCGGTGGCCGTGAACGCGGACGGCAGCGCGCCGTCGCTCTGGTGGCTCATGGGGCTCCCTTTCTGTCGGGTCGGGATCGGCCTACCCGACCCGGCGTACGCGTATGCGCGGGGCGCGCGGGTGGTCCGTTGGCCTGGAACCGGCCCAGCCCCAGCCGGATCGGCTGAGCCAATGGACCACTCGATACGACGTCACTTGAGCCAGAAGGGCCGTGGATGGTCTGATAATCGCGTCGATGGCGCTGCGGAGACCCGCGGCGCCTTTCTCGTGCCGGAAGAGTCGCAAGGGGTGGGTGGCAGATGCTGAGGAAGGTGTTCACGGCTCCCGATCCGGGGCGGACGAGGCTGCGCGCCGCCTCCCGGGCCGTCCTCGGGGTCGGCCTCGCCGTCGCGGCCTGCGCCGCCGCCGGGCACTCCCTCGTCGCCGCCGTCACGGGCGGCCTCGCGGCCCTCCTCGCCCTGTTCACCGTGACGGACGCGACCGTACGGGGCCAGGCCGTCACGACCGCGCTGCTGCCCGCCGTAGGGCTTCCCGTCTTCACGCTCGCGGCAGCCGTGCACGACCGTCCCCTCGCTCGCGGCCTCGCCTTCCTCGCGGTCATCGGCGCCGGCGTGTACGCGCGCCGCTGGGGCCCGCGCGGCCACGCCCTCGGCGTCTTCGCGTTCATGGCGTTCTTCGTGACCCTGGTCCTCGGGACGACCCCGGCGCACCTGCCCGAGCTGTACGCCGCCGTCCTGCTCTCCCTGCTGGTCGCCGCCACCGTCCGCTTCGGCCTGTGGTGCTACGAACGCGGCCTCCCCGCGCCCCCCGCCGTGACCGTCCCAGGCATGGCCCGCGTCACCTCCCGCCAGGCCGTCCAGGCGACCACCGCCGCCACGGCCGCCCTCCTCGCCGGCCAGGCGCTCTCCCCCGACCGCTGGTACTGGGCCGTCGGCGCCACCTGGTGGATCTTCGTCAACACGACGTCGCGCGGCGAGACCCTGGTACGCGGCTTCCGCCGGGTCCTCGGCACGGTCGTCGGCATCGCCGTCGGCCTCCTGATCGCCGTCCCCCTGAACGGCGCCCCGGTCCCCACGGCGATCGGCCTGGCGGCGGCGGTCTTCGGCATCTTCTACACGGCGGCGGTGTCGTACACGTGGATGATGCTGTGGGTGACGCTGCTGGTGGAACTCCTGTACGGCGTCCTGGGCGTCCTGACCCCGTCACTCCTGGCCCTGCGCCTGGCGGAAACGGGCCTGGGCGCCCTGGCCGCGGCCCTGGCGGTGATGTTCGTCCTCCCCAACACGACGAACATGGTGACGGACGCATGGATCCGCCGGACGCTTCAGGCGGTGCACGGGGGGAGAGTGACGGAACTGGAAGCGCTGCTGCCGAGGGTCCGCCAGGCGGTGTCACCTCTGACGCACCCTTTGAACCCGATGAGGGAACGCAAGGCGAGGGCACACCATGCGCTGACACTGCTGGACACGTGCGCGCGGGAAGTCCGCACGTCGGCGAACGGCACGCCCTCGGCGCACTTGCAAGAGGCGGAGCAGGCGTTGGCAGGACTACTGACCCGCTGAGGTCGAAGTCTTTTAGGGGCGCGGGGCTGTATTGAATCTGCGGCTACCGCCGCGTGGGCGCGACAAGCCACGAACATCCCGCACCCGCCGAACTCCCCTCACTGGCACCCCAATAGGCGAAGGGCCCACCCCCACAGGGAAGCGGACCCTCCGGACGTACAGCGTCCTTGCCTGCTCAGCGCACCGCAGGTGCCTGCTGAGGCGCGATCCCCAGCGCGGTCGTGTACTTGGCCAGCGCCAGCTTGCCGATCGCCGGGTACGGCCCCAGCGCCTCCGCAGCCGCGCACTCGACCTCCTTCGCGGCCTCCTCGACCACGACGGAGTCGATCTCGGGCCCGATCAGATACGGCGCGAGCGCGAGCTGCTGGGACCCGGACGCCCGCAGCTGCTCGGCGACGGAAGCCACGGACC
The DNA here is from genome assembly GCF_033794345.1 of Streptomyces niveiscabiei. Taxonomy (NCBI): domain Bacteria; kingdom Bacillati; phylum Actinomycetota; class Actinomycetes; order Kitasatosporales; family Streptomycetaceae; genus Streptomyces; species Streptomyces niveiscabiei. Next base: position 362,049 of record NZ_JARAYJ010000007.1, read on the forward strand.
CTTCCTGGTCCAGCGCGGCGGCCATCACCGGCACGGCGAGCCGCGCGGCGAGCAGCATGCCCGTGATCCCGGCGGCCTGCACCGCCTCGTCGCCCCCGACGGACGCGAGGATGATCCCGTCCGCCGCGGTGGCGACGGTGAACAGCCTCGCCCGGTCCGCCCGCGCGAGCCCGGCCTCGGAGAGGCGGACGTGCAGCGCCTCGGCGAGCAGCGGATGCGGACCGAGGACGTCGGTCAGATCCGCCGCGACCTTGCTCTCCATCACCGCCTGCCGGACCTGCCGCAGCAGCGCGCTGTCCGGCCCGGCCAGCAGCGGTACGACGACGGCGACGGGACCGTCGGGCTGCTTGACGTCGAGCCCGGCGGCGAGCGCCTGCTCGTAGCGCGCCGTGCGCTCGTCGGAGGCGTGCGCGAGGACCGCCTGGAGGGTCGGGTACTCGGTGTCGTCCCCGTCCAGATATCCGATGCGCGCGTCGAGGCCGGGGAGTTCGGAGCGGGCGATGCTCACGATCTCCTCGGCGAGGCCCCGGGTGCCCTCTCCGGGCGTGCCCGGCACCGCGAGGACGAGCGCGGGCGCGCCCTCGGGGGCGGCCAGGGGCTCGGGTCGGCGGTGGCGCCCGGGCTGACGGGGGCGCGGCATTCGTACTGGCAGGCCGGACGCGGGCCCAGTGGGGGAACTCATGGCGCCGCATGTTACTGGTTTCCCGGGTTCCTCCGTTCGGGGAGGGTGAGGGTGAGCGGTATCCGTCCTGTTTTGTCTGATGAGTTACGTGCGGATCAGACGTGATCAGCATGATTTTTGGGTGACTTGCCCCGGTCGGGCCGTACTCGACCGCCGACGATACGAACCCGTAGGGTGACGCGTTGTGGCACCACGACCTTTGCATGAACTTGTTGAAGAGGGCTGGGCGAAGGCTCTCGAACCCGCGGCCGGACGCATCGCGGCGATGGGCGACTTCCTCCGGGGGGAGATAGCGGCGGGCCGGACCTACCTGCCGTCCGGGGCGAACGTCCTGCGGGCCTTCCAGCAGCCCTTCGACGACGTCCGGGTCCTGATCGTCGGACAGGACCCCTACCCCACGCCAGGGATGGCGATCGGGCTGAGCTTCGCGGTCTCGCCCGAGGTGCGGCAGTTGCCGGGGAGCCTGGAGAACATCTTCCGGGAGATGCACACCGACCTGGGACTGCCCAGGCCCTCGAACGGCGACCTGACGCCGTGGACACGGCAGGGTGTGCTCCTGCTCAACAGGGCGCTCACCACCGCTCCCCGCAAGCCTGGCGCACACCGCGACAAGGGCTGGGAGGCGGTCACCGAGCAGGCGATACGAGCGCTGGCGGGGCGCGGCAAGCCGCTCGTGTCCATCCTCTGGGGCCGCGACGCCCGCAACCTCCGTCCCCTGCTGGGCCAGTTGCCGGCGATCGAGTCGGCGCACCCCTCCCCGATGTCCGCCGACCGCGGCTTCTTCGGCTCCCGCCCCTTCAGCCGCGCCAACGAACTGCTCGTACAGCAGGGCGCCGAGCCGGTGGACTGGCGCCTGCCGTAGGCCGTGGCGGGTCTCGTGGGGCGGGGGCGCGGTAGGGACGGCGCCTGGGGGCGTGATCGCGCGGGGGCGGACGCGAGTGGCCGACCGTGATCCGGCGGCCCGCATCGGCCGGGCGGCGTTCGGATTCGGGCGTTCTCGTTCGGCCGGGCGGCGTTCGGGCTTGGGCGTTCGGGCTCGGCCGGGCGGCGTTCGTGTCCGGGCGGCCCGCGTCGGCCCGGCGGCGTTCCGGTTCGGGCGGTTACGGGCGGGCGGGTGGTGTTCGGGTTCGGGCGGGTCTGCGCAGGTGCCGTCCACCGACGCGGCCTCCCGGCGCGGTGATCCTGCCCGCGCCCGCTCTCGAAGCGACCGATGCCCCGCGCGGCCACGGGCCGGACGTCCGGTGCCGCCCGGGACGGGAACTCGGCCCTCGCCCACCCGTCCCGGTGGCTCATATGCCGGTGGAATCAGGCGAATCGGTTCGACGTAAGCGCTTCGACATCCGGGCCGTGAGTGATGACGCGTACGCCCGCGGACCGCCGCGCGGCGAACGGCTCACCGACGCGGGGAGCGAGACCGGCACGCGACGGCGAGTGCCTCCCCCGCCCGCCCTCCTGGACCGGCCGCCCGCTCGCCTCGCCGCTCACCGGCGTACCGGCCACCCTCGCGGAGACCTCCGATCCACCGGCCGTTCCCGCCGGGAGGGCCCGGTGGGCACCGGCGTTGCGTTCCGCCTCCCGCCGCGCCGCAACCTTTCGACGGCGCAGACGTCTTGCGGAACACCGCGATCGGCGGTCGAATCGATTCGGCGCCAAGGTGCGCAGCCGGAGCTTCCCCACCACGGACAGCCCCGTGACGCCGGGGGCACGATCCCCCTCCGCGACCTCTCCGCGTCCCACCGCACAGCGGCACGTCCCAGCGCCCGGCAATCGCCGGCGCCGTCCCCACGACCCGACCGGTTCGCGCCGAGACGGCAGGGAGACCAGATGAGAGCCGTACGACCGAGGCACCACCCGCCGTCGGGAGCGCGACGGCGGTTCGACCAGCGGTCCCGCGAGAACGCCCCCGGGGACAACCGGGACGTCGGCCCCCGCTGACGCCGTTCCGGCGTACACCCGCGCCCGGTACGGCGGCCGTCGCCGGACGCGGGTCTCGGCATGCCCTCAGGCCGGGCTGACCAGCAGAAACATTGGATGTATCGGATCCAGAATTCGCTGAGACAGGGCTCTTGACAGGGATATGGGCCTGTGGAATCACTGGCAACATGGGATGTCTGGGTGCTCCATGGCACACGCGGACAGTGGACAGGAGCGGACGACGACATCCCGTTCGCACCGGCAAGGCACTCCCCACCCCCCACCCCCGCCCAGCCGAGGACACAGGATGCAGTCTCCATCCGCTCCGCCCCGCAGCATCACGGCTCGCCTCTCCCGCTTACCCGCGCCGGCCGTGACAGGGGTGCTGGCCGTGCTGGCCATGCTCCTGGCCGCCACCCCCACCTGGCCGGCCCCCGAGTCCGGCCCGGCGCTGGTGAGTTCGGCGTCCGGACGATGCCTCGACGTCAAGGGCGGGGCCGACACCCCGGGCACGGCGCTGGAGATCCGGGACTGCGGCGGCCAGGCCGGCCAAGCCTTCCAGTTCGGCGCGGCCGGCGAGCTGAGGACGCTGAACGGCACCCGGTGCGCGGACGCCGGCGACACCCGGACCACTCCCGGAGCCGCCGCGGTCGTCCGCCCGTGCGACGGACGGGCGACCCAGGTGTGGCGGCAGAACCCCGACGGTTCCGTCACCGCCACCGCCTCCGGATTCTGCCTCGACGTCAGCGGGGCGGCCACGGCGAACGGCACCCCGGTCATCCTGTGGACCTGCAACGGCCAGAGCAACCAGAAGTGGACCATGTCGACGCCTCCGCCCGCGGGCGGCTCCGGACCCTGCGACATCTACGCGTCGGGCGGCACCGCGTGTGTGGCCGCGCACAGCACGGTGCGCGCCCTGTACGGCGCGTACAGCGGCTCCCTCTACCAGGTCAGGCGGGCCTCCGACAACACCACCAGGGACATCGGCCTGCGGGCACCCGGCGGCTTCGTCGACGCCGCCGCGCAGGACGCGTTCTGCGCGGGCACCACCTGCGTGATCACCGTCGTCCGCGACCAGTCGGGACGCGGCAACGACCTGTGGTACCAGGGCTCGGCGCAGGTCCCCGGCTCCAGCCAGAGCAGCCCCGCGAAGGCGACCTCCGAGTCGCTCACCGCGGGCGGCACCAAGGCGTACGCGCTGTACATCAACCCCGGTAACAGCTACTGGCGCGACGGCCACCTCACGGGCGTACCGACCGGCGCCGCGCCCGAAGGGGCGTACATGGTCACCAGCGGCACCCATGTCAACGCGGGCTGCTGCTTCGACTACGGCAACAGCGAGACGACCCGCAAGGCCGACGCGGCCGGGGCGATGGACGCGATCAACTTCGGCACCCAGTGCTGGTTCGGCGGCTGCGCCGGCAGCGGCCCCTGGGTGCAGGCCGACCTCGAATGGGGCCTGTACTCCGGCGGCAGCCAGTCCTGGAACCCGGGCCAGCGGGCGTTCCCGAACAGGTTCGTCACCGCGATGCTCAAGAACAACGGGACCTCGCGGTTCGCCCTCAAGGGCGGCAACGCCCAGTCCGGTGCCCTGACCACCCTCTGGGACGGCGCCCTTCCCGCCGGCTACAGCCCGATGAAGAAGCAGGGCGCCATCGTCCTGGGCAGCGGCGGCGACTGCTGCAAGCCGGGCGGCGGCGCCAACCTGAGCGCCGGCACCTTCTACGAGGGCGCGATCGTCGCCGGCTACCCCTCCGAGGCGACCGACAACGCGGTGCAGGCGAACATCACCGCCGCCGGCTACCGCTGACGACCCCGCACCCGGGGCGTACGGATCTCGCGGGGTCGCGGGCATCGGGCCGTCCCCGCGCGAAACCCCGACACACCCGCCACCCCGGCCCGCAGCCGGACGCGACACCCGCGACGGCGCTCCGGGCTGCCCCGGGCGTGGACCCCACCGACCTGCGAAAGGAACCCACCGTGTCCGTATTCAGACGGCTGCTGCGGCGCCTGCGTGTCCCGACGGCCGTGCTCACGGGCCTCGTGCTGGCCGCCGGCGGCCTCGTCGGCACGGTCGCCGCCCCGGCCCACGCCGCGACCTCCCTCACCATCGACGGCACGTCCGCCGGCCGGACCTTCGACGGCGTCGGCGCGATCAGCGGAGGCGGCGGCAACAGCAGACTCCTGATCGACTACCCCGAACCCCAGCGCGGCCAGCTCCTCGACCACCTCTTCAAGCCCGGCTACGGCGCCTCCCTCCAGATCCTCAAGGCCGAGATCGGCGGCGACACCAACTCCACCTCCGGCGCCGAACCGAGCCACCAGCACACCCGCTCCGACCTGAACTGCGACCGGGGCTACGAGTGGTGGCTCATGGAGCAGGCCAAGGCCCGCAACCCCGCCATCAAACTCGCCGGCCTCGCCTGGGGCGCGCCCGGCTGGATCGGCGGCGGCAACTTCTGGTCCACCGACATGATCGGCTACCTGGTCTCGTGGCTGGGCTGCGCCCGGCAGCACGGGCTCACCATCGACTACCTCGGCGGCTGGAACGAGCGCGGCTACAACGTCTCCTGGTACGTGCAACTGCGCAACGCGCTCAACGCCGGCGGCTACGGCAGCGTCAAGATCGTCGCCGCCGACTCGGACTGGGCCGTGGCGGGCGACATCAACGCCAACGCGGCGTTCCGGGCGGCGGTGGACGTCATCGGCACGCACTACCCCTGCGGCTACCGGTCCGCGCAGACCAACTGCTCGGTGCCGTCGGCGGCCACCTCGACCGGCAAACCGCTGTGGGCCAGCGAGAACGGCTCGGACGACTACAACGCGGGAGCGGCGGCCATGGCCCGCGGCATCAACCGCGGATACATCGACGGCCGGATGACCTCCTACCTCAACTGGCCGGTGATCGCGGCGCTCACCCCCAACCTGCCGTACCCCACCATGGGCCTCGCCCTGGCCGCGCAGCCGTGGTCCGGCCACTACAGCGTCGGCAGGAACGCCTGGGTCATGGCGCACACCACCCAGTTCACCGCCCCGGGCTGGAAGTACCTCGACTCCTCCAGCGGCTACCTCGGCGGCAACCGGAACAACGGCAGCTACGTCTCGCTGAAGTCCCCCGGCGGCGGCGACTACTCCACCGTCGTCGAGACCACGGACGCCGGCGGCGCCCAGACCCTGGACCTCACCGTGACCGGCGGCCTGTCGAGGGGAACCGTCCACGTCTGGTCGACCGACGTCAACTCCGCGAACCCGGCCGACCAGTTCCAGCACACCGCCGACATCACCCCCGCCAACGGCTCCTTCAGCCTGACCGTGCAGCCCCACCGCGTCTACACCCTCACCACCACGACCGGCCAGGGCAGAGGCACCGCCACCGGACCCGCCCCGGGCGCCATGAGCCTGCCGTACAGCGACTCCTTCGACGGCTACGCCGTCGGCACCGAGGCGAAGTACCTCATGGACTGGCAGGGCGCCTTCGAGGTGACGGCCTGCGGCGGCGGCCGGACCGGCAGGTGCGTGCGCCAGATGAGCCCCCAGAAACCCATCACGTGGGACGCGCTCTCCGACCCGCACGCCCTGCTCGGCGACGTCGGCTGGGGCAACTACACGATGTCGTCCGACGTCCTGCTCGAACAGCCGGGCTACGTCGAGCTGATCGGCCGCGCCAACAGCCAGGACTACAGCAGCACCGGCGGGCTGAACGCCTACCACCTGCGGGTCGCCGACACCGGGGCCTGGCAGATCCTGAACTCGAACACCAACGGCAGCGTCACCACCCTCGCGCGCGGCACGACCGGAGCGTTCGGCACCGGCCGGTGGCACACCCTGGCCCTCACCTTCTCCGGCACCACCGTCACCGCCGCCGTCGACGGCACGACGGTCGGTTCCGCGAACGACCGCACCTGGGCGGGCGGCCAGGTCGGCTACGCGACCAGCCAGGGCGAGACGGCCCAGTTCGACAACCTGTCCCTCACCCCCGGCAGCGGGGGAGGCGGCACGACCGGACCGATCACCGCGGTCGCCTCCGGCCGGTGCGTCGACGTGCCCAACCAGTCGCAGACCCCCGGTACCCAGGTCGTGCTGTGGGACTGCAACGGCGGCGCCAACCAGCGGTGGGCGAGCACCTCGACCGGTGAACTGCGGGTCTACGACACCTTCTGCCTGGACGCGCCGGGCGGCACCGCAGGCTCCCCGGCCGTCATCGCGGCGTGCACGGGCGGCGGCAGCCAGAAGTGGACGTTCCACGCCGACGGCACCATCACCGGCGCCCCGTCCGGCCTGTGCCTGGACGCGGCCGGGCAGGCTACCGGCAACGGGACGAAGATCCAGGTGTGGAACTGCACGGGAGGCGACAACCAGCGCTGGAACATACGGAACTGACCCTTCGGGGGCCGGGCCCGGTGACGTGACCGAGCCTGGCCCCCGGCCCCGGCTTCTTGAAGGGGGCTGAAGGCGGCTGAAGGGGGTGCCCCTATCTCTTTCGTCAAGGGGCGGGTCGGTTGATTGGTGATGTTTCAGGCGGCTTGGGGGACGGCTTGAGGTTCGAAGAACGTGCCGTCG